>NZ_JBDSMB010000028.1:0-4346 GCF_039916025.1 Flavobacterium sp.
TTAACTACATTCTTAGCAGCGATTTTGATAGTTTTTCCAGTTTGAGGGTTTCTTCCATCTCTTGCAGCTCTTTTAGATACTGACCAAGATCCGAATCCTACTAAAGATACTCTTCCACCTTTTTTCAAAGTACCGCTTACGTTACCTAAAAATGATTCTAAAGCTAATTTTGCTGCTGCTTTTGTTACTCCAGCGTCAGCTGCAATTGCATCGATTAATTCTGATTTGTTCATAATGTTAGTTATTAATTGTTGGTTAAACATTTTGTTAATGATAACAAATTTAAAAGGAATTCCTTACTGCACAAGCGTTTTCGTGTTTTTTTCAAATATTTGTTGATAACTTAGTTCATTTGTTGATAAACCCGTGCTTTTCATCGATTTTTTTACTCAAAAAAAGCCATGAGACCTTATTCTGCTTGCGCTCTTTCCGAAAAAGTGATGCCATTTAGTAACTCATTTGACTGCATTTTCTTCTTCCCGGGAAACTGAATGCTCAAAATTTGAATAAAACCATCTTTTACAGCAACTTTAATTTCTTTTTTAGTGGTGATAATACTACCTATATTATAAGTATGGTTTTCAAAAATAATTTTCGCTTCATAGATTTTTACATTCCATTCTTGTCCATTATCTTTAAAGAAGCACCAAGCCGATGGATATGGCGATAACCCACGTATTAAATTGTGAATTTCGGTTGCCGGTTTTGTCCAGTCGATTTTGCAATTCTCTTTATTGAGTTTGTAGGCTGTTTTGATTTCATCCGATTCTTTTTGAATTTCTGTTGGCACATTTCCACTTTCAATAAGTTTCAAAGTTTTAACAATTGTTGAACTTCCAAGTGCCATCAGACTGTCATGTAACTGCCCGGCATTTTCATTATCTGATATCGAAATTTCATCACTCAAAATCATCGCGCCGGTATCAATCTTGTCATCTATAAAGAACGTAGTAATTCCGGTTTTTGTTTCACCATTAATAATTGCCCAATTGATTGGCGCCGCACCACGATAGTTTGGCAACAACGATGCATGAAGATTAAAGGTTCCTAATTTTGGCATTCTCCAAACGACTTCGGGCAACATTCTAAACGCAACCACAACCTGCAGATTGGCATCAAGCGATTTTAATTCGGCTAAAAATTCTTCGTCTTTAAGATTGGTAGGCTGCAATAACTTTAAGTTGTGTTCCAAAGCATATTCTTTTACTGCGGAATATTTAATCTTTTGGCCACGACCGGCAGGTTTATCCGCAGCAGTAATCACACCAACAACGTCATAATTGTTTTTGATAATTGTATCCAGAATGCCAACGGCAAATTCGGGCGTTCCCATAAAAACAATGCGTAATTTTTCCATATATGCTGAATTTATTTCAGTATCTATTTTAATGAATATAAATTATTTGATTTGATACTAATCGTATCGTTTTCCAAAAGATTCTGAAGCGCAAAGATAACATCGTCTTTCGAAAGTTTCGTCAACTTTTGAATATCTCTTGAGTTGAAGTCCTGCATTTTCAATAACTCAATAATTTTTTCAGCAATCGTTTCCGGATTTTGCTTCTTTTTATTTTTGGAAATGCAATACGAGCAAACACCACAATCGTCTTTTATCGTTTCGCCAAAATACTGCATCAGTAATTTCTGTTTGCAGGTTTTGGTTTCCTTACTATAATATAATACGGCCTGGAGTTGTTCGGTTTTTAATTTGTTTTGTGCTTCCAGATGTTTTGAAACTCTGTTAATGGTTCGCTCATCTTCACGGACTTCATTAAAGGTAATCGTGGCATCATTATTTTTGGCAATCAAATCGATGATTTGTTTTTCTTTTAATTTTTGCAAAAGCGAAAGCACAATTTTTTCAGTACTATTCGATTTCTTGGCAATCAATGTTGGATTGAAAGCGGTTTGCATATCATAAATCCCGGGATAGGTTCGAAGAATTGTCAACACGATTTCTTCATCAGCTGGATTCAGACTCATATACCGAATCACTTCTTTCGACGGAATGATAAACTGAATGCTGACTTTTTCTGAGAATTCCTGCGATAAATTAATTACGCCTTGTCTATCCAAAAACTGCAAAGCATTATACGTTTTTAATATTGGGAAATTATATTTGGCACAAAACTGATTCAGATTAAAGCTGAATTGATCGTCAATTCCTTCGCCATAAGCAATCTGAAAAAAATTGCAAAGTTTTACAAACACCAAATTCAAAAAAGCTTTATCGGGCAAAACACTCAGGAATTGCGCTTCGGCGTGTAAAATATCCGATGGATTATTGAGCAAAACGGCAAATGCTTTCTCGCCATTTCTTCCGGCTCGACCGGCTTCCTGATAATAGTTTTCCAGGTTTTGTGGCAAATGCAAATGGATAATGGTTTTCACATTGGCTTTGTCAATGCCCATTCCAAACGCATTGGTGGCAATAATCACTTGTACTTTTTCTTCCATCCAAAGTTTCATGTGCTTTACTTTCTCTTTGGAAGATAATCCGCCATGATAATAAGTTGCAGTAAAACCTTGGCTTTCCAATTGATGCACGGTTTCAAGACAGCTTTTTCTATTGGTTACATATATAATAGAAGGTTGCGGATTCTTGTGCAAAATTTGTTGTAAAAGATGGAGCTTGTCTTCGGTTTCAAAAACCATATAAGCGATGTTTGCTCTATAGAATGATTTCGAGAAAATTTGCGGATTATCCAGCTTTAATTGGACAATAATATCTTCTTTAACTCTCAAGGTTGCCGAAGCGGTCAATGCCAAAAAAGGTACTTTTGGAAAGTATTCTTTTAGTTGTACAATTTTCAAATATGCCGGACGAAAATCGTGTCCCCATTGCGATACACAATGCGCTTCATCAATGGCGATAAGGTTTATCGGAAGGTTTTTTATCCGTTCTAAAATCCAGTCGTTTTGCAATCGTTCAGGCGAAAGATACAGGAAATTATAATTCCCGAATTGGCAATTATCTAACAAATCAATTATCTCATCGTGATGAATTCCACCAGTTAAAGCAATCGCCTTGATTCCTTTGTTCTGCAGATTTTCAACCTGGTCACGCATCAAGGCAATCAATGGCGAAATGACAAGACAAATTCCTTCCTGCATCATAGCTGGTATCTGAAAGCAAATCGATTTTCCTCCACCGGTTGGCATCAGTGCAAAAGTGTCTTTTCCGTCCAATACCGAATTTATGATTTCTTCCTGCGGTTCGCGGAAGGCATCATGTTTCCAGTATTGCTGCAGGATTTCTAAAGCTTTGGACATTCAATTACGAATTATTAATTACGAATTACGACCTTCAGAAGGCTCAACATGACAGTAAAGATATAAAATAAGATTGTGTTGCTGTTACAGCAAAAGTGTATTATGACAGATGTCTAAATATGAATTGAATACGTTCTTCAACAGTTCCGCGTGGCACTTCAATTAGGCTGTAACCGTAGTTTTGATAGGTTTCGGTAAGATGACTATAAATAAGTTTTGCCTGTTCAAAGTTTTCATAACGCGCATCATCGCTTTCGTAAATTTCTTCCCAAGGCGGAAGTATAAAAATTTTGGAATATTTATGTTCTTTGCAGGCTTCATCAAAAAAAGCTGGATAGCTGTCACCAATGTAATGCATATACGCCAAAACATCAGGAATTCCTCGATCGATAAAAACTACTGAATGCGGTTCAGCAATTGCGTTGTTGTATTGTTTTTTTCTTCCTTCCAAAAGCAATTCGCTAAACAACAATGGTTTTTCAAGGAACAATTGTTCTATTCCCTGTTTTTTAGCTTCTAATGTTATTTCGCGTGAAATTTCCGGATAACAACAATGTCCTTTGGATAATAATCCGTCGATGATGGTTGTTTTTCCGGTTCCAGGACCGCCGATGATAACTATAATTTCTTTTTCCAAGATTTTTGAAATGAAGCGCAAATTTATTGAAACTAATTAGAATACTGAATGTGTTTTGACTTTTATTTTTGCTTATAAAAAGTATTTTTTCTAAATCTTGGAAACCTACTTCAAAAATCTAAAATCATTACTGTATATTTGCTTTTATTTTGTTTAAAAATGGATAAGAAGACAGAAGAATTTTATATAAGATTAAAGGAAGAACTGAGCAATACTTCAGTATGGCCCAGCGAATATTTGTATAAGTTTATTGTGCCAACAAGCCCAAAAAAAATTGAAGAAGTAGAAAATGCTTTCGATAATATAGGTGCAGTAATTCATACCAAACAATCAAAAAACGCAAAATATACCAGTGTTTCAATAAACGTGATGATGGAAAGTCCGGAGCATGTTATTGAAAAATACATAGAATTGTCTTCTATAGAAGGAATAATAT
>NZ_JBDSMB010000029.1:0-5156 GCF_039916025.1 Flavobacterium sp.
AATATGGTTTGTTGTTCATCAAAATGTATTGAAATGGAAGTAAAAATAACTAATTTCTGCTTTTCTAAGCTTAATAATTAGCTATTTCATCTTTTGGCAAGCCTTTAATTTTATAAAAAAATCTTCGCACTGTTTTATTAGAAAAGAATTTCATGAAAAGTCTGTTCTTAGTAAAGTAATCTATTTTGCTACTGTCTTTAACATCACGAGTTGGCAATAAGATTTCAGGTTTTACGTTATTAGGAGCTATTTTATCTAAGGTTTCCTGCATCCAATCTTCAAAAGCATTGCCCATGTGATAAGCATAATTATCATTTGTTGTCAATCGCCATAGCCCTTTTTTCAAAGGCATTTCATCTAAATATTTCTCTGTATCTGCACCCATTTTGAAGTCGAAATACGTTCTTGTTTCCTGAAAAATACTTTTCTTATAGGTTGCCACAAAATGTCCGGAACCTACAACAGCAATGTCTTTTTTATTTTCAATCGTTAGATTCCATTTTAGATGTACCGGATTGAAACTGTCTTCGCCCCAAATGCTATGGAAGAACTTCTTCATAGCTTCGGGGTTTTTAACTTCAGTGAATTTCAATTTCTTCGAAAAAAAGTTTTCTGAAATCAAATTACCGCATAAATGAGAAAAAACCCTAAACTGAGGAACGACTCCAACAACTCCCGCTTTAGGAAAAGCATTGAATATTTTTACCGTTTCGTTTTGCCAATTTTCCAGAAAAAAAACATCCGAATCAGATATGGTTACTAATTCAATATTGTTTCCAACTAGTCCTTTTACAATAGAGTTTAATTTCCCGATATTGGCAGTATGAATGACTTCGTGTATTTTTTGGCTGGTAAATAAACTATCCAAATACTCTTTTATCTCATTGGAACTTCCATTATCGATAACACTTATAAAAGTTTTGCTGTGGGCTGTTTTAAACAGCGATTCCAAACAGATTTGAAGAATCCTGAAACTATCTTTAAAATAACCTTGCTGATTGGGTATATAAACCGGAATTATAACCTGATGAATGAATTCAGATTTTTCCTGTTGCTTATCCTTATGTGGGTTTAAACCTTTTCGCATTTTTTATTAAAATTATTGAACAAATTCTGAGAATCATTGCCTTTGACAAGAATATAATCAGCGCTTCCTTCGAATTCCTTTACACTGATAAATTGGTTTGCGTGGATTTTATAAATAGCATCAAATTCGCTTGCTTTTAAAGTTTCCACAATTGATTTGCAGACATCAAGACCATTGATTTCTTCAAGCAATTCAATGATAATTGCACCTTGTTTAATTTCACCGATGATTTTTTCACCGCCTTCAATAACTTCTTTTTCAAAACCTTCAACATCAATTTTTAGAAGCAGGTTTTCACAATTGATATATTCTTTAAAATCATCAAGACGCGTTAATGGAATATTTAATTTTTTTGTGTTTTCTCCGAAACTGACTTTAAGCGAATGTCTTCCTTTATTCCAATCCTGATTGATATTCATGGATATTGTTCCTTTAAAATTTCCTAATCCCATTTTAAAAGGTCGGATATTCCCAATGTCATTCAAATCAATGTTTCGGATGAAACAATTAAAATTATTAGTTTCCGGCTCGAAAGAAAAAATCTCAATATTAGGGTTGCTTTTTGCAGCTGATATCGAATGAAGTCCAATGTTTGCACCAATATCTATAAAATTATAACCTTTTGCCGCGTAGTTTTCTATCAGTTTTAGAATTATGACTTCATTGTAACTGTTAAAAATAATATTTGATTCGATTGCGGAATTGGGACTCGCGCATATTTTCAAACCATTGAAATCAAATACAAACTTCCTATCTCCAATTAATCCCTTAATCAGGTTTCTAAGTAAGTTGCTTCTCTTAACATTGTTATAAATCAGAAGTAAAAATTTTGCGATTATTTGTCTCATGATGAGTGCGTAGCTGTCGTTTAATTATTTTTAAATATTTCTTCTAATGAATTTTTGAATTTTTCATCACTAAAATAATCCCCAAATGGATAAACCGGTTCTGCTGAATTTAATCTTTGGATAATTAAGGTTTCTAATTTTTGTTTGATTTCTTCCTTATCAGTACAAGTTGCAATATATCGATTATCTTTTATAATCATTCTCATTTCACTTCTTGCCGGAGATATAGAAAGTATAGGCTTATTTGTTGCTGCCAAAAATGGTGCTTTCCCAACTAAAATATTGCAATAAATTGGGCCATTTTCCAAAATGATATTGATATCCGAATGCTTCTGTTCAAAACACGAATTAGAAAAATTTAGCGTGTCTAAAATAACAATATTGGCTGTTGACGAATATCTTGCTCTCAATTTATCCATATCTGTGCCTTTAATGCGCAGCACAAATTCTGTGTTTTCCTTGTAATCAGTATTGCTTTCCACTAATTCCTCATAAGCATCCAGCAAGATTTCAATGTTTCTTCCGAACTGGATTGCGCCGTGATATGAAATGGTAATTTTTTTATTTTTTTGTAAAACTTTACCAGTATCAGATAAATCAAAAACAGTATCAGCATATTGATGTGGCAGCGTATAGAATTTTTTCCTGGTTCCGTACAAATATTCCATATCGTTTGACAAGGTGTTTGCGGCACTCATGCATCTTTTTGCCTGAGAAACAACGCTCATCATTTCTTTCATTTTGAACATTTCCAGGTTTGTCAATTTACTTTGTGAACCTACATACCAAAAAACGGGATACGGATCGTGAAAGTTAATGATAGCTCTTTTCAGAATTGGCAAATCTTTAGCCGCTAAAATCGTTTCGTGAGCCAATCCTGCGCTTCTGATAAAAATATGATCATATTTTTGATGGTCAATCTTTTCAATATAGGAGCGATAAACGTTCGTTCGATGTCTTGCTGCCAATGAAACATGAAAAATTCTCCAGTATAATCTGTTTATCAATAGGATGAAAAAAGGATATTTAAGATTTAGAATGTGCGTTTTTATTGAATCTACCGGCAATAGATCAAGTTGGTCTTCACTTGGATGACTTTTGAGATACACAACATCTATCAACGCATTTGGGTAAGTCGTTCTTAGTTTTGATAAAAAAGATCGGGAAACAATTCCTTCACTTGTCCCAGAGACTCTTAAGTCTTGAGCTATAACCAGGAATTTTATCATTTTCTGTTTTTTAAATGGACTTGACTATTTTGGCAATAAAAATACCATATTTTTTCAGATACATTTTTGAAATGTACAACTTTGTAAAAAGCAACCAAAAGTTTATGTTTTTTTTATTGTCTAAAAAGGTTTTCTCAAGTCTGAATAATAATATTTCGGTTTGTTCAGCATTGAAAAAAGAGCCTTTTTTATTCAGCAAATAATAGTAATAATTAAACGCAGCTATATTTTTCGGAAGTGAATCATCTTTTTTAGCCGTAATATTAATGTCGCTTAATCTGAAATAAACCAAAGCTTTGTTGATGGTATAGATATATCCAAAATAGGTACATTCGAGAACAGCCAAATAATCAGCAAACCATGCTAAAGGAAGTTCTTTGAATTTAATTTCCCCGAGTACTTTTTTCCTGAAAATAAATTCACTCAATGAACTCCGGGTTCCACCTTTAATTTTTCGCATCAAAAAATCGGTAGATTTCTCTAATTTGGGATGTTCATAAACTTTTGAGATTTCTTTGGAATCCTGGTCAATTACTACTGTGGCATAGCGAATAACATTGATGTTTTGCTGATTCACTTCTTCCATTGCAGCATAAAATTCGGCTACAACATTTTCGCCCAAAACATCATCATCACACAAAATCATAATCCATTCTTCATTTTGAGTCATTGCCATGCAACGTTCCCACTGCTTAACAAGAGAAATGCTTCCGATGTTATTGTCAAATCGTTTGTATTTAAAATCAATATCCTTTTGGTATTTTTCTAGTACTAACGAAGGATTTTCCGGACTTGCATCATCTCCAATATATACATTGAATCGCTTATCTGTTTGATTAGCTAATGAAAGTAAGGTAGCTTCAAAGAAATTGATTTTAAAATATGGAATGACAATAGCTAGCAAATGAAATTATTTAGTGAGTTTGGTTTGTTGAAATAGTTTCTTGGCCAAAGGTAACAAACCTATTTTTTTGATGAGTTTTTTACAGAATAATCCAAATTGGTATGAATTGGATTTTTTCAAAGCCATTTGCCTGTTTTTCCAATAAACCATGCTACTATTATAGCGCATGATAACAGCTTCATAAAGTAGTTGAAAGTCAGCATCGCTTATAAACTGCTTCATATAATCTAATGCCTGAAGCGTTTCATTAAAAAAAACTGCGGTATTAGTCCGTCCGTTAGGATTTTTTCGGTACAGCGCTAATTGCTTTGGAATGTAATATGTTTTTGGGGAATTTTGAAAAACCCTCAGCCACGTTACCCAATCTTCCTGAGCTGTTAAACCTTCCGGAAACTGAATATCCTTTAGCAAGGCAGCCTTAAAAAACCAGCAATGAATTGGTACTGTGAATCCGTCATTCCAATATCGGGCTAAATTATAAAAGTTAAACTCGTATTTTTCCAGTTGGGAAAAAGGCGGAAATGTATTGGTTATGGTTTTTGAAAAAATCAAATAATTAGAACATACTATATCAACTTCCTGCTTTTGAATAGCATCAATTGAAATCAATAATTTATCAGAAGCTAACAAATCATCCGAATCAAGGAATTGTATAAAGTCACCTTTAGCTTTGCTAAGACCAAAATTCCTGGCAGCGCTAACACCTTTGTTTTCTTTTTTGTGGTAAGAAAACCGGTTATCTTTTATTACCCATTTATTGATTATTTCTGCGGTATTATCGGTACTTCCGTCATCAATCAGCAAACATTCCCATTGCGCATATTGCTGATTGAAAACAGACAACAAAGTCTCATCAATGAACTCGGCTTGATTATAGCAGGGAATTATTATAGATACCAACATATCAATTTGTCTGCATTATGAATTGTTAAAATCATTTTTTACTTCTTTGACAGCATTTAGCCATTCATGTCCGTATTTTAAATCAGGCTCCAGATAATTACCTTCTGCCCATTCGTTCCAGGATTTTATTACAACAAAATTAGGGTTTTCAGGATGGTTCCTATATTCATTTACAATTTTATTTA
>NZ_JBDSMB010000030.1:0-2901 GCF_039916025.1 Flavobacterium sp.
AGAACCACTAAAAAAACCTGATACTATCGTTAAAAAACCGACAGTAAAAACTCCTGAGGTTAAAAAGCCGGATGTGAAAAAACCTGAAGTTAGACCAGAAGTTGTCAGTTCGGGTATCGCTTCATTCAAAGTGCAACTTTCTGCAAGCGGAACCAAGTTGGATCCAGTACCAAGTAACTTTAAAGGTTTAGGCAAAATTTCGGTTGCTTCAGAAGGAAATTTATACAAATATATGTATGGTGAAACATCAAGTTATGAGGAAGCAAAAAGACTATTATCGGAAGCCAAAGCCAAAGGATATTCATCTGCCTTTTTAATTGCTTATAAAAATGGTAAGAAAGTTTCGGTTCAGGAAGCATTAAAGCAATAATAATAAGGAGTTTTAATTATTTATTTTAACTTTGTCAAAAAAGATTTACATTGAAAATCACTAGAGAAATTAAGACCGCAATTTTAGTAATTGCATCTATTTTGTTATTTATTTGGGGTTATAGCTTTTTAAAAGGAAGAGACTTACTTACGGATTACAAAATATTCTACGTTCAATATGACAATGTTGAAGGTTTGGTTAATTCAGCACCTGTAACGATTAACGGACTTACCGTTGGAAAAGTCAGCGAAATTAAATTCTTGAATGCCACAGGTAAAATCCAGGTTGCATTACAAATCAAATCAGATTTTCCTTTTTCAAAAACAAGTGTGGCTTCTATCTACGAACCTGGATTAATTGGTGGAAAGCAAATTATGATTATCCCTAATTTTGAGGACAAATCGGTTGCCGTATCTGGAATGACATTAATGGGAGATACTAAGCCAGGTCTAACATCTTTGGTCGCAGAACGATTGACGCCGCTTCAGGAAAAAGTAGAAAAAATGGTAGTTTCTGCTGATGTGCTTTTGAAAAATGTAAATACGATTTTGGATTCCAAAACAAAACAAAATCTAAAAAGCAGCATTGCCAACCTTGATGCCACTTTAGCCGAATTTAAAGTTGCTTCAAAATCAGTAAACGAAATGTTAGCTGAAAACAAAGGAAAAATCAGCTCAACATTGGCAAACGTAGATAAAGCTTCGGCTAACTTTGCTAAAATATCTGATTCAATATCCAAAGCAAACATTGGTAAAACAGTTAAAAGTTTAGAGAAAACACTAGCCAGTGTTGATAAAATAATGGCAGATGTGCAAGCCGGAAAAGGAACTTTGGGCAAACTTGCCAAAGACGAAACCATGTATGCTAACTTGTCTAAATCGTCTAAAGAGTTAGAATTGTTGTTGCAGGATTTCCGTCTTAATCCAACGCGTTATGTGAATGTGTCACTTTTCGGAAAGAAAAACAAACCTTATAAGGCACCACCAGTAAACGATACTATTAAAAAGTAAGACGTAAGCCATGATCTATATCGACAACATACTTTTTGCTATTATCCTCATTTTGGGTATTGGTTTTTTTACAAAAAATGTAATTAAACTAAAACGCAATATTAATTTGGGTCATGATGTTAATCGTTATGATAATCCATCAGCACGCTGGAAAAACATGGCAATGATAGCGTTGGGACAATCCAAAATGGTAAAAAGACCGATTGCAGGTTTTCTTCACATTATTGTTTATGCAGGTTTTATTATCATCAATTTAGAAGTTCTTGAAATCATTATTGACGGACTCATTGGAACACACAGAGTGTTTTCTTTTCTTGGTGGATTCTACAGTTTCCTTATTGGTTCGTTTGAAATTTTGGCTGTTTTAGTATTAGTTGCTGTTATTGTTTTTTGGATTAGAAGAAATATTATCAGATTAAAACGCTTTGCAAGTTCCGATTTGAAAGGCGCACCAAAAAGAGATGCTGATACGATTTTGTATTTCGAAATGGTTTTGATGTCGTTGTTCCTGATTATGAACGCCACCGATTTGCATTTTCAGTCAATGAATTCCGGAAACATAATTTCACAATACATCAATCCTTGGTTTACATCTTTAGATATTGTTCAGGTTGAAGCCATTGAAATGATTGCCTGGTGGTTGCATATTACCGGAATTTTAGTGTTCCTGAATTACTTATACTATTCAAAACATTTGCATATTCTTTTAGCTTTCCCCAATACGTATTTCGCCGATTTGAATCCGAAAGGACAATTCGACAATCTGGAAAGTGTTACCAATGAGGTAAAATTAATGATGGATCCAAACGCTGATCCGTTTGCAGCACAACCTGTTGATGCCAATGCGGTTCCACATAAATTTGGAGCTTCCGATGTACAGGATTTGAATTGGGTTCAATTGCTTAATGCATATACTTGTACGGAATGTGGTCGTTGTACTTCTGCTTGTCCCGCGAATCAAACTGGAAAAAAATTATCTCCACGTAAAATCATGATGGATACGCGTGACAGAATGGAGGAAGTAGGCAAAAATATAGATGCCAACAAAGGTGTTTTTGTAACTGATAATAAAGCATTGTTAAACGATTACATTACCGCAGAAGAGTTGTGGGCATGTACAAGTTGTAATGCCTGCGTTGAAGAATGTCCGGTAAATATCAGCCCGTTGTCGATTATCATGGATATGAGACGCTATTTGGTAATGGAACAAAGTGCCGCTCCACAATCTTTGAATGCGATGATGACCAACATTGAGAACAATGGTGCGCCATGGCAATACAACCAACAGGACAGATTAAACTGGAAGAATGAATAATAATTGATATGATTTATCATATCTGAATTGGAATGTGATTTATCACATTTAATTAATAAACAACTACAAATTACCATAAATGTGAGACTTGGGAATTTGTCTAATGAATGTGAAATATAAAAAGTAAAAAAATGAAAGCGGAAGACATTGACAAGAGCTTGCAAAGTATTACCCAAAACGGACAGCATTTAAGTCCGATTTTACCA
>NZ_JBDSMB010000031.1:0-3721 GCF_039916025.1 Flavobacterium sp.
CGTGTTACTCTAGTATTACCATTTTGTTCTTTTATTATTACCAAATCGTTAACAGATTAAATTACCGTTAAGTCAGGTTTCATTTATCAATTCATTTTGTATTATCTTTACATTTACATCGACAAAACAATTGTGTCCACTTATGAAAAAAAAAGACATCAAGATTTTATTAGTAGATGATGAGCAGGATATCCTAGAAATTGTGGGATATAATCTTTCTCAGGAAGGTTACCAAATCGTAACCGCTACCAATGGGAAAGAGGCAATAATAAAAGCCAAAAAAGAATTGCCACAGCTCATCATTATGGATGTGATGATGCCCGAAATGGACGGAATGGAAGCCTGCGAAAACATTCGGAAACTTCCAGAATTAAGCAATGTTATCATTACTTTTTTAACCGCAAGAAGCGAAGATTATTCACAAGTGGCCGGATTTGATGCTGGTGCCGATGATTATATAACCAAACCAATCAAACCAAAATTATTAGTAAGTAAAGTAAAAGCATTGCTTCGTCGTTTAAAAAGTGACGAACATGCTTCAGAAACACTCAATGTTGGTGGCATCGAAATCAACAGGGAAGAATATAAAATCATCAAAGAAGGAAGAGAAATTGTTTTGCCAAGAAAAGAATTTGAATTGTTTTATCTATTGGCTTCCAAACCTGGAAAAGTATTCAAACGAGAAGAGATCCTGGATAAAGTTTGGGGTAACGAAGTTATCGTTGGCGGAAGAACCATCGATGTCCACATTAGAAAACTCCGCGAAAAAATAGGTGAAGAACTATTCAAAACCATCAAAGGAGTTGGCTATAAATTAGAAGTATAAATGAAAATAAATTTCAAGAAAACCTATAGGTTTGCCTTAGTTTCAACAACTTATATTACCGCTTTTTCTACAGGTTTTCTTGCAATTTTGTTATGGTTTTTCCATGAATTTTCACTGCCAATCATACTGTTATTTGCTGTTTCTATAGCTACATTCTCTTTTTTTGTTATCCAATATCGTGTAGAAAGATTTATCTATCGCAGGGTTAAAAAAATCTACGATGATGTTTCACTTTTAGAATCTACATCATTCAGAAGTCAGCCAATTACAACCGATATGGAAACTTTGACCAAGCAGGTTAAAAAGTTTGCCACAGATAAAAAACTCGAAATCGAAACCCTGAAAGTTCGTGAAGAATATCGAAGAGAATTTCTTGGAAATGTTTCACACGAACTCAAAACACCTTTGTTTACGGTACAAGGTTACTTGTCCACATTGATTGATGGCGCAATCGATGACAAAAAAGTGCGCAAAAAATACCTCGAAAGGGCCGAAAAAGGTGTCGAAAGATTAGTCTATATCGTAGAAGATTTAGACATGATTTCCAAACTCGAAATGGGCGATGTTAACCTTGAGTTGACAAGGTTCAATATTGTTGATTTGGTGCAGAGTGCTTTCGATTTGCTTGAAATGACAGCTGATAAAAAGAACATCATCTTAATGTTTGACAGAAAATATAACAAAGCGATAAATGTTTTTGCCGATCAGGAGAAAATACAACAAGTGCTTTCAAATCTGATAATGAATTCCATAAAATACGGAAAAGAAAACGGCACTACTGAAGTTACCATTGAAGATTTGATTAACGAAAAAATAATCGTTCGCGTCCGCGATAATGGCGAAGGAATCGAAAAGCAATATATTCCCAGATTGTTTGAACGCTTTTTCAGGGTTGACAAAAGTGGCGCACGAAGCGAAGGCGGTTCAGGTCTTGGACTTTCAATAGTAAAGCATATCATTGAAGCACACGGAGAAAAAATCTATGTAGAAAGTGAATTTACAAAAGGTTCTGAATTTTCATTCACGCTCGAAAAGCACCAATAATTGCTTCCAGTTAATTTCCTTTTTAAGTTGTGGTAAGCCGCCAAAGAGCTTAACTTCCAGTAAATTCTCTATTTTGAAATCATCTTGCTTAGCATAAGGGACAAAACCATTTCGCTTTAGTCTTTTTGCCAGATATTCTTGCTCAAATTGTCCCGGCGTTGGTATAAAAAATGCTTTCTTCTGCAATTTTGCCAAATCCATAACAGTAGTATAACCTGAGCGACAAAGTACGGTTTCGCTTTCGTTAAAAGCAGTTTCAATCTCTGACGAAGTCATGAAGTTGTAATAGGCAACGTTTTCGTGTTGTTCTGTTTTTTGTTCCGATTCAATTATTCCTTTGATGAAAAGTACTTTTCCTTTAAATAGAAGAACTTCACTTTTTAATTTCTCTTCCAAAAAAGTACGTTGCGGTTCAGGACCGGAAAGTATAACCATCAAATCATACTTAATTGGCAAATCTTTTTTCTCTAATCGGCTTAACGGACCAAGATATTTTAGATTCAGCGAACTGTCTTTCAAATGCCCAAGTTTCCCGGTCAGGTTTGGATTTTCCTGTATATCCGGAATCCAGCATTCGGTAAATTTTTTGATAAAATGCTGGTGCAGTTTGCTCGAAATCCATGTGGTTTTTCCAGACAAAACATTCAGTTGATGTGTCATGAAAACACTCGGAATCTTTTTGCTGTGAACACCTAATCGATTATCCGATATGATTCCTTGTAAATCGAATTCGGCTATCCATTTCTTGACGATTTTCTTTTCTGCAAAAATCGCTTCAATCATTTTTGGGCTATTCTTAATTAATTTCCACTTGAAATCAGCACCGGTTTTGGCATATTCAATTTCATAAGAAGGCAATTCCAGCGATTGCAAATGCGGAAATTCTTTTTGAAGCAATTGCAACGCCACACCATCGGAAGCAAGAATAGGAGTAAACCCATTTTTCTCCAATTCACGAATAATCGGAATGCAGCGTGTTGCGTGACCTAAACCCCAATTTAACGGAGCGACAAGAATATTTTTTGCAGAATTTTCCAAGTAGTGAAATTACGATTTTAACTTTGCAAAGTAAAAAAGATTTTGGATAGTTTATATTTCCTTAATTTTACCAAAAAATTAAGTTTGTGGGAAGTAAGAATAAATTAAAGCGGTTTAAGGAAAACGAATCTTTTGAAAACGTTTTCCAGCCAACAAGAGAAGAAGTTGTAGGCGGAGAATTTCCACTAAAAGGAAAATGGAATTCGGATTTTTTCAAAAATGACAATCCGGTTATAGTTGAATTAGGTTGCGGTAAAGGTGAATATTCTGTTGGCTTGGCCGAGCGTTATCCTGATAAAAATTTTGTGGGTATTGATATTAAAGGTGCAAGATTCTGGCGTGGAGCCAAAACTGCCGTTGATGGCGGAATGTATAATGTGGCTTTTGTCCGCACGCAAATTGAGTTAATCAATTTTATTTTTGCTGAAAATGAAGTCGACGAAATCTGGATTACTTTCCCCGATCCGCAAATCAAATACAAACGCACCAAGCACCGAATGACAAATTCTGAATTTTTGCAGTTGTACAAAAAAATCCTGAAACCAAATGGCGTAGTAAATCTCAAAACCGACAGCGAATTTATGCATGGTTATACTTTAGGATTGTTGCATGGTGAAGGTCACGAAGTGTTGTATGCCAATCACAACGTTTATAAAAATGAAGGTGCACCGGAAGTGGTGACGGCTATTCAGACATTTTACGAAAATCAATATTTGGAAATCAACAAAGCAATTACGTATATTCGTTTCAAAATCAAATAAATGCTGTTTTTTTTACCACTTGTTTTAGGTTTTTGCATTGCTTTTTTGGCGG
>NZ_JBDSMB010000032.1:0-16024 GCF_039916025.1 Flavobacterium sp.
TTACCGCCTTTTTTACCGGAGTCGCCGGTATTTAATTCAGCCATTTTATATTATTATTAAATATTAATAATCTTTTCCTCTTAAACCAGTAACTAAATTAAAGCTATTGATTTTTTGATCCTGCAAAATATCCATCACTCTTTTGATTTGAGGATATTCTTCCTTAGCATCGCCTTTAATTGCAAATTGAAGTTCTTTCGTTCCTCCATTTTCAATATTTGCTTTTCTTGCTCCTTGTATCCAATCTTGTAATTGATTGTTATCACCTATCGAATCAGTAGGGATTCCAGGCTGTACTCCTTTTTTAGCTCTATCGGATGCTTTCATAGCTAATAGTTGTTTCAATCCACCAAGAGGAACACCAAATTCGTCTATTAGAGCGAATTGTGTTTTTTCCTCATCAGTGAAATCCACTTTATATTTCGAAGCCATATAGTCTAAAGCACCCGAGCGAATAGCCCTATCTTTCATTCCAAAAAACACTCTGTCTTGTCCTTCGCTTTTACCAACCGTGATTGTTACCAACCCTGTTTCAGGTAATTTGGTCTGCACAGTTGAAGAAGGTGTGTCTACAGGAAGTGGTTCAGGCACTTTGGCCGTCGCCGTTAAGATAAAGAATGTAAGCAAAAGGAATGCTACGTCACACATCGCCGTCATATCGATGGATGTTGACTTTTTGGACATTTTTACTTTACCCATTATTTATTTGTTTTTATCACAATCATAGAATTTCTATAACTGTATTATTTTTTTAAACTTCCTCTGAATTTTCTGTACGTGTTCACGATAGTTGCACCTGCTTCATCAATAGAGTAAGTCAAAGTGTCAATTTTAGATGTAAAGAAGTTGTACATAACGATTGCTAACGCAGAAGTAGAGATACCTGTTGCAGTATTAATAAGTGCTTCAGAAATACCATTTGCTAACGCAGCCTGGTCTGGAGTTCCAGTAGAAGCTAACGCACCAAACGCCTTAATCATCCCTGTTACCGTTCCTAATAATCCGGCAAGTGTTCCAAGAGAAACTAATGTAGAAATGATAGTTAAATTTTTCTCTAACATTGGCATTTCAAGAGCTGTAGCTTCTTCAATTTCCTCACGGATAGTTTCTGCTGCATCTTCGCTATTGAATCCTTCAGCTTTTACTTCCTGATATTTCACTAATGCTGATTTCACTGCATTTGCAACAGAACCTTGTTGTTTATCACAAGCGTTGATAGCCTCGTCAATTTTTCCTCCTTTGATATCAGCTGTGACAGTTTTCATAAATGTATCCAGGTTTCCTTTACCTGCTGCTTTTGAAATAACTGCATAACGCTCAAATGAGAATACAATTACCATTAATAATAATCCCATCAAAACCGGCACAATTGGACCTCCTTTGTATACCATCGCCAAATAATTTCCTGCAATCGGGTGACCTGTGTTTACACCACCTTCGAAATTAGCACCATTACCCATGATAAAGTACCAAATAATCCATCCAACAAAAATACATGCTGCGATAATGATTCCTGAGATCATACCAACACCTTTTGAACCGCCTTCTTTTTTAACGTTTGCCATTTTTTTAAATTTTAATAGTTTTAATTAATTTATAAGTTTTAGTTGTTAATAAACTTGATTAGGAGCAAATTTAATTTTTTACTTTTAATAAAAAAACTTTTTTTAACATAAATACTGCATCCCACTAAATCGTATTTCATGCGTTATTCAGTCATTACAAACAATCATTAGATATAACATAAAAATACAATTGATTATTAGTGTTTTAATGCATATTTATATGTATAACGTGAAAAGCACTGAAAATGTATTTTTTAACAAAACTTTTTTTATTTATTTAAAATTAAACATTTTTATCCCAATTTGAAAACAATTAACATTTCCTTGCTTTTGAAAAAATACATTACTTTGTAATATCTTTATAATCTAAAAAATATCAAATGGCAACAGCAGCAGACTTTAGCAAACATATTAACGAAGGCTACGCTTCAAAAGGAGAAAGCATTACGCTTGGCGGTGCCATTTTAAATGGCGAACCAGTTGCTGATACTTTTGTAAAAGTTCCTTTAAAAACCCTAAACCGTCATGGATTAATTGCTGGTGCTACCGGAACAGGAAAAACAAAAACCATTCAGGTGCTGTCTGAACAGCTATCTTCCTTCGGAATTCCAGTTTTGATGATGGATATCAAAGGTGATTTTTCGGGAATTGCCAAAGAAGGAGAAGAAAAACCCTTTATCACCGAACGTCATGCTAAAATAAACATTCCTTATTCCATTGCTTCATTTCCTGTAGAATTGATGTCGCTTTCGCAGCAAAATGGCGTTCGGCTTCGCGCAACGGTTTCAGAGTTTGGCCCGGTTTTGTTTTCGAGAATTCTCGATTTGAATGACACACAAACTGGGGTTGTTTCTGTTATTTTCAAATATTGCGACGACAAGCAAATGCCTCTTCTGGATTTGAAAGACATTAAAAAAGTGCTAAATTACATCACTGAAGAAGGAAAAGAAGAAATTGAAGAAAACTACGGAAAGATTTCAACTTCTACGACAGGAATTATTCTTCGTAAGATTATCGAGTTAGAACAGCAAGGCGGCGATTTATTCTTTGGCGAAAAATCATTTGAAATCGATGATTTACTGCGCTTTGATGAAAACGGAAAAGGTTATGTAAACATCATCCGCCTGACGGATATTCAGGATAAACCAAAGTTATTCTCAACTTTCATGCTGAGCTTGTTAGCAGAAATCTATCAGCAAATGCCCGAAAAAGGCGATGCAGAACAGCCCGAATTGGTGATTTTCATTGATGAAGCGCATTTGATTTTTAACGAAGCGAGCAAAGCGTTGTTAGACCAAATTGAAACTATTATCAAATTAATCCGTTCCAAAGGCATTGGCGTCTACTTTGTTACGCAAAATCCAATGGATGTTCCGGCTAGTGTTTTGGCGCAATTGGGATTAAAAATCCAACATGCATTACGTGCGTTCACAGCAAATGACAGACAAGCCATCAAGCAAACTGCCGATAATTATCCGAGCTCAATTTACTATAAAACTGATGAAGTATTGACCAGTTTAGGGATTGGAGAAGCATTTGTAACTGCTTTGAATGAAAAAGGAATTCCAACACCATTAGCAGCAACAATGATGCGCGCACCAATGAGCAGAATGGATGTTTTAACTGATGCTGAAATTTCTGAAATCAACGTTAAATCTAAATTGGTCAGAAAATATGATGAAGAAATTGACCGCGAAAGTGCTTATGAAATATTAGCCAAAAAGATTGAAAGTGCTGTCCAACAAGCGGAAGCTCAGGCAGAAGAAGCACAAACTAAAGAAAAGAAAAGCAATGAGCCAAGCACGGCTTCTGTTATTGGAAAATCGGTAGTGAAAGTGGTAACAAGCGCAACTTTTATTCGTGGTGTTTTTGGAGTTTTGAGTAAAATATTCAGAAAATAAATGAAAGGATATTTGACCATTGTTTTGCTGATATTATCAAATGTTTTTATGACATTGGCCTGGTATGGCCATTTGAAATTCAAAGAACTCAAGTGGTTTGAAAATGCCGGTTTGATTACGATAGTTTTAATCAGTTGGGGATTGGCTTTGTTTGAATATTTTTTTCAGGTTCCGGCCAACAGAATTGGTTATGAAGGCAACGGCGGTCCATTTTCGCTGATGCAGCTCAAAGTTATACAAGAGGTAATTACCTTAGTGATATTTGTTGTTTTCTCATTGCTTTTCTTTAAAAATGAAAGCTTTCGATGGAATCACGCTGTTGGTTTTTGCTTTTTGATATTGGCAGTTTACTTTGTATTTAAAAAATAGAAAACATGAAAAAAATTATTCTTTGTTCGTTAACGATGTTACTCATTTGTTGTAACAAAAAACCTGATTCTGTTAATCCGGAAGCTCTAAAAGCGGAAGTCTTTAAAGCAGAAGATGATTTTAAGAATCTGGCTCAAACCAAGGGAATTCAGGAAGCTTTCTACACTTTTGCAGACAGCAATGCTGTGATTAAGCGCGACAACGATTCACTGATTCAGGGCAAAGAAGCCATAAAAACCTTTTTTAATGATCCAAAATTCAAAAAAGCAACTGTAACCTGGAAGCCTGATTTTGTTGATGTATCTAACGACGGAACTATGGCTTATACCTATGGAAAATTTGTTTGGACAACAACCGATTCGCTGGGAAATAAAAAAAAATTTAAAGGCCGCTTTCATACCGTTTGGAAGAAACAAAAAGATGGAAACTGGAAATTTGTTTGGGATTAATATTTAGCAAATGAAAAAATACTTCATCCAAAAATCGCCATTCGTTGTGCCAACAACCGATGGAAAAACTATCGAAGAGCATCACGGCATTGCAACTACAGGAAATCCTGAAATCTCCATTGCTCATATGATTGCTCCACCAAAATGGAGCGAACCCTTTCAAACTCCGGAGTTTGAAGAATACACTTATATCATTTCGGGGAAAAAGCAATTCATCATTGAAGGTGAAACAGTAATTTTAGAAGCTGGGCAATCCATCAAAATTGAAAAGAATACGCGAGTGCAATATTCAAATCCGTTTGACGAAGCGTGTGAATATATTGCGATTTGCAAACCTGCTTTTGATTTTACCAAAGTGCACCGAGAAGATTAAAAAAATTCAATAACAATCGAAATGGCAATCAAAATATTTAATTATTGAAATTGATATTGATTTTTGATATTGAAACTATTTCAGTAGTTCAATAATCTTATTTTCCACTTCTTTGCTGTTCCATTTTTCTTCTATGTTTTGCATTTGCATCACTTCTTCCATGATTTTATTCTGCAGATCGCCAAGCGCTAACGCTTCTGAATAAGGATGAAGGCTAAAAGTCACTCTGCTGTACAAAGGCTCCCATTTATCAGGATGTTTATCCGAGAACCATTTTTCTATCTTCTTTTGCAATAAGAATTTCTCATCGGCTGTTTTGGAACTCATTTCCATAAAGTTTCGGAATGACAGTTCTGCAATTGCATCAGCATTTGGTTTTCTGGATGTTTCGTATTCCTTAAAAATCGTTTCCCAATCATCACCATATTTTGAAATCATCTCATTCAAAATAGTAATGTCTTCAAAACCGGCATTCATTCCGTGACCATAAAAAGGCACAATGGCATGAGCAGAATCGCCAATTAGTGCCACTTTGTCTTCAAATGTCCAGGGAAAACATTTCATCATCACCAAATAACTGGTTGGGTTTTTGAAAAAATCTTCCACCAAATCGGGAATAACTGCAGCAGTATCGGGAAAATAATTAGCAAAGAAATCAACCAAGGCTGCTTCGTTTTTTAATTCTTCAAACGAATTTTCTCCTTCAAATGGCATAAACAAAGTGCAGGTAAAAGTACCATCCAGATTTGGCAAAGCCATCAGCATGAAATTGCCTCTAGGCCAGATGTGTAGTGAATTTTTATCAATCTTATGCGTTCCGTCAGGGTTTGCAGGAATGTGCAATTCTTTATAGCCCATTTTCATGAACTCCTGCGAGTAATTAAACATACTCTGACGCTGCATTCTGTGTCTGATTCTGGAGAAAGCACCATCGGCACCAAAGCATTTATCGTATTTCAATTCGGTCCATTCGCCTCTTTCAGAATCTCCAATATGAAGTGTTGCCGTTGATAAAGTAACATCCCAGATTTTATGCTCAAAAAAGAATTCAACGCCTTCGGCTTCTGCCAAATCAATCATTCTCCGGTTTAAAACGCCTCTCGACAATGAAAAAATAGCTTCACCATCTTTGCCATAATATTGATAATTGAGTTTTCCGTCTTTCATGTGGATGGCCCGTTTATCAACGGGAATTCCAATTTTTCGGATTTCATCATCAAGACCAACATCTTCCATGGCTTTCCAGCCACGATTTGACATCACTAAATTAATGGAACGTCCGGAGAATTCAACCGTTCTGATATCCGGACTTCTGTCATAAACATGAACCGTGTGGCCCTGTTTTTTGAGATATATTGCCAATAAAGTCCCGACTAAGCCCGAACCAACAACAGCAATTTTTTGTGGAGTTTGCATTTATTTTTACTAAACGGTTTTGCAAATTTAAGTGTTTGCCACGAATACACGAATGTTTTTTTTGACTTATTGCTTTGGTTTAAAAATCAGTTTAGTCGATGTTTTGATAATTTCCTTTTTGTTGAGTTTCATTTTTCTGAATTTTCCTTTGACAAATAAATTGGCTTGGTCATCATAATGTTTGCTCATTGGGTTTCCTGATTGTCCTGTTGGCAATACGCTCCAACTGTTTTCAATATCAGAGAAATCAATGATACGTCTTGTTGATGGTCCGCCTTTGACATTAATTTCGGCATCATCCGTATAAATAAACATTTGGTTATCGATAACTTCATTGGTGCCAGCTATGCCAAATGTTCCAACATTGAAAAACTTGCTAAATAATTTCACTTTCCCAATTGGATGCTGGAATTCCACTTTATGCACTTTCGCCCATTGCCATTGTTTAACATCAGAGCCTAATTGAGTTTCTAATGAAGCGACTGCTTCCTTGAAAGATTGTTTCAAAATATCTGCCTGCATTTCTTTTTTGTTTTTGGTATTGATGTTGTCCCACCAAACTGAAGTTGCATTCTGGCTTTGGTTTTCAATTACCTGCTTGATGATATGTGTGCTTAATAATAACTTGAAATTTTCTTCACCTAATTCATCTTCAAAGGTATTTTTGAAGTAAAAATAAATCCATTTGTTGTAGATAGTTGGTGCAATATCTTCCAGATTATGAGTGGCTTTCCATGTTTTTAAAACATTCAATGCTTGCTTTTCATTTTCAGAAAATTTGGAAACATCCAATGGCTTAGTCATATTAGCTACAATCGTTCCAGCTGTCGCCGATGTATTATCGGTAATCATTTTGGAAACATCTTCTTTGGTCCAATCATTTTTTGGCGATAACAAATCGTCGATTCTCGTCGCTCTGTCTTTTGGAAGATAATAACCAGGATACAGATAACCGTCAATTGCCTCGGGCTGATTGTTGGCGGTGTAAACATAATTCCATGGCGGATTTATAGCTGCGGGATTTTTGGCAAATGGCAACCATTCTTTCTTTTCATCAATGCCATTGGCACCATTTAAAATAAAATTTGTATTGACACTTTTATCAACTTTGTAAAGTTTGCCAGAAGTTATCCAGGCAATGTTTCCTTTGGCATCGCCATACATAATGTTTAATCCCGGCGCTTTTATTAATTCAATGTTTTTGTGGAAACTTTCCAAATTTTTAGCATGTGATAATTGATAAACAGCATCAAGGATTTGGCTTTTCTGTTGTGTGTAAATCCATGATATGGCAACTGATTTCTCCTGTTTCAATCCGTCTAACAAACCACTTACAACTGGTCCGTGTTGCGAGGTTTTAACGTTTAGCTTAAAGTCAGCGCTGTCTTTGACTTTGATAGTTTTTTGCTGATACGTATAGTTTTTATAACCATCAACTGTTTTGTATTGCTTATCATTATTCGGATTGTCTTCTTCCTGAAAGAAATCGACATCATCGTTTTCAAACATCGTCAATCCATAAGCATAGTTATGATTGTGTCCCAAAAGCGGAAATGGCGTTCCAGCTACATAATAGCCATAAATTTCATAATCCGGGCAAACAATGTGTGCCTCGTACCAGGTTCCCGGCTGCGAATACATAATATGTGGATCGTTGGCCAAAATTACTTTTCCGTTTTTGGTTTTAGCTCCGCTAATTACCCAACTATTGCTTCCGATAAAAGCCGGAACAGGTGAAGTTTCTAATAAAACGGTAACTGATTTTGATATGGCTGCATATTCCTTGTATTCGCCTTTATAGGATTTCAATTGTTTGGTTCCTAATTCACCATGAATACCGAAATCCCGCAGATATTCAATCCCGAAACGGTCTCGAATATCCGTTAATAATGGATCTGTTTTTTGAGCCATCGCAAAACTAAAAGACATAAATCCGAAGATATTGTACACATCTTTCAAAGTGAATTTTTCCTGTTTGATTCCGAGTAATCTCAATTCAACCGGTGTTGTTCCATGTTCGATATATTGATTGATTCCGTCCAGATAAGCGTTTGCCAAAATATAGGTTTGTGAATTCTTATCGAGATTGGCAACTGCTTGTTTAGAGTTTTCATCGATGCCAATGCCGGAGAAGAATTTATCCGTTTTTAAAGCTGGTGTTCCAAAGATTTCTGAAAGTCTTCCTGGAGCAATGCGACGCATCAATTCCATTTGCCATAATCTGTCCTGAGCATGAACATAACCCAAAGTTGTCATCGCATCTTTTTGAGTATCGGCATAAATATGCGGCACACCATATTCATCAAAATAAACAGTTGTGGGTTTGGAAATAGCAGCTAAATTCTCTTCACCTTCGTATTTTGGCTTTGTGGTTTGAAGAAATATAAATAAGGCAAGAGCAATTAAGACAATAAGGCTTACTAGAACGAGAATTATTTTCTTTATTATTTTCATGGCGAGAATGTTTGGTAAACAAATATAACGAATTGTGGATTTGGTTATTTGGTTATTTGTGAATTTGATTTAGCCATTATAAGCGCATATAATTTTATATCTTAGCTAAACAATTTGAGAATATGAAAGATAACAAATATGCAAACGGCAAGATAATTTCCGAACAGAAAGGCAATCAGCTAACTTATTTTTATAAAAATGGGCAACTAAAAGCGCAGGGAAATTTTATCAATAACCTGATGGAGGACAAGTGGATTTTTTACCGTGAAACTGGTCAGCTTTGGCAAATTGGTCATTTTAAAAACAGCATGAAACACGGCAATTTCATTCGCTATGACCGAAATGATAAACTGGAATATGACGAAAACTTTGATGATGGAAAAATTATAAAACGCAAAAAATGAATAGCACAGAAGAAATCGCAAATCGTTTTAGGGAAATTATTTTTAACGGAATCTGGGTTGCTAATACCAACTACAAACATCAATTAGCTGATTTGGATTGGGAAGTTACCACAAAACAAGTGGCTTCTTTAAATACGATTGCCATTTTGGCGCAGCATATTCATTATTACATCAGCGGAATTAATAATGTCTTTAATGGCGGAACTTTGGATATAAGAGACGCGTATAGTTTTGATTTTCCACTTATTCAATCTCAAGATGATTGGGAAGTTTTTTTATCAAAGTTTTGGAATGACTCCGAAGAATTTGCTTCTTTGATTGAACAAATGCCTGATGAAAAATTAGATTCAGTATTCGTTGATGCAAAATATGGAACCTATCGTCGGAATATCGATGCGATGATTGAGCACAGTTATTATCATTTGGGACAAATCGTTTTGCTGAAAAAAATGTTGTTAATTTAAAAATCAATTCACATGAAAAGAAGAGCTTTTTTGACCAATACCAGCTTGGCTGTAGCAGGTTTAACTACAACTTTATTTGTCACATCTTCCTGTTCTGACAAGAAAACAGAACCAGCGACGACAAACAAAACTGATAATGCCGATGATGATTTTGAGTTGAATGAAATGACCGTAACGGAACTTCAGGATAAAATGACTAAAGGCGATTATACTTCGGAACAAATTACCAAATTATACCTTGACCACATAGAAGCCATAGATAAAAATGGACCAAAACTAAATGCGATTATTGAGCTCAATCCTGATGCTTTAAACATTGCTAAAGCGATGGATAAAGAACGTAAAGAGGGCAAGATTAGAGGCACGCTTCATGGCATTCCTATACTGATAAAAGACAATATTGATACTGCAGATAAAATGATGACTACAGCGGGAGCACTCGCTTTAGAAGGAAACATAGCAAAGAAAGATGCTTTTATTGTTCAAAGATTGAGAGATGCAGGTGCAGTTTTATTAGGAAAAACAAATTTGAGTGAGTGGGCCAATTTTCGTTCATCCAATTCATGTTCGGGCTGGAGTAGCCGTGGCGGACAAACTAAAAATCCATATATCTTAGACCATTCGCCTTGCGGGTCGAGTTCAGGTTCTGGTTCAGCGGTGGCTGCTAATTTATGTGCCATTGCTGTTGGCACCGAAACAGATGGTTCGATTACTTGTCCGGCTTCAGTGAATGGAGCTGTCGGGATTAAACCGACTGTTGGTTTGGTTAGTCGCTCGGGCATTATTCCTATCTCGCATACGCAAGACACGGCAGGGCCATTGACCAGAACCGTTACCGATGCTGCTATATTATTGGAAGTTTTGGCTGGAGTTGATGAAAGCGATGCTGTGACTAAAGAAAGTGTTGGCAAAGTTGTCAAGTACACCAAGTTTCTTGATGCCAATGGATTGAAAGGTAAAAGAATTGGAGTCGAAAAGAAAAAATATACCAATCAATTTCTCAATCAACTACAAGAAAAAGCATTGGATATACTGAAAAATCAAGGTGCTACAATTGTGGAAATTGAATACTTAGACAGTGTAAATGCTTTAGGTAATGATGAGGTTGAAGTAATGAAATATGAATTCAAATATGGTGTAAATAACTATTTATCCAATACTAATGCTAAAATAAAAACTTTATCAGAAGTTATTGCCTTTAACAAACAAAACGAAGACAAAGCCATGCCCACATTTAAACAGGAAATCTTAGAAATGTGTGAAGCCAAAAAAGGTTTGGATGCTGCTGCTTATACCAAAGCATTGTCCAAAAGTCACAACGGAACGAAACAAATTTTAGACAACGTAATTAAAAAAAACAAGCTCGATGCCATAACCGGATTAACAATGGGACCGTCATGCAGTATTGATACAATTTATGGTGATCGTTGGGGCGATGTTTTCCTGACTGCTCCTGCAGCAATGAGTGGCTATCCTCATATTAGTGTGCCGTGTGGAAAAGTATATGAGTTGCCTGTAGGTTTATCGTTTTTTAGCGGTGCTTATCGTGAAGGTGAAATTATTGCTTTAGCATTTGCCTTCGAACAAGCAACTAAACATAGAGTGAAACCAGAGTTTAAGAAAGCATTTTTGGGATGATGGTTTTAGTATAATCATATACCCATATTAATAGAAATTACAGTTATGGCAGAAATTAAAACGAAAGCAACCGAAGTCAATGTTACCGAATTTATTCAAAAAGTGGATAATGAAGTCAAAAGAAATGACAGCTTTCAATTGGTAGAGTTTTTCAAAATGATTACAGGTTGCGAAGCAAAAATGTGGGGTCCGACAATTATTGGTTTTGGCAATTATCACTATAAATATGATAGCGGTCATGAAGGCGATATGCCCATAGCTGCATTTTCACCACGAAAAGATGCTATTGTATTTTATTTTGCAGAATTTAAGAACAGAGAACAATTATTAGAAAAACTTGGGAAGCATAAATCGGGTAAAGCCTGTGTTTATGTAAAAAAACTCGAAGATATTAACCTTTCTATTTTGGAAGAATTGACCAGAGCTTCGATACATTATATCTCATCAAAATATCCCGACAAATAAGAAAGCCCAGATAAAACTAGGCTTTCTTGAAATATATATAGCGGGTGCAAATTATTTTTTCTTACCATCAATAACGGCTCCTGTTCCTGCTCCTACTGCAGCTCCGGCCAAACCACCAATTATGGCTCCTTCACCTTTTTTCTTGCTGACAATAGCGCCTGTTACCGCTCCAACTCCAGCTCCAATTACAGCTCCTTTAGCTGCGCCACTCCATTTTTTTCTTTGTGGAGTTGCTGCCGCTGGTGCTGCTGCTTGATCATGGACAACTACTACTTGTTTTTCTCTTTCAATATTATTTTGATTTACAATTTGCATTGAATCGATAATACGTTGCTTCTCGGCAACTTGTTGCATTGAATCAATAGTAGCCTGATGTACATCATCAGTTATCACGCCTTGTTTATCTGTGTTTTTGCACGAGCTTAAACTTAAAACTCCTGCGACTGCTATAATCATTATTAAATTTTTCATAATAAATACATTTAAGGGTTACATGCAAAGTAATAGCAAAAGGCTGTTACAGTATTTACATGATTTTAATTAAAACTTATAGAATTAATGCTCTATTTTCTTTGAAAGCTAATCTCATTTTCCAACTTCCATGCCATTATTTATGGCAGTAATCATATCAATCACTTTATGGAAAAGTACAAATACTTTAAAATAAGAATTTTTAAGCTATATTTGAAATTAATATTTCAATAAATACCTACATTTATGATTATAAAACAACGAATAAATAGAACAGCCTCTTTTTATTTAATAATTGTATTAATCTGTCTATCCCACAACTTATATAGCCAGAATGAGAACAATCATAAAGAATTCAGTACGGTTATATGTAACTATTATTTGCCTTCAAATTTAAATGGTTTATCGGAATCTGCTTTTTTGGTAACCCCAAGAATCAGGATAGATAGATATGACGTTTCAGCTAATATAATTTTAGATATTAAAAAAACACAAAGCACTGCTGCTGATTCGAACCCGAGTTACACACACAGCTATAACTATAACGGCAAGAAATATAATCAGGATTTAGGTTATGAGCTCTTTGTTCCCGTCAGAGCAACAAACGTAAGGTTTGAGGTTATCGTTACTTATGGTTCAAAATCATGGACAAAAAACGTTAGCGGGATGACCGAGACATTCGGACCAATTGATAAAGATGCTACTGCTTCTGAAGTGAATGTGTATGTTAAAGTGGTTGGTCTAATGTTTAGTGGAACGAACCAAATTGAGAATAAAATACGTGAGTTAACAAAGCCTAAAGAAAAAGAAACAGTTAATCCTGTAAGTAGCGCTTCTTCAAATTCAAATTCCAGCTCTAATTCAAATTCTACTAAGCCAAAAACCACTAGTAATCAAACTACCACAAAGACAACTTCGTCTGCTTATTCATCGAACAAGAATGAGGAACCTATAGTGTACTCCAATAAAATAGAAGTAACGGGAAAAGGTAATGCACAAGTTTACCAGCAAAACGGAGAGTCCTATATGTTATATGAAAATGGGACAAAACAAAAAATATCAACTGAATATTATAATCAAACGCTGACAACATTAAAAGAGAATGAACAAATAACAAGTTCTAATCAACGTATTGCCAAAGGGAATGAAAAAATTCAAAGAGAACGGGATTCTATTGCCAAGATTAATGAGTCGGCAACTTTTGGAAATTATGTAAATCCGATGGGAACTAGTACTAAATCAAGCGATACAGAAGTTGTACTTGGCGCAGCAACATCAATATTAAACCAATGGGCGGCTAATAGTGAAGCCCGGCAGCAGAGAGAAGAACAAGAAGAAATGGCCCGATTGCTTGAATCTGACCGTAAAGCTGAAATAGCTTATAATATTAAAGTCGAAAAGGCAAAATTAGTTACCAATAGAAAATCATTGATTGCCAATTATCCTGATGGTAAAACTCCACTTTCCTCTCAGGCAAAAGATGTTTCGGAAGTCTACTTTTTTGTATACAGTTATAACCCTGCTCAAGTTGAAGAAGATTCTCCAAAAATTAGTATTTCAAATGTGTTTCCTATTGCCAAATTTGGAGATGGCACTTGGCCATTCAAAACAGGCGTGATGGAAAACATCTCGAAAACTATCAAAGTACTGCCACTCACTTTAGCAGGATTCTTCGTAAGTGAAGAAGAAGCGCAACAAAGTCAACAATATTTTGTTTCCAAAGCCACCAGAAGCGGTTTTATCATAAGCAACATTCAATATGCCGGTAAAAAATCAACCACTGCAGCTAACTCAAATGCTGACTTTTGGGGAAATGCTGAACAACCGGTGAAAAAGGAAACTCCTGCTGCTTCCAATGAAGTTGATTTTTGGGGAAATCCATCAACGCCTGCTACTGATAAAAAAACGGTGCCAAAACCTGCAGCTAAAAAAGAGGCAAAAGCAACCACAAAAGAAGTTGAAGTAGATTTTTGGGGAAATCCTGTTAAATAATAATTAATGAAAAAAATAATCGCAATAATTTTAGTGTCTTTAGCATCAGTACATTTCAGCTTTTCACAGAATCAACTTAAAGCAAAAATTGAATTTGAGGAAGCTGAAGCCGCGTTTTCGGAAAGTAATTTTGAAGAAGCCATAACAAAACTCAATAAAACCAATGAATTAATTGGTAAATGGTCACCTAATGTATCTTTCTTAAAAATTCAGGCATTGGATAAGCTCTCTGATTATACAAATAGCGACAATAAATTTACTGCACAGATAATTGAGGAAGTTCAACATTATATGAAATTTGCAAAAAGCAATGATGGACTTGTTCCGCAAGAAAAATTTAAGCTGGTATATGCCATTGAGAAAAATATAAATCAATTACAGGAAGTTGATGGCTGGAGCAAAATGCCTGAATTTATGTCCGGCGAAACTGCATACAAAAATAAAAATTATTCAGACGCCTTAAATTGGTATAAAAAAGCTGCTGACAAAGGCAATGGCAGAGCTATGGAGAATATTGGCGGTCTACATTCACTTGGAGAAGGAGTTCCAAAAGACGAAACTGAAGCGTTGAAATGGTTCAGAAAAGCTGCGGATGATGGGGATTATGCTGCAATGGAACTTTTGGCGATGATTTATTATGATGGTGAGGACGGGATTGTCAAAAACTTGGAAGAATCCATGATCTGGTATAAAAAACTCGCCGAAAAGGGACATAATAGTGCCATGTATAATATAGGCAATATGTATAAAGATGGTGAAGGTGCTTCAAAAGATATACTTGAAGCGATGAAATGGTACAGAAAAGCTGCTGATAAAGGACATACTCCGTCTATGCATTCGTTGGGCAGAATATATTATTATGGTGAACCCGGTGTAGTTTCACAAAGTTTTGAAGATGCAATGACCTGGTATAAAAAAGGGGCTCAAAAAGGTTATGAAATTGCCATGTTTTCAATTGGAGAAATGTACAAGGATGGTAAAGGGGTTCCACAAAATTATACAGCAGCCATGGACTGGTTTTTAAAAGCAGCAGATAAGGGATTTACAAGAGCCATGAAAAGAATCAGCGAGCTTTATTATAAAGGTTTAGGAGTACAAAAAGATGAAAAACTTGGGCTCGAATGGAGCCAGAAAGCTGATGCATCTAAAAAAAAATAATCTGATAGTAGTTATCAAATAATTTTTAAAAAGACTTATGAAAAAAATAATCACAATCGTCCTGTTCCTGCTTGGCTGTCATTTTGTGACCGCTCAAAACGCCACAATTGCCAAGTTAAAATATGAAGAGGCCGAGGAAGCCTACCTAGCAGACAATTATGAGACTGTGCTTATAAAACTTGATGAAGCACAAAAAGAATTTGGGAAAACAAACCCTCCAATAATGCACTTACGTATCATGGCGCAGTCAAAACTACTTGGAGAGTTTCCTCATAATAAAGGCGATTTACTGCTGAAATTAAATCAAAACTGTAAGTTTTATTTAAAAGAATATGAGAAAATAAGTGGCATAGAAGACAAATACAAAGAAGTCTACAAAACAATGGACGGCATTAGTATTTATTCCAGCAATCCAAACTTCTTTAAAGCCCGCGAACTTTATTATGGTGATTCCTCCGGATTCAAACAAGCTGTTGCCGTATGTCAAAAAGCAATTAGCGAAGGTGATTCTCATGCGATGAATTTATTGGGGCTGATGTATGGCAGTGGCAGTGGTGTTGAAAAAAGCCCAAAACTCGAATTAGAGTGGATTCAAAAATCAGCTAATGCCGGTTCCGTATTTGGAATACTGAGTTTGGGAAAATTTTACTTAAAAGGCCATGAATTAGTTGCAAAAGACAAAACAAAAGGCATAGAATACATCACTAAAGCAGCAAACAAAGGATTTTCTAATGCCATTAATGTTATGGGGGATATGTACTATTATGGTGAGTATGAAACACCCAGAAATTATAAAGCAGCTTCAGAATGGTATTTAAAAGCTGCGGAAAAAGGATCTATCAGTGCCATGAGGCAAGTTGGCAACATCAATTACTTTGGTGGCAACGGAGCTACTAAAGATTATA
>NZ_JBDSMB010000033.1:0-26305 GCF_039916025.1 Flavobacterium sp.
ACCGAAAAAATGGGGTATTGGGTTGATATGGAAGATCCATATGTGACCTACAAATCCAAATATATGGAATCGGTTTGGTGGTTGTTAAAACAGATTTACGATAAGGATTTACTATACAAAGGCTACACAATTCAGCCGTATTCTCCAAAAGCCGGAACCGGATTATCTTCTCACGAAGTAAACCAACCGGGAAGTTATAGAGATGTAACGGATACAACTGTTGTAGCACAATTCAAAACAAAACAGGAAACCTTACCAGGCTTTTTACAGGGCTTTGGCGATGTTCACATTTTGGCCTGGACGACAACGCCCTGGACATTACCAAGTAACACAGCATTGACAGTTGGACCAAAAATCGATTATGTTTTGGTGGAAACTTTTAATCAATATACTTTCCTTCCGGTAAAAGTTATTTTGGCTAAAAACTTAGTCGGAAAGCAATTCGGAAAAGGATTTTTTGCAAGTGAAGAAGCTGCTGATTTTGAAAATTTCCAAGCCGGATATAAAAGTATTCCATTTAAAGTTTTGGCCGAATTTAAAGGAAAAGACTTGGTCGGAATTTGTTATAAACAATTAATGCCATTGGCTTTGCCCTATCAAAATCCGGAAAATGCCTTTAGGGTAATTGCTGGAGATTTTGTTACTACTGAAGATGGAACAGGAGTAGTTCACACGGCGCCGACATTTGGCGCGGATGATGCTAAAGTCGCCAAAGAAGCAAAACCGGAAGTGCCGCCAATGTTGGTTTTAGATGTAAATGGAAATCCAGTGCCGTTGGTTGATTTACAGGGTAAATTTATCCAAGGCTTAGGCGATTTGTCTGGGAAATATGTGAAGAACGAATATTACGATGCTGATCAGGCACCCGAACGTTCTGCAGATGTTGAAATTGCAATCCAGTTAAAAGAAGAAAACAAAGCTTTCAAAGTAGAAAAATACGTTCACAGTTATCCACACAGTTGGAGAACAGACGAGCCATTACTATATTATCCTTTAGATTCCTGGTTCATTAAAGTAACCGAAGTCAAAGACAGAATGTTTGACCTAAACGAAACCATCAACTGGAAGCCAAAAGCAACCGGTGAAGGCCGTTTCGGAAACTGGCTGAAAAACGCCAACGACTGGAACTTATCGCGTTCAAGATATTGGGGAATTCCATTGCCAATCTGGAGAACAGAAGACGGAACCGAAGAAGTATTGATTGGTTCTGTTGAAGAATTATACAACGCAATCGAAAAATCTATCACAGCAGGTTTTCAAAAAGAAAATCCTTTTAAAGGTTTTGAAATCGGAAACATGAGTGAAGCAAACTATGATTTGGTGGATTTGCACAAAAATGTTGTTGATGCAATTACGTTAGTTTCGCAATCGGGTAAACCAATGAAACGTGAAGCGGATTTGATTGACGTTTGGTTTGACTCTGGAGCAATGCCTTATGCACAATGGCATTATCCATTTGAAAACAAAGACAAAATCGACCAGAACAAAGATTTTCCAGCCGATTTTATTGCCGAAGGTGTTGACCAAACACGTGGTTGGTTCTATACGTTGCACGCAATCGGAACTTTGGTTTTTGATAAAATTGCTTATAAAAATGTAGTTTCAAACGGTTTGGTTCTTGACAAAAACGGACAAAAGATGTCCAAACGTTTAGGAAACGCCGTTGATCCATTTACAACCTTAGCTGAATATGGTCCGGATGCCACACGTTGGTATATGATTGCGAATGCAAATCCGTGGGATAACCTGAAATTTGATATCGAAGGTGTTGCTGAGGTTCGTCGTAAATTCTTCGGGACTTTATACAATACTTATTCGTTTTTCTCGTTATATGCTAACATTGATGGTTTTAAATACGCTGAAGCGGAAATTCCGTTAAACGAAAGACCGGAAATTGACCGTTGGATCTTATCCGAATTGCATACGTTGATAAAAGTAGTTGACGATGCTTACGCAGATTACGAACCAACAAAAGCAGCGAGAGCTATTTCTGATTTCGTTCAGGAAAATTTGAGTAACTGGTATGTTCGTTTGTGCAGAAGAAGATTCTGGAAAGGCGAATACGAAAAAGATAAAATTGCGGCATACCAAACATTGTATACTTGTTTGATAAACGTAGCAAAACTATCGGCGCCAATCGCTCCGTTCTTTATGGACAAATTGTATCGCGATTTAGTCAACACCACTAATAGCGAGGAATTTACGAGTGTACACTTAGCAAAATTCCCGGTTTCGGTTGAAAACTTTGTTGATAAATCACTCGAAAGCAAAATGATGAAAGCGCAAACGGTTTCGTCACTGGTTTTATCACTTCGAAAAAAGGAAATGATAAAGGTGCGTCAACCTTTGCAAAAGGTTATCATTCCTGCCTTTGACGATAATTTCAAAGCAGAAATCAATGCGGTTTCCGACTTAATAAAAGCCGAAGTAAACGTTAAAGAAATCGAACTTTTAGATGATGCATCGGGCGTTTTGGTCAAGCAGATTAAGCCGAATTTCAAAGCACTTGGACCACGTTTTGGTAAGGACATGGGGTTGATTGCCAAAGAGATACAGAATTTAACGGCAGACCAAATCAACGAATTGGATAGTAAAGGAGAGCTATCGCTTGTTATTTCAGGAAATAGTATAATTTTAACATCCGAGGATGTAGAAATTTCTTCACAGGATATTCCGGGTTGGTTAGTGGCAAATGCAAATGGCATAACTGTTGCGTTAGACATCACCCTTACAGAAGAATTGATAAAAGAAGGAATAGCAAGAGAATTGGTAAACAGAATTCAAAACCTTAGAAAAGATTCAGGATTTGAAGTAACAGACAAAATTAAGGTTCATTTGCAGACAAACAACGGTTTAGAAAAAGCAGTTGCAGCTAATGAAAATTATATCAAATCGGAAACACTAACAGAAACATTGGTTTTTGTAGATGATTTGAACAACGGTACAGAAATAGAATTTGACAATATAAAAACAAGAATATTAATCTCAAAATAGAATTAAGATGGTAGAAGAAAAAATGAGATACTCAGATGCAGATTTAGCAGAGTTCAAAGAAATTATCATAAACAAAATGGAAAAGGCAAAGGTTGACTTAGAGTTGATAAAGAGCGCCTATATGAATGACTTAAACAATGGAACTGATGACACATCACCAACGTTTAAAGCATTTGAAGAAGGCAGCGAAACGATGTCTAAAGAAGCCAACTCACAGCTTGCAATTCGTCAGGAGAAGTTTATCCGCGATTTGAAAAATGCTCTTTTCCGTGTTGAAAATAAAACATATGGTGTTTGTAAAGTTACAGGAAAGCTAATTTCGAAAGAAAGATTACGCGTTGTTCCTCATGCAACGATGAGTATTGAAGCTAAAAATCTGCAACGATAACAACTTTACTATTAATAGTGTAACGCTCCAAAACGGAGCGTTATTTTTTAGAAAAATAGTGTTATTTTTGCGCCATTAAAACCCTATAAATGTCCTTAAGAAATTCCATTTTAATCATTGCCATTATTTTATTGGTTGACCAATTCGTCAAAATTTATATCAAAACCAACTTCGTTTATGGTGAGGCAGGACAAATTGATGTTGCCAGTTGGTTTAAAATATTACTAATTGAAAACGAAGGAATGGCTTGGGGAACCAAAATCCCGGGTGCTTATGGAAAATTAATATTAACTGTTTTTAGAATCTTAGCAGTTTTTGGAATTGGCTATTGGTTGTATGACGCAAGCACCAAACACAGTTCTAATTATTTAATGGTTGCGATTGCCCTGATTTTTGCTGGTGCCGTTGGGAACATTATTGATTCTGTTTTTTATGGTGTTATTTTCGATAATAGCTACAATAATGTAGCGACTTTATTTTCTGAAAACCCTTATGGCACTTGGTTTCATGGTAAAGTGGTCGACATGTTATATTTCCCAATATTAGAAGGTAATTTTCCAAAATGGCTGCCTATTTGGGGCGGACATCCATTCAAGTTTTTTAATGCTATTTTTAACATTGCCGACATGGCGATTTCAACAGGTGTTGGAATTCTGATTGTGTTTAACAAAAGAGCATTTGCTAAGAAAACTTCTCTTGGAACTAATTAAACGAGTGAATAGTTTTTGGAGTAACACAATAATCTAATCGGATATCAGTCGGGAAAACTTCTTCAATTATTTCTTCTGGTTCAAAAAAGGACAATCCAACTTTGATAACATCTTCGGGGCACTTTGCTAAAAAAGCATCGTAAAACCCTTTACCATACCCTACTCTGTTTCCCAATTTGTCATACGCTAAGAGCGGTACAAAAACCACTTCTACTTTGGAATTCGGAACTTCTATCCCATCTACTGGTTCGTAAATATTATATTGGTTTTTTTGGAATTTGGTATTATCTGTTAGCAAATAATTTGTCATTCCACAGCTTTCAAAATCACATTTTGACACCAATATTTCTTTGTCTTTCCCAGCCAGAATCTGAAGGATGAATTCGGTTTCTACTTCTTTTAGCTCTTCAATAGTCAGATATAAATGAAAATAGATTTTCTCCCAAATATCCAACTGCAGAGTTCTATTGGCAATCGCCAAACTCTTGTCTTCAATTTCGTCAATAGATAATTGCTGACGCAAGGCTTTGTATTTAGCTCTGAGTTCTTTTTTATTCATGCTGTAAATTTAAAAATTAAATTCAATCGCATTGATTTGAAATTCACGATTTACACATTAACTTTGTTACTATGAATATTCCTTCAATCGAACTTCAAATACAAACACTGCCCGACAATCCAGGCGTGTATCAGTATTATGATAAAGAAGGCAAAATCCTGTATGTTGGCAAAGCCAAAAACCTCAAAAAAAGAGTAGCTTCCTATTTCAATAAAATACATGACAATGGCAAAACCAATGTGTTGGTCAGAAAGATTGTCACAATAAAACATATTGTCGTTTCTTCAGAGCAGGATGCGCTTTTGCTTGAAAATAATCTGATAAAAAAACTTCAGCCGCGATACAATGTGTTATTGCGTGATGACAAAACCTATCCGTGGATTTGCATCAAAAAAGAACCTTTTTCCCGAATATTTCCAACGCGCAGAATGATTAAAGACGGCTCGGAATATTTTGGTCCGTATACCACTTTCAAAACAGTTCATACCATTTTAGATTTAGTCAAAGAGTTGTATCCGCTGCGAACCTGCAACTATGATTTGAGTGAAGCGAATATCAAATCGCATAAGTACAAAGTGTGTTTGGAATATCATATCGGCAATTGCAAAGGTCCATGTGAAGGATTGGAAACTTTGGAACATTATCAAAAACAAGTCGATGCCATTCGTCAAATTCTGAAAGGAAACTTCAAAGACAGCTTGCGCGATTTTAAAAAACAGATGAATGAGTATGCATCGGAAATGAAATTTGAAGCGGCTCAGAAAATCAAGGAAAAAATACATGTTTTAGAGAATTATCAATCTTATTCTCAGGTTTTAAATCCTAAGATTTCGAATATTGATGTGTTTTCCATTGTTTCAGATGAAGCTACAGCGTATGTCAACTTTTTACAGATTTCGCATGGTGCCATCATTCGGTCGTTTACTCTAGAGCTCAAAAAGAAGCTTGACGAACCAGATGAACAATTGTTAGAACTGGCTGTTGTAGAACTTCGGGAACGTTTTCAATTGACATCCAAAGAAATCATACTGCCTTTTGCATTAGATTTTGGCGATAAAATAAAAGTTACTGTTCCGCTGTTAGGCGATAAAAAAAAGATATTAGATCTTTCTGAAAGAAACGCCAAATACCAGCGATTAGAACAGCTGAAGCAAATTCAGATTGTAGATCCGGAACGCCACACGAATAGAATAATGGCACAGATGCAAAAGGATTTACGACTTTCCGTTGAGCCAAGACACATTGAGTGTTTTGATAATTCGAACATTCAGGGAACAAATCCTGTTGCGGCTTGTGTTGTTTTTAAAGACGGCAAACCAAGCAAAAAAGATTATCGCCATTTTAATATAAAAACTGTTGAAGGGCCAAATGATTTTGCATCGATGGAAGAAGTGGTTTACAGAAGATACAAACGGCTTTTGGACGAAAACCAGCCGTTACCACAATTGATTATTATCGATGGGGGAAAGGGACAATTGTCATCGGCCTTGAAAAGCATCGATGATTTGGGTTTGCGAGGAAAAATAGCCATTATTGGAATCGCCAAACGATTGGAAGAATTGTTTTATCCGGGCGATTCTGTTCCGTTATATCTGGATAAAAAATCAGAAACGCTCAAAATCATTCAGCAATTGCGCAACGAAGCACACCGTTTTGGGATAACACATCATCGTGACAAAAGAAGTAAATCGGCATTGAATTCAACCATAGAATTGATTCCTGGAATTGGTGAAAAAACAATGCTGACATTACTAAAACATTTTAAAAGTGTTAAAAGATTGAAATTAGCCACAGAAAAAGAAATTTCCGAGGTTGTTGGAGCATCAAAAGCAAAAAAAATTTCCGACTTTTACCAAAAAGAGCAGTAAATGTTTAAAGAGCCATTAGCCATTAGCCATAAGCCATTAGTCACAAGTAATTTTGTTGCTAAAGTATTTTCCACTATTGGCTTATGCCTATTGCCTATTGCCTTTTTGCTACTTTCTCAAACTTCATTTTCTCAAGAAAAAACAAAACGTCCCAAAATCGGCTTGGTTCTTAGTGGTGGTGGTGCCAAAGGATTTGCTCATATCGGGGTTTTAAAAGTGCTGGAGCAAGCTGGTGTGAAAATCGATTACATTGCCGGAACCAGTATGGGTGCAGTTGTTGGAGGTTTGTATGCTTCTGGTTATAGCGCCACGCAAATAGATTCTATTTTTTATAACACAAATTTTGATGAATTGCTTCAGGATTATATTCCGCGTTCTTCCAAAAGTTTTTACGAAAAACGAAATGACCAAATTTATGCCATTTCGTTACCATTTAATAAGCTTAAAATCGGAATTCCGATAGCTTTTTCCAAAGGAATGTACAATTATAGTTTATTGTCAAAACTCACTCACAAAGTAAGAGACGTTAGGGATTTCCGAAAACTCCCAATTCCGTTTTTGTGTGTTGCCACCGATATTGAAAAAGGGGAAGCGGTAATTTTGGACCATGGTTATCTGGCTCAGGCCATGTTGGCCAGCTCTGCATTTCCATCTTTATTTTCTCCAGTAGAAATTGACGGGAAATTATTAATTGATGGCGGCGTTATCAATAATTATCCTGTGGAAGAAATTCGCAAAATGGGTGCCGATATTGTCATTGGAGTTGATGTGCAGGATGACTTAAAAGACCGTAAGTCACTAAAAGATGCTACACGGATTTTGGTTCAGATTACCAACCTTGATATGATCAGGGAAATGAAAAACAAGCAAAGGCTAACTGACATTTACATAAAACCCGATGTTTCAAACTATGGCGTGATTTCATTTAGTGAAGGAAGAGAAATTATTAAAAAAGGAGAAGAAGCCTCATTTGCAGTGTATGAACAAATTAAAAAATTAGCCGACACTACACAGACTTACAAGATAAAAAGTGTAAAAATCACATCAGATTCCCTAAAAATAAAAAGCATTACGATTAATAAATTGGACAATTATACCCGAGCTTATGTTTTGGGGAAGCTTCAGTTCAAAAACGGGAAAACAATCTGTTATGAAGATTTAAAAACCGGGATAAATAACATCAATGCTACCCAGAATTTCAGCAGAATCAGCTATACCATAGAGGGTAAAGAGAATGAAGATGAACTAAAGTTAACACTGACAGAAAATCCGGTAACTACCTTTTTGAAGTTTGGCATTCATTACGATGGCTTATATAAAAGTGGTGTTTTGGCGAATATTACACAGAAAAAATCGCTGTTTAAAAATGACGTTTTGTCTTTTGATCTAATACTTGGCGATAATATCAGATACAATTTGGATTATTATATAGACAATGGTTTTTATTGGAGTTTCGGCGTGAAATCTCGTTACAATACTTTTAATAAAAACTCAACCACAGATTTCAGAAACGGCGAACTACTTAGTTTGCTGGGGCTAAACAGCATAAATGTTGACTTTCAGGATTTTACAAATCAGGCATATTTGCAAACCGTTTTCATTCAGAAGTTTTTGATTGGAGCCGGAATTGAGCATAAATATCTAAAAATACAATCAGATAATTTAATCGGGACAAATCCAACATTTGAAAAAAGCAGTTATCTTAGTGCTTTTGGTTATCTGACTTATGATTCCTATGACAATAAGTTATTTCCAAAGAAAGGATGGATGTTTTCCGGGGATTTTCAGTCATATCTTCATTCTTCTGATTATACAAAAGAATTCAGCCGCTACTCGATTGCAAAAGGCGAAATTGGTTTTGCTAAAACCATTTATAAAAAGCTAACGCTAAAAGTTCAATCAGAAGGTGGATTTACGATTGGAGAAGAAAGCGTGCATTTTTTTGATTTCGTTTTGGGAGGTTACGGATTCAACAAGGTTAATAACTTCGAATATTTTTATGGTTATGATTATTTAAGCATTGCTGCCGATAGTTATATAAAATCATGCTTCACTTTGGATTATGAGATTTACAAAAAAAACCATATAAATTTTGCGGCAAATTATGCCAATGCTCAGGACGGATTGTTTGAAAATGGGAACTGGCTTTCCAAACCGACTTATAATGGCTATGCTATTGGCTATGCTTTGGAATCGATAATCGGACCAGTTGAAATAAAGTATTCGTGGTCGCCTGAACTCCGTAAAGGATATGCCTATTTCACCGTCGGATTCTCATTTTAAGCCAAAACAATTCTTTATATCTTTATTAAAATAAAAAACTATATTTGAAGCTAGTAAACTATTAACTAAAAAACCACCATATGTCTATTTGGAAAAGAAAACCACTGTCTCAATTACTGAATGAGGCATCAGATTCTGAAAAAGGATTAAAGAAAACATTGACAGCATCAGGATTAGTTGCTTTAGGAATTGGAGCAATTATTGGGGCAGGATTATTTTCAATTACAGGTTTGGCAGCCTCTATGAATGCTGGTCCGGCCATTACAATTTCATTTCTTGTAGCAGCATTCGGTTGCATTTTTGCAGGATTATGTTATGCTGAATTTTCATCAATGATTCCTGTTGCAGGAAGTGCTTACACCTATTCATTTGCAACAATGGGAGAATTTGTAGCCTGGATTATTGGTTGGGATTTAGTTTTGGAATATGCCGTTGGTGCCGCCACCGTATCCATTAGCTGGTCGAGGTATTTTGGGAAATTTTTAAGCGGTTACGGAATTCATATCAGCGATTCTTTTATGCTGTCTCCATTTGAAGGCGGAATAATAAATGTTCCCGCAGTGGTTATCGTAATGATAATGTCACTAATCTTAATCCGTGGAACCAGAGAATCTGCTTTTGTAAATAGTATTATAGTTTTATTAAAAGTTACTGTTGTTTTGGTATTTATCGCTGTGGGATGGCAATACATAAAACCAGAAAATTATACACCATACATTCCTGAAAACACAGGTAAATTTGGAGAATTTGGATTTTCCGGAATCATTAGAGCTGCCGCAATTGTATTCTTTGCTTACATTGGTTTTGATGCTGTCTCTACTGCAGCTCAGGAAGCAAAAAATCCAAAACGCGATATGCCAATCGGGATATTATTATCATTAGGAATTTGTACAATCTTATATATTCTTTTCGCTCACGTAATGACTGGAGTTGTAAACTATCAGGCTTTTGCGGGTAAAGACGGAATTGCTCCTGTAGCTATTGCAGTTGAATCAATGGGAACTGTTGGCGCTAACGGAATGATTACTCCGGCGTATCCTTGGTTAAACACTGCTATTCTTCTGGCAATTTTAGGAGGTTATGCTTCCGTTATTTTAGTAATGCTAATGGGACAAAGTCGTGTGTTTTTCTCAATGAGTAAAGATGGTCTTATGCCAAAAGTATTCTCTGAAGTACATGCTAAATTCAGAACTCCGGCAAAAAACAATTTATTGTTCATGGTGATTGTGAGTCTTTTTGCAGCATTTGTTCCGGCAAGAGTTGTCGGTGAAATGACCAGTATCGGAACATTGTTTGCGTTTATTTTAGTATGTATCGGAGTTTTAATCATGCGTAAAAAAATGCCGGATGCTCCAAGAGCTTTCAGAACACCTTTAGTACCATTTGTACCAATTGCCGGAGTTTTGGTGTGTTTATTCATGATGGTGTTTTTGCCATTGGATACATGGATTAGACTTATCGTTTGGATGATGATTGGATTTGATTTGTATTTATTCTACGGAATGAAACACAGTTTGTTAAACAAAGGTGCTTTCAGCTTAAGTAATTATAAAACTGTTGCGGGTACGGGATTGGGAATGGTTTTCGCATTGATTGTTATTGCGTATGTTCACCATTCCGATCCAAATATTGATGACTTGTTCTTGTTTTATTTCTCTTTAGCATTTGCTGCGGTACACGCGTTGATTTATGCTTATAGCTTTAAAAAAGCAAGATAAATTCAGAACATAAATTATAAAAGGTATTGAAAGCTTGAGTCATCAAATTTTCAATACCTTTTCTCTTTTACAAATATTTCACAATAAACAATTCCAAAATTTAAATTTTTCCGATATTTGTGTACATGAAAACTTGGAGCAATCTATTAGCACATTTAAAATTTCTGATTAAAAGAAATCCGGAGTGAGAATCGTATTTTCATTTTCAAATTATCTCATTTTCAAATTTTCAAATTAACTATTATGCCACTATATCATAAACTTGGCGATTTTCCACAAAAAAGACACACACAGTTTGAAAAACCAAACGGCGGTTTGTACTACGAACAGCTTTTTGGTACCGAAGGATTTCACGGACATGCTTCGTTGTTATACCATGTTCACAGACCAACGCAAGTCAAGGAAATAACTAAATCATATTCAGTTGAACCAAAAATTGCCATTGGCAAAAACATAAAATCATTGCTTCTGAAAGGTTTTGAATTAAAACCGGAAGATGATTTTCTCGATAGCCGAAAAGCCATGTTGGTCAACAGAGATTGCACGATTGGATTGGCAGCGCCAAAAAAATCACTGACAGCATATTTCTATAAAAATGCCGATGCCGATGAACTAATTTTTATCCATAAAGGAAAAGGAAAGTTGCGCACGATGATGGGAAATATTCCATTTGAATACGGAGATTATCTTATCATTCCACGCGGAATCATCTATCAAATCGAGTTTGACACTGAAGATAACCGATTGTTTTATGTAGAATCTTTTGCGCCTTTTTATACGCCAAAACGATACAAAAATGCATCTGGACAACATTTGGAACATTCGCCATTTTGCGAACGCGATTTTAAATTGCCAAGTGAGCTGGAAACACATGACGAAAAAGGAGATTTTCTAATCAAAATCAAAAAGGAAGGCATGATACACGAGGTTGTTTATGCTACACATCCTTTCGACGTTGTAGGTTGGGATGGTTATAATTTCCCATATGGATTCAGCATTCATAATTTTGAACCAATAACAGGACGTGTTCATCAGCCGCCACCGGTTCATCAGACATTTGAAACATCAACTTTTGTGGTTTGTTCATTCGTGCCAAGAATGTATGATTATCATCCAAAAGCGATTCCTGCACCATACAATCACAGCAATATCGACAGCGATGAGGTTTTGTATTATGTTGACGGCGATTTTATGTCACGAAATAATATCGAAGTTGGTTATATTACGTTACATCCAAAAGGAATTCCCCACGGTCCGGCACCAGGCGCAATGGAAAGAAGCATTGGACACAAAGAAACTCAGGAATTAGCCGTTATGGTTGATACTTTCCGTCCATTAATGGTGACAGAAGAAGCGATGGGATTAGACGATGGGAAATACTATCAATCCTGGTTAGAATAATTTGGATTCATCCTGAGTTTATTTCAGGAGCTATTTCCCGCTTTCCGCGCTACACGGTAGCCAGCTGCAATCGGGGCTAAAAAAATAAATTTTAAACTTCACGACTGAAGCATTCGTGCATTCGTGGCAAAAAATAGAATATGAGTAAAGAAATAAAATCCGTAGAATACGGACTAGAAAAAATATTTGAAGGCGCACAGGATTTCCTTCCGCTTTTAGGAACAGATTACGTAGAATTTTATGTTGGTAACGCCAAACAAGCTGCTCACTTTTACAAAACAGCTTTTGGATTTCAGTCACATGCCTACGCCGGATTAGAAACCGGATTGAAAGACAGAGCATCTTATGTTTTGAAACAGGATAAAATCCGTTTGGTATTGACAACAGCTTTAAAAAGCGATTCCCCAATTGGAGAACACGTAAAAAAACACGGTGATGGAGTTAAAGTCGTTGCCCTTTGGGTTGAAGATGCTCGTTCTGCATTTGAAGAAACTACAAAACGTGGCGCCAGGGTATTTATGGAACCAACTGTTGAAACTGACGAACACGGAGAAGTTGTTCGCGCTGGAATTTACACTTATGGCGAAACCGTTCACATGTTTGTAGAGCGCAAAAACTATAAAGGAGCATTTTTACCAGGTTACAAAGAATGGAAATCAGATTACAATCCGGCTCCGGTTGGCTTGAAATATGTTGATCACATGGTTGGAAATGTTGGCTGGAATGAAATGAATACCTGGGTAAAATGGTACGAAGATGTAATGGGATTTGTAAACTTCCTTTCGTTTGATGACAAGCAAATCACTACAGAATACTCAGCTTTGATGAGTAAAGTAATGAGCAACGGCAACGGAAGAATTAAATTCCCAATCAACGAACCTGCAGAAGGAAAAAAGCGTTCGCAAATTGAGGAGTATCTAGACTTCTACGAAAGTGCAGGTATTCAGCATATCGCAGTTGCTACTGATGACATCATTAAAACAATTGCTGATATGCGTTCAAGAGGAATTGAGTTTTTGAGCACTCCGCCACAAGCATACTATGATGCAATCCCTGAGCGCTTGAAAGATCATATGCATAAGTTCAAAGAAGATATCAACGAACTTCAAAGATTGGGTATTATGATTGACGCAGATGAAGAAGGTTATTTGTTGCAAATCTTTACCAAGCCTATCGAAGACAGACCAACATTGTTCTTCGAAATCATCCAAAGAATGGGTGCCAGAGGTTTTGGCGCCGGAAATTTCAAAGCATTATTTGAATCTATCGAAAGAGAACAAATGTTGCGAGGAACGCTATAATTATTCAAATGAATATTTATTTAGAAAAATTAGTTGGTCTGGCTTTAATTATATTAGGCGTGCTATATTATAAAAGAATGAATTTAAAAACCAAGTATAAAGGATATTACGGCATGTATCATGGTTATATAGCAAGTTTTGGGTTGATTCTTTTTGGCATTATTCTGCTTTTTGGATTGCGGGGAGTTTTAAAACATTAGAAAGCATATTTATGTTTTTTTATTTATCAGGGAAAGGAGTTTTACTCCTTTTTTTGTGCAAATACATTTCTGAAATGCATCACAAGAAAATAAATTATCAACTTATTCCAAACCAACTTAAATGTTGCGAGGAATTTTGCAAAAAGCGTATTTCTTTGAATATTATTTAAAAAACAATCGATGAATAAGCCATATTTTATTAATTAAGTGTTAAAGTTGATAAATTGCTTGTAATTACGCAACAGTTTGAAGTATATTTGCACCATCAAAAAAATGAGGAGTGGTTTCCTCTGATTTTTGGATAAATTTTCATAATTTATAGTTTTTTGGTTGGTTAATAGCATAAAAACTCAGTCATTAATTTGACTGGGTTTTTTTGTTTTGGTACATTTGGAACAGATATTGCAAATGCAGCATAAAAAACAATTGCACCCATGAAAAAATATTTTTTATTATTATTGGTTTTTATCACTGTAAGTTTTGATTCTCAAAAGCCTGACGCCTACGATTCAGGTGAATGGTTTAAGTTCAGGATACATTACGGATTTGTAAATGCAGGATATGCAACTCTCGAAGTAAAAGAAGCCATTAGAGGCAATAAAAAGATATATCATGCTATTGGTAAAGGATATACTGTCGGAATGTCACGTTTTTTCTTTAAGGTAGATGATAACTATGAAAGCTATTTTGATAAAGTGACCAACAAGCCTTTTCAATTTGTTAGAAAAATTGACGAAGGCGGCTACACAAAAAACGAGGAAGGATTTTTTAATCAGGATGTCAACAAGGTTCTGGTAAAAGATTATAAAAAGAAAACTGAGAAAACGATTTCTGTTACCGAGAACGTTCAGGATATAATTTCAACGTTTTACTTTTTAAGAAATCATCCAAACATTGACAAATTGAAAGTTGGAGAATCAATTGTCGTAGATATGTTTTTTGATGATGAAGTGTATAAGTTTAAGTTAAAATTTATAGGCAGAGAAACTTTAAAAACTAAATTTGGGAGCTCTCCAACAATGATGTTTAGACCAATTGTTCAGTCGGGAAGGGTTTTCAAAGAAGAGGAAAGCTTAACTGTCTGGATTTCTGATGATGACAACAAAATTCCGTTGAGAATAAAAGCCAGCTTAGCAGTTGGATCTATAAAAGCCGATTTAGAAGGATACAAAGGATTAAAAAATCCATTCATGGTTAAATTAAAATAATGAATAGTAAAACAAATTCAGATTCAGTATTAGATGCATTAGACCAAAAATTTGGTGCCATAAATCAAAAAACCGAAACACATCTCGAAGGTTTAGTTTGGGCAAAGCCAATAACCTATTGGGATTATATTCAAACCGATGCTTTACTCAATTTACAAATACAAAGAACAGTTCTTCCTGATGAAATGGTTTTTATCATGTATCATCAAGTAAATGAATTGTTATTCAAAATGATACTTTGGGAAATAAACCAACTGTGTCATACTGATAAACCAAAAACAGATTACTTTACCGAAAAACTGAGAAGAATCAGCCGCTATTTTGATATGTTGACAACTTCGTTCGACATCATGGGCGACGGAATGGAAGTAGAACAATATATGAAATTCAGAAATACACTAACGCCGGCAAGCGGGTTTCAAAGTGCACAATACCGAATGATAGAATTTGCTTCTACAGATCTGATAAACCTTATCGATTACCGATTCAGAGCTTCTATTGATAGAAATACGCCTTATTCTCATGCCTTTGAACATTTGTATTGGCAGGCAGCAGGGAAAGATCATCAAACAGGTCACAAATCATTTTTAATTTTAGAATTCGAAAGAAAATATCGTGAAGAATTTCTTCGCTATATGGAAGAATACAACACCATTAATATTTGGCAAAAATTCAAGCAATTGCCCGAAGCTGACCAAAAAGACAGCGAATTAGTAAAAGCCATGCGTCATTATGACCATACAATTAATGTTACTTGGGTAATGGGACATTTGAATGCTGCCAGAAAGTATATCGACAGCGGGAAAGGTTCAGGTGAAGCAACAGGCGGAAGTGATTGGAAAAAATACATGCATCCTAAATACCAACGCAGAATATTTTTCCCGGAATTATGGAGCGAAGAAGAATTAAAAAACTGGGGCGAAGGAGTATAGTTAAGCATGATGTCAAAAATCTTTCAAAAATTATTTCTGATTTTTCTTCTGTCAACATTCATAACTTCATGTAATAAAGCTAAAGAAGAAGAAACTGTTGTTCCAAAAGCCAGACCAAAAATGGTCGAATTTGGATTCGATATGCGTGATTTCAATATGGTTAACGACACCATAAAATCAGGTGATACTTTTGGAAGTTTATTAGAAAAACAAAACCTTAACGGAAATGAAGTTTACGATATAGTAGCCAAAGTAAAAGATACTTTTGACGTTAGAAGTATCCGAAAAGGGAAACCATTTACGATACTTAGAAGCAAAGACAAAACCAATAAAATTCAGGTTTTTATCTACCAGCCTGACAAATTGAATTTCTATGTTATTGATTTCAGAGATTCAATCGTAGCACATAAAAAAACAAAACCATTAACATTCAAATCCCGAACAATTGCAGGTGCATTAGATGGTTCGCTATCAGGAACGCTTGAAAATTTAAAAGTCGACCCGGCATTAGCACCAAGAATAGCTAAAATTTATGCCTGGTCCATCGACTTTTTCAAATTAAAAAAAGGAGATAAGTTTGCTTTAAAATTTACAGAAAGATACATCAATGATACTATTTATGATGGTGTTGATAGTTTGAAAGCGGCATTTTTTGAATACAAAGGCAAGAAAGTTTATGCTTTCCCATTTGCGCCAGATGCAAATACAAAAAAGCAGCAATACTTTGATGAAGAAGGAAAAACACTAAAAAACTTTTTCCTAAAAGCACCCTTGAAATTCGTCAATATCACATCTCATTTTGCCAAAAACAGATTTCATCCGGTTCAGTTAATCTGGAAAGCACATAAAGGAACAGATTATGCCGCGCCAACAGGAACTCCAATCATGACAACTGCTGCAGGTGTTGTAGAACAAGCCGGATTTACAACGGGTAATGGGAATTTCGTTAAAGTAAAACACGACAGAACCTATTCAACACAGTATTTACACATGTCTAAAATATTGGTTCGACGTGGTCAAAGAGTAACACAAGGACAAGTTATCGGCAAAGTAGGAAGTACAGGATTAGCTACTGGGCCACATGTTTGCTATCGTTTTTGGAAAAATGGTGTGCAGGTTGATGCTTTGAGATTGAAATTGCCAATATCAACACCAATGGATTCAAAGTATAGACAAAAATATATGGAATACATGAATCCGTTAAAAAGAGAATTGGATAGTGTTTCTGATGCTTCAAAAAAATAATTTTCACAACTACAACGTTGGCGTAAAAGATTACTAAAATTTATACCAATCATATTTGTAAATTTGTCATTCAAAATCTTAAAAATGGCTTTACCAAATATAAATCCAACCAGTACACAGGCCTGGGAAAAACTGAATCAGCATTACGCTCAAATGAAAAATGTTTCCATGAAGGAAATGTTTGCCAATGATAAATCAAGAGCCGAAAAACTCCACATTCAATGGAATGATTTTTTAGTTGATTATTCCAAGAATATTATCAATCAGGAAACGCTGTCATTACTTCAGGATTTAGCCAAAGAAGTAAATCTAAAATCAGCAATCGACAGTTATTTTTCGGGAGAAAATATAAATCAAACAGAAGACAGAGCAGTACTTCACACCGCTTTACGTGCGCCACAAAACAGTACAGTTTTTGTTGATGGTAAAAATGTCTTGCCTGAAATTTTTGAAGTAAAAAATAAGATAAAAAGCTTCTGTAACGAAGTTATTTCCGGAACAAAAAAAGGATATACCGGAAAACCATTTACTGATGTTGTAAACATCGGAATTGGAGGTTCAGATCTTGGTCCGGCGATGATTGTCGAAGCATTGCAGTTTTATAAAAACCATTTGAATGTTCATTTTGTTTCTAATGTTGATGGCGACCATGTCAATGAAATCATTAAAAAACTGAATCCAGAAACAACACTTTTTGTAATCGTTTCAAAAACGTTTACTACGCAGGAAACGTTAACCAATTCAGAAACTATCAGAACCTGGTTTTTGAAATCTGCTAAACAGGAAGATGTTGCCAAACACTTTGTAGCGGTTTCAACCAATATTCAAAAAGTAACCGATTTCGGCATCAATCCTAAAAACATTTTCCCAATGTGGGATTGGGTTGGCGGACGATTTTCACTTTGGAGTGCCGTTGGTTTATCTATAAGTTTGGATGTCGGATTTGACAATTTCGATGATTTATTAAAAGGCGCCAACGAAATGGATGAACATTTCAAAACGACTGATTTTGAAGAAAATATTCCAGTTATTTTAGCATTGCTAAGCATTTGGTATAATAACTTTTTTGGAGCTGAAAGCGAAGCACTAATTCCGTATACACAGTATTTACAAAAACTTGCACCGTACTTACAACAAGGCATTATGGAAAGCAACGGTAAAAGTGTTGGACGCGATGGGAAACCAGTAAATTACCAAACAGGAACAATCATTTGGGGCGAACCCGGAACCAATTCACAACACGCTTTCTTCCAATTAATTCATCAGGGAACAAAATTAATTCCGACCGATTTTATCGGATTTGTAAAACCATTATACGAAAACCAGGATCATCACGACAAGTTGATGTCTAACTTTTTTGCGCAAACAGAAGCTTTGTTAAACGGCAAAACAGAAGCGCAAGTAAAAGCCGAATTTGAAAAACAAAATATAACTGGAGAAAAAGCAGCTTTCCTACTTCCATTCAAGGTTTTTGCTGGCAATAAACCAACGAATACCTTTTTAATAGAAAAACTCACGCCAAAAACTTTGGGTTCTTTAATCGCTTTGTATGAGCATAAAATATTTGTTCAGGGAATTATCTGGAACATTTTTAGTTATGACCAATGGGGCGTTGAATTAGGAAAACAACTGGCCAATTCTATTTTGGATGAAATTCATGATTCGAAAGTAAAAGAGCATGACAGTTCAACAGAATTTTTACTCAAACACTTTCTGAAAAACAAATGATTATCAAAAACGGCAAATTTGTTTGCCGTTTTTTTATGCCTTTTTCGTTATATTTGTTACTCTAAAAAATAAAACGATGTACAATTTTGTTCAAAAATTCCATTCAGGTTGGGCTTATTTAGCTTTGTTATTATTAGTTTTTGCAGTAGTAAATTCATTGATTGGGAAATCTTCTAAAAAAGAATTTACAGCCAAAGATAGAAAAATTGCGCTGTTTGGGCTTATTGCAACACACATACAATTGGTAATTGGTTTGATTCTTTATTTTGTTTCTCCAAAAGGATTTGCAGTATTTGGACAAATGGAAAACGCAGAGTTAAGACTGATATCATTAGAACATCCATTAGTCAACCTAATTGCCATTACTTTGATAACAGTTGGTTGGTCAAAACATAAAAAAGCAGCTAATAGTGAAGCAAAATTTAATAGCATTTTTATATTCTATGGTTTAGGATTGCTGTTAATTTTAAGTCGAATTCCATGGAAATTGTGGTTTTAAAAAGTAAACCTAGAAGTCCTGAAAAGGACTTTTTTTATCAGGGTACACTTTTTGTAATCAAGCCCCCAAATTAAAATACCACTCATGAATAAAAAGATATTTATACTAATTTTTTTAATGCTTACTTCTTTATTTAGTAATGTTTCAGCTGAAAACAGACACAAACAAAAAGGTAAAAAGAAAGCGAAAACAGCCAAGGTTTCTGAAAAAAAAGAACCGGAAAAGACAATCACAGCTGTTAAAATTGACACTTCAAAAGTCAAAGCAAGAAATATTATTACCGAAATAGATTCATTAAACAAAGAGAAAAGTCTAGCATTTAAACCCTATAAAAAAAATGCTCACGCTTCTTACTATCACAATAAATTTAATGGAAGAAGAACCGCAAGCGGTTTAAAATTTGACAATACAAAATTAACTGCGGCTCATAAAAAATTACCTTTTGGAACAATTGTAAGAGTAACAAATGAAGCCAATGGAAAATCAGTAATTGTTGAAATTACGGATCGCGGGCCATTTTCAAAAGTGAGAGAAATTGATTTAACCAGAAGAGCTTTTATGGAGTTAGCAGATAATAAAAATTCAGGAGTTGTTATCGTTACAATTGAAATTGTCGACCTAAAATAATCACCAGCTCTTAAACGGTTTTATACTCAAATAAGCATTATAAAAACGTTCATCGTTAGTTACTTCTTTACCAAGCCAACTTGGTTTTTCAAAAGATTCATTTTCGGATTGCAATTCGATTTCGGCAAAAACTAAGCCTTCATTTTCGCCCGCAAAAACATCAACTTCATAAATGTGATTGCCCACTTTTACTTCATGACGAATTTTATCAATTGTTCCGCTTTCGCAAATCATCAATAGTTTTTCAGCATCTTCCAACGGAATTTCGGTTTCCCATTCCAACCGTGTTGTGCCAGTTGCATTTCCTTTTCCTTTTATGGTCAAAAAACCTTTGTCTTCTTTAATTCTGACACGAACTGTTCGCTCCGGATTTGAATTCAAATAGGCCTGAACGATTCTTTTTTTAGCAAAAGCTTCTTGCAGAAAATCATTCGAAAGCACTAAAAATTTACGTTCTATTTCTACCATTTTTTAGGATTTATACTGAATTCATTTCAGGAGCTATTTCCAGCTTTTCACTATATCTTTTTTGATTTAAAAAAACCAAAAAAGGATGCCGTTTCAATCTGGGCTATTTGGTCAAATGCGAAGCATTCACCGAACACCAATAAAAAATAAACACTTGGCGAGGTAAATATATTATAAATTTGCGATATGGCTGAACCGATTCTACAAAGAAAAATTATTCATATCGACATGGATGCATTTTATGCTTCTGTCGAGCAATTGGATAATCCTGAGTTGAAAGGAAAGCCTTTGGCTGTTGGAGGAAGTGAAACACGCGGCGTTGTTTCGGCGGCAAGTTATGAAGCTCGAAAGTTTGGAGTAAGAAGTGCTATGAGCGGCGTTCAGGCCAAAAGGAATTGTCCCGATTTGATTTTCGTCCGGCCAAGATTCGAGCGTTATACGGAAATCTCTAAAATGATTAGAAAAATATTTTACGAATACACCGATTTGGTCGAACCTTTATCTTTGGACGAAGCATATCTTGATGTTACCCAAAACAAAAAAGGAAATCCAAGCGCATCATTAATCGCACAGGAAATCAGAAAGCGAATTTTTGATGAAGTCGGAATAACTGCTTCAGCCGGAATTTCGGTAAATAAATTTGTGGCCAAAGTTGCCAGCGATTATAACAAACCAAACGGACAAAAAACGGTAAATCCGGAAGAAGTGGAAAGCTTTCTGGAAAACCTGGATATCAAAAAATTCTACGGCATTGGAAAAGTCACAACAGACCGAATGTACCATCTAGGGATTTTTACAGGGAAAGATCTGAAATCAAAAACAAGCGAATTTCTTGAAGAACACTTTAGCAAAAGCGGTTTGCACTTTTATAATATTGTCCGCGGCATTCACAACAGTCAGGTAAAACCAAACCGAATTACAAAATCGGTTGCGGCGGAACATACATTCAATGAAAACCTGACTTCTGAAATTTTCATGATGGAAAAACTGGAACGCATAGCATCCGAACTTGAAAATCGATTGAAGAAATATAACATTTCAGGAAAAACGGTAACACTCAAAATCAAATACAGCGATTTTACAACACAAACACGAAGTAAAACCCTGCCTTACTTTATTTCTGATAAAGGATTGATTCTGGAGACTGCGAAAGAGCTATTATATCAGGAACGAATGAAAGAATCAGTTCGACTACTCGGAATTTCGCTAAACAACTTAAATACCGAAATCAAAAAAGCAGTTGTTGTTCAGTTAAGATTCGAGTTTTAAGCATAAAAAAACCAGTCTTGTCTTAAAACGAGACTGGTTTTATATTTATTTGTGAAAGATTATTTTCTGTTAAGTTTTGATAACAATCTTAAGAATTCGATATACAACCAAACTAACGTAATCATTAATCCCATTGCGCCATACCATTCCATGTATTTTGGCATTTTTTGTTGTGCTCCTTTTTCGATTTGATCGAAATCTAAGAACAGATTCAAAGCAGCAATTACGATTACAAAAGCGCTGATTCCAATACTCATCATAGAATTTCCATAATGAACAGGTTGGAAACTTGTAAACATTGATAACAGCCATGAAAACAAATAATAAGTTGCAATTGCCAACGTTGCAGCAAGAACAACAGATTTAAATTTTTCAGTAACTTTTACAATTTCATATTTATAAAGTGCAAAACAAACCATAAAAGTTACAAAAGTGCAACTAACAGCTTGTATCACAATTCCTGGATACATTACTTCAAAAATCGCAGAAATACCACCAATAAACAATCCTTCAAAAATCGCATAACCGGGTGCTAAAAACCCGGAATATTGTGGTTTGAAAGTAGCAATTAGGACCAAAACAAAACCAACAATGGCACCACCAATTGCAAAAATAATTGGATTAGGCATTGACCAGGTTACAGCCGCACTTGCGATTAATAAAATCAACATCAGGAAACTTTTATTGATAGTTCCCGAAACTGTCATCGTTTCATTACGATCAATTACAACTGCATTATGTGTAACTGCATCGTTATTTTCCTTAAACGATTTTGTTTTAAAAAACGGATTGTTTGAAATCATAATAATAGTATTTTTTAAAAAGTAAATTTAGTTATTCTATTTCAGATACTCTCAAAGTATTTACCATTCCTTTATCTGCAACCGGCATGGCCGCAAGATTGATAAGCATATCGCCTTTCTTTACGTATCCTTTTTCTTTGGCAATATCATTCACATCACCAACGGTATCATCAGTGCTTACAAATTTATCGTAAAAGAAAGAGTTAACTCCCCAAAGCAAACTCAATTGTGTCAATATTCTTTTGTTGGAAGTATACACTAAAATATGTGATTTTGGCCTCCAGGCCGAAATTTGAAAGGCAGTATAACCACTATTGGTTAAGGTTGAAATTGCTTTTGCTTTGATTTCATTGGCCATAATCGCCGCGTGATAACAAATCGATTTTGTAATAAAACGTTTTGTTCTTACGTGAGGCGGATTTTGAGGCACAATAATCAATGGTGAATCTTCAACAGCTTCAATGATTTGTGTCATTTTTTCGATTACTTCCACAGGATAATTTCCAACCGATGTTTCTCCGGAAAGCATCACCGCATCTGCGCCATCCATTACCGAATTGGCAACGTCATTCACTTCGGCACGTGTTGGAGTTAAACTTGTAATCATCGTTTCCATCATTTGTGTTGCCACAATTACCGGAATTCGGGCCGTTTTGGCTCTGTGAATTAATTTCTTTTGAATCAACGGAACTTCATGTGCCGGGATCTCAACACCCAAATCACCACGAGCCACCATCAAACCGTCGCAGAAAGCTACGATTTTATCAATGTTTTCAACGGCTTCAGGTTTTTCGATTTTGGCAATAATCGGAATTTTATAAGAAGAATGTTTGGCAATTAAATCCTGTAATTCTTCTAAATCTTTTGGAGTTCTAACGAATGAAAGTGCAATCCAGTCTACTTCTTGTTCAATAGCAAACAGCGCATCTTTGATGTCTTTTTTGGTCAAAGCCGGAAGCGAAACCTTCGTGTTTGGAAGGTTAACTCCTTTTTTAGATTTTAATGGTCCGCCTTGAATTACTTTACAAACAACTTCTGTTGTTCCGTTAGTTTCCAATGCTTCGAACATCAATTTCCCATCATCTAAAAGAATAAATTCGCCGGGATTTACATCACGTGGAAATTCTTTATAGTTCATGTAAACACGTTCTTTTGTTCCGGGAATATCTTCGGCAGTTTGAAAAGTGATAATATCGCCAGGACTTACAACAACATCTTCTTTCATCACACCAACACGTAGTTTTGGACCTTGTAAATCGGCTAAAATTGCGGTATTGTATCCAAACTCATCATTCAAACCTCTGATGATATCAATTCTTTCTTTTACATCGGCGTAATCGGCGTGGGAAAAATTAACGCGAAACACATTTACTCCAGCGTCGATCATTTTCTTAATCACTTCCTTCGAACTACATGCCGGACCAAGTGTGGCTACAATTTTGGTTTTTTTTCTAGTTGGCATTCTACTTAAAAAATTAAATTATTTTTTGACTTTATTTTTTCTACTTCTACAGCGTAAACGGTGCTTACCCTGTCTATTTTTTTAATACAATTTTCAATTTTTAACACATCAATATTGACTTCCCCATTTTCAATTTTTAAAAAATAATCTACTTTTTTAAACTCGGGAATCAAATAAATCTTTGTCGAAAAATTACTGTTGCTTTCGGCAAACAATCCCTGATTGCTATTTTGCGAAGGAACAAAATAATCGTTTTTATTCTGAACTAAATTCCATGCAATGTCTTTTGAATCTTCAAAAACAAAACGCGTAAACTGAGTTTCACCTTCTTTGTTGCTAATCTGAATATTACAATTGCTTTTTTGGAGATTAATTGGAAGATTTTGATTGATATAATATGCCAATCTATAATCGTCTAAAGTCGAATGAATAGCAATTAATTGATAATCTATATCGTCGAACTCTTCAAGATGCAATTTGTGAATAGCCATATTATTGCAATTATAAGTTGTAAATATAGTATATCTGTTACAGATATTTACGCACAACAGTTTAGGAAAATGATATTTTATGAACGAAAACGTTATAGTTTTTTGAGAATCTGTATTATTTTTTGTCGATTCTTTCCTGAAATGCAAAATAAGCGCGTTGTGCTGCTTTTTCTTCTGCTTTCTTTTTTGATGTTGCTCTTGCTTTGGCAATTACTTTATCATCAATACTAAGTTTAACGCCAAAATATTTTTGACCATCGTTTCCGTTGTCATCAAAAACATCAAAATTGAATGATTTCTTTTCCTTTTGACACCATTCAATCAGCAGGCTTTTATAGCTAATAACTTTTCCTTCGAGTTTGGCAATGTCAACATATGGGATGATGACGCTTTTTTGAATGAATTTTTCACAAAAATCATAGCCTTTGTCAAGGAAAATTGCGCCAACCAATGCTTCAAAAATATTCCCGTGAATGTTTTCACCAAAGTGTTGTGTTGGCACTTTACTTTCCACAAATCGGATTAGATTTAAGTCTCTTCCCAATTCATTCAAATGTTCGCGACTCACAATTTTGGAGCGCATTTTGGTTAAATAACCTTCATCGCCAGCCGGAGCTTTGTTATAAAGATGTGCAGCAATTACAGCACTTAACATAGCGTCGCCTAAAAATTCCAATCGTTCGTAATTCATCGGATTTCCTATTAAATCCATTTGATTTGTCGAACGGTGTGTAAATGCTTTTTGGTAGTAAATAATAGATTGGGGTTTGAAACCTATTATCTTTTTAATTTCGGTAAAAAAAATCCCGTCCTCTTCCGAACGGGATTTTTTAAATATATTTTTTAGAATTTTCACGGGAAATTATGCTTCAAGTTTTTTGAATAAAACGCAAGCGTTGTGTCCACCAAATCCAAAAGTATTACTCATGGCTACATTGATTTCTCTTTTTTGAGCTTTGTTCAATGTTAAGTTTAAACTTGGGTCAATATTTTCGTCCACAACAGTATGGTTAATTGTTGGAGGAACGATTCCGTGTTTCATTGCCAGAATTGAAGCAATAGCTTCAATAGCACCAGCCGCACCAAGTAAATGACCAGTCATTGATTTGGTAGAATTGATGTTGATGTTTTTAGCATGATCACCAAAAACAGCACTGATTGCTTTTAATTCGGCAACGTCACCAAGTGGAGTTGAAGTTCCGTGAGTGTTTATATGATCAACTTGCTCAGGTTTCATTCCGGCATCGCGAAGTGTATTATTCATAACCGCGATAACGCCAATTCCTTCCGGATGTGGAGCGGTTAAGTGATAAGCATCTGACGACATTCCGCCACCGCCGATTTCACAATATATTTTAGCACCACGCGCTTTTGCGTGTTCGTATTCTTCAAGAACCAATGCACCGGCACCTTCACCAAGAACAAATCCGTCACGGGTTGCGTCAAAAGGTCTCGAAGCCGTTTCCGGACTATCATTTCTTGTTGATAAAGCCTGCATTGAGTTAAATCCGCCCATTCCGGCAATAGTAACTGCCGCTTCAGAACCACCGGAAATAATGACATCACACATTCCCAAACGAATGTAGTTGAAAGCATCAATCATCGCATTGGCTGAAGAAGCACAAGCAGAAACAGTAGTATAATTTGGCCCCATAAATCCATTTCGCATCGAAATGTGAGCAGGAGCAATATCGGCAATCATTTTTGGAATAAAGAAAGGATTGAAACGTGGCGTTCCATCGCCTTGAGCGTAACTAATAACTTCTTCTTGAAAAGTCTCTAATCCACCAATTCCGGCGCCCCAAATTACACCAACTCTTTGTTTGTCAACATTAGTATCTGTAATTCCGGCATCTGCAATGGCTTCCTGACTTGCTGCAACAGCATACTGTGCAAATTTGTCCATTCTTCTAGATTCCTTGCGGTCCATATAATCTTCAATATTGAAGTTTTTGACTTCGCAGGCAAATTTTGTTTTATGCTTTTCGGTATCGTAATAGGTAATTGGAGCCGCACCACTAACGCCATTGATTAAAGCATTCCAGTATTCCTGGATGTTGTTTCCAATAGGTGTTATTGCGCCCAAACCTGTTACTACAACTCGTTTTAATGTCATAATTTATTTTTTACAATTGTATTTAAACAAATAAT
>NZ_JBDSMB010000034.1:0-3252 GCF_039916025.1 Flavobacterium sp.
TACAAGATACTACAGTTAATGCAGCAATAACAGCTAAACTTAAAAATACTTTTTTCATCTTACTTAATATAAAAGGTTAATTATTAATTCGAGGCAAAGATATAAATTTTTTAATAGGTTAAAATAATTTTTTAATTTTTTTTAAAAAACCTATATTTTACTTCGATTTTTGTTTTACAACAACTGTGCCAAAACTTAAATTTATGTTAAAAAAACTAGTCTTTCTTTTTTGGAGCAATGATTTTTAACTCTTTAATCAGATTATCAGCTCCCGCAAATTTATCAATGATGAATAAAACATAGCGAATATCAACCATAATGTTTCTACAGATTTCAGGCGAATAATAAATATCGCTCATTGTTCCTTCCCAAACCCTATCAAAATTCAAACCTATTAGATTTCCTTTGGCATCTAAAGCCGGGCTTCCTGAATTCCCGCCAGTTGTGTGGTTTGTTGCAATAAAATCTAAAGGCATTCTACCGTTTACACCATACACACCATAATCTTTTGCATTGTATAAATCAATTAATTTTTTAGGAGCATCAAACTCATAATCACCAGGTTTATATTTTTCAATAACGCCATCCAAATAAGAGAAAGGCTCATAGAAAACAGCATCGCTTGGTTCGTAACCTTTAATTTTTCCATAAGTTATACGAAACGTACTATTCGCATCGGGGAAATTTCTGTTTTTCGGAAATAATTCTAAGATGCCTTTCATATAGGTTCTTTGTGTAGCGGTATTTCTTAAATTTATTTCATCATATTTTGGCATTACATTTTTTAAATGTGCATCAGCAATAGCTTTTATTACTTTATATCCTTCGTCATTATTTAATTTTTCCAGAACAGTTTTTGGATCGCCAGTCAATAGCTCTTTGACTTTATCATAACTTACTAATTGGGATTTTGTAAAAACTGTATTGCCTAAATTCTCCGCATTGATATTTTCTAATGAACTTGGTAAAAACTGTTTTGGATATTTTTTACTATAAATAGCAATTAATTCATCGAAGACTTTTTGATCAACCGCTGGATTAAATTCATTATAAAATTCTCCCCAACCATTGATTAAAGTTTTTTTTCTGTCATTGAAAGACTGTTCGCCTTTGGTGTTATATAATTGTTCTAATTGATATAATTTATAACCAACAGAAAGGATTTCAGCATTTTTCTCAACTATTTCAGTAAACATGTCTTTTGCCAAAGCATAATCTTTAATCTCAGCATAATTTTTTTCAAAATCAGGTAACAGATTTCCGTATTCGACTTGTTTTCCTGCCTCAATGGCTTTTTGTTGGAACTGCTTTTCAAAATTTTGTTTGACTCCTACAGCATTTGATTTTTTTAAACCTTTGACTTCTCCTTGCCATTTTTTCCATGCGTTGGCAATTGTTTGATTTTTAGATGCATATTGAATTTTGATAGCTTTATCTTTTCGCATAAATTCTTTTTGAACTTTCAACGTAGCATCGCGTAGTTCAATTTTAGCGGGATCAGATGTGTTTACAATTTGCTCAATAGCATATGAAGGTAAATATTCCTGTGTTGTTCCCGGATAGCCCAAAACCATTGTAAAGTCATTTTCTTTTAAACCTTTAATAGAAATTGGGAAATAGTATTTTGGTTTATAAGGGACATTTTCTGCTGAATATTCTGCCGGACGATTGTTTTTGTCAGCATAGATCCTGAATAATGAAAAATCTCCGGTATGTCTAGGCCAAACCCAATTATCAGTAACATCAGCAAATTTTCCAATCGAACTCGGCGGCGCACCAACCAATCGAATGTCTTTAAAAGTTTCGGTTACAAAAAGCAAATATTGATTTCCGTTGTAAAATGTTTTGATGACGTTTTCTTCCCAGTTTTCTTTAGGTAATGTTTTGGTAAGAGTGGCTATGTTTTCCAGGATTTTTTTCTGTTTATCAGCTTCCGAAGCAATAGTAGCGATACCTTCCAGAACTTTTGTAGTAACATCATCAATTCTCACCACAAATGAGACTACCATTCCTTTATTAAGTAATTCATCTTCCATTTTGTAGGCCCAAAAACCATCCGCTAGATAATCGTGTTCAACAGTTGAATGATTTTGAACTGCATCAAAACCACAATGGTGATTGGTTAAAATCAAGCCTTTATCTGAAATTACAGCTGCAGTACATTTCTTGTCAAATTGTGGAACGCCATCTTTTATGCTCGATTTGTTGATGGAATAAATCTGCTCGGCTGTGATTTTCATGCCAAGGCTTTTCATTTCGTCTTCATTCATTCCTTTTAATAAAGAAGGAATCCACATGCCGCCTTGCTGGGCAGAAACCTGAGTAAAAACAAAGAGTAATAGTAGTTTTAGGAATTTCATTGAAAAAATATTTAATAGAATTTATGAGTTTGCAATTAGTTTTATTTGTTACAAATATGCTTCAGAATAATATCGGTAGCACCTTTATTCATTTGTACAAATGTTGAACAGATATGTCCTTTTTCATAACGGATATCTTCATTCGAAATCAAATTTGAAAAGGCATCATTAAATTCATTTTGATTTGAAATTGAAACGCAACCTTCCTGATGAACCAAAGCCACAGCTTCGGCAAAATGAGAAAAATTTTGGCCAATAATAATCGGAATTCCAAAAGTGGCTGGCTCTAAAATATTATGAACACCCGGATTTCCAAAACCGCCGCCAACATAAGCAATATCTGCATAGCTGTAGATTTTGGTCAGAATGCCAATGGTGTCAACGATTAAAACATCGTAATCCGATAAATCGGTATTCACCTTTTCTGAAAATAAAATCGTTTTTTTAGTAATGGAATTTTTCAATTCCTGAATTTGTTCAGATTTGATATTGTGCGGCGCAATGATGAATTTTACTTTCTCAATGGTTTGATTGATATAATTCACAAGCAAACTTTCATCTTTTGGCCAGGAACTTCCAATGACAATTGTAGTCGTATTGTTTTTAAATTGTTTAATGAAATCCAGAGAATTATCTCTTTCCAAAATTGAAACTACTCGGTCAAATCGTGTGTCACCAGAGATTTTCACATTGTTGAAACCTAAACTCTGCAAAAGTTTTTTGGAGCTTTCATTCTGCACAAAAAAGTAATCGAATGTTTTTAGTGCGTTTCGGTAAAAACCGCCATACCATTTGAAAAATGCCTGATTCTCTCTGAAAATTCCCGAAATCAAATAGGTTTTGATATTCAGTTTTTTTAATTCATTCAAATAATTCGGCCAATATTCATATT
>NZ_JBDSMB010000035.1:0-3010 GCF_039916025.1 Flavobacterium sp.
CAAACGCCATTTTTTTTGCCATTTTCATCCAATTTATTAATGCTTTGGGCAAAACCAATCGATGTTAAAAGCAATAAGGCAATAATATATTTCATAATGTGATTTTTAATATAACGGTAAAAAGTGGATTTTAGTATTCAAAAATGGTTCCAAAATTTATGATCCCAATTCCAAAGCTCTGTCATTGGCAGCTTTTACAGCTTCTATAATGGTTTTTTCTAATATCCCTTTTTCAAAAACACGCAAAGCACTTTCGGTCGTTCCACCTTTTGAAGCCACTTTGGCAATCCATTCTTCATTCGATAATGAATAGCTGTTTTGTATTGCTACCGAACCCATAAAAGTTTGATTAACCAAGAGTTCAGCTTCCGATTCGTTGAAGCCTAAATCTACAGCTGCCTTTATCATAGATTGCATAAAATAAAAAACATACGCAGGTCCACTTCCCGAAATGGCTGTGGCAGCATCAATCAGTTTTTCATTCTCAACATAGACCGATTTTCCTGTTGTATTGATAAGATTCTGAATGATAAACAGTTCCTTTCTGTCAACATTCGCAGAAGCTGTGAAAACGGTCATTCCCATTCCGATTTGCGTTGGAATATTGGGCATCGAACGTACAATTTTGGAACAGGAAAGTTGGGTTTCTAATTTGGATATTGTAATTCCGGCCATGACCGAAAAAACGATTTGACTGTCTCTTAAATACGGTTTTATGGATTGTGCCAAAATACTAAAATCTTGTGGTTTTACGGCTAAAATCACGATGTCAAAATCAGCAATTTTCTCTGAAACAGAAACAGAAAAATTAGCTTTTGGAATAGCGCTTTCGATAGTTGAAAAATCACTATTTCTAACCAAAACAAAAATATCTTCGGGTTTAATGAAGCGGGAACTGATAAAACTATTGGCATAGGTTTTACCCATATTTCCGTGACCAATTATTAGTACTTTCATGGCTTTATAAAATTAAAAACTCTGTTTAAAGGTATATTTTTAAACAGAGTTTTGAAAATGTATTATTCGAATTATTTCTTTTTGCCTTGGATCTTCTTTTGCTCTTCAGCCTGTTCCATCATTTCACGCATTTTTTTCTGAAACTTACCTTCTGTTTTTGGCTTAGCTTTATTCTCCTGAATTTGAGCATGAATCTTATCACTACTGATAAAATATTTTTTGATAACCAACATAATTCCAATCGTAATTAAGTTAGAAATAAAGTTATACAAACTCAATCCGGAACCATAAGTATTGAAGAAAATCAACATCATTACCGGTGAAACATAAATCATGATTTTCATGATTTTTGCCATGTCGGGCATTCCGTCTTGTTGTGGTTGTGCCATGGCCTGATCGCCTGAAGTCATTTTCATATAAAAGAAAATCGCAATCGCTGCTAAAATCGGGAACAAACTGATGTGGTCTCCATACAACGGGATATTGAAAGGCAATTTAACTATCTGATCAAATGATGATAAATCGTCAGCCCAAAGGAAGCCTTTTTGTCTTAATTCAAATGCTGATGGGAAAAACTGGAACGACGCATACATAAACGGAATTTGTATCAAGGCAGGAATACAGCCAGCCATTGGATTCACTCCGGCTTTATTGTAAAGCTTCATTGTTTCCTGTTGCTTTTTCATTGGATCTTTTTTGAACTTTTCTCCAATTTCCATAATTTCGGGACGCAATACTTTCATCTTCGCCTGAGATAAAAATGATTTAAACGTGATTGGCGACATTGCAATTTTTATCAAAATCGTAAACACAATAATCGCAATTCCTAATCCCATAAACGAGCTTAGAAATCCGAATAACGGAATGAAAATAAACTTGTTTATCCAACCAAAAATCCCCCAACCTAATGGAACAATTTTTTCTAGATTTCGGTCGTAGTTTTTTAAAGTTTTATAATCCGTTGGGCCATAATACCAATTCATTTTGTAATCTAACTCTCCGTTGTTAAATGCTAATGGTATTGTTGCTTTATACTGCTTTGTGAAAATGGTGTCTTTTTTATCATCCTTAACCAAATTGTCTGAATGCAATTTTGCTTTTTCAAATGGCGTTTTAGTCAATAATATACTTGAGAAAAAGTGTTGTTTATAGGCAATAAAAGTTGCCTTTTCTGGATTTTCTTCTTTGCCATTTCCTTGTCCAACGTAATCAATTTTTCCACCATCGTGCTCGAAATAAATTTCGGCATAACGGTTTTCATAAGTGACACTTCTTTCGTTTCTGTAGCTTTTTAAATCCCATTCTAAATCAATTGGTTTTGACGTATTTAAAACAGTACTCAATCCTTGTGAATGGACATCAAAATCAACTAAGTATTTGTTTGGTGCCAAAACATATTTGTATTCCAAATACTCATTTGCTCCGGATTTTAACTTCATTGAAAGGACTTGGTTGTCTCCAACTTTGGTCAATGTTGGTTCAAAATACAAGTCTTTTGTATTTAAAACACGATTGTCTTTAGTCTGTAACTGAAGATTAAAACTGGCGTTATTGTCTTTAATCAATTCAACTAATTGCCCTGAATTTTTCCTGAATTTTTCATACTTTTTCAAGATTGCTTCAACAACATATCCACCTTTATTGGCAATTTTTAAGCTTACAAAATCATTTTCTAAAGTCGTGAAATTTACTGTAGCGGAAGGCAAAGTCGCTGAATAAGCAAAGCTTCCTAAAGCACCTTGAAGTTTTTGAATTTTAACTGAATCAGTAACCGTTGAATCTAAAGCAATGGTTGCTGCTGCTTCTTTTGGCGGGGATACTTTTGCATTTTGAATGCTGTCTTTTGTAGCTCTCGCTTTTTCCAGTTGTTCGTTTTTGGTAGTTTTTTGTCCGTTGTACATCATCCAAACAATGATGACGAATATCAACCCAAAACCAATAATTGTATTAAAATCAAATTTCTTTTCTTCCATAGTAATGCTGAACTTTTCAGTTCCTTTATTTATTTTTATGTTTTACCATTGCGGCCACAAAGCTAACAAAAATTGGGTGT
>NZ_JBDSMB010000036.1:0-9407 GCF_039916025.1 Flavobacterium sp.
TTAAACCTTTATGATCTGTTCTGCAACGGATAAAAAACGGAAAGTAAATTCATAACTTGTTGTATAACTTATCAATTTGTTTTTGGGTTAACCATACAGTTGTCCCACTTTCTTCTCCATTATTATAGCTTATCTTCATCTTCACGCTGGCAATATTCATCGCCTTTGTAAATTGAAGGCTAACTGTTTCATTGGGTAATTCAATCTTAATATCTTCTTTTGGTAAATTTGTAAGGCCATCTTTGATGACTTCGTAGAATCCTTCAAATGCGCCATCAATATCCTTAAAGCTAAAGGTTTTGAATTCAGCTATTTGGGGCTTATTGTTGTTCTGATATTTAAAAGTAACCAAGTCACCGGTTTTCGTAATTTCCATGGTACTTATAGTCGGTGTTCCCACCTTACCAATAAGAATTGGTTTTGCTTCAGCTTTAGCAACCTTTATTTGGGCATTGGTTGCAAGGACAATGAATAGAAACGATAATGATAGCAGCTTTTTCATAGTTTTGCTTTTTAAATTTACGTTATTTATAGATTAAAAACTTGTCAATTTCTTCAAATCACTAATAGTCTTTGTTGGGTTTTCTGCTTTGAAAACAAAATTTCCCGCTACGAGCACATCTGCACCAGCTTTTACTAATTTAACCGCATTTTTATCGGTAACTCCGCCATCAATTTCAATTAGAGTTGAAGCATTTTTGCGATTTATCAAAGCTTTTAGCTTTTCAATTTTGGAATACGTGTTTTCAATAAAAGACTGACCGCCAAAACCTGGATTGACACTCATAATACATACCATATCGATATCGTTTATGATGTCTTCTAATAAAGCAACGTTTGTATGTGGATTCAGCACAACTCCGGCTTTCATACCTTCGGCTTTTATGGCTTGTAACGTTCGGTGTAAATGCGTGCAGGCTTCGTAGTGAACGGACAAAACATTGGCTCCTAAAGCTGCAAAAGCCTTGATATATCTATCAGGGTCAACAATCATTAAGTGTACATCAATTGTTTTCTTTGCATGTTTGGTTATAGCTTCTAAAACCGGCATTCCAAAAGAAATATTCGGAACAAAAACACCATCCATAATATCGATGTGAAACCAGTCGGCTTCACTGTTATTAATCATTTCGATATCGCGTTGCAGATTAGCAAAATCGGCAGCAAGAACAGAAGGTGCAATAAGAGTGTTTTTCATGTTGTAGTGTTGTTTTGGCAAAGATAGAAAAAGTTTCTGTTTTAACAATTGCGTGAAGGATTGGAGCAAGTGCCATGCACTGCGGAAAGCCAGACCCGAAGGGGCACGCCCAAATAAATTTGATGAGAATCTGAAACGAGTTCAGATTAAAAAAATAAAACTCCGGTAATCAGCCGGAGTTTCAATCATCAATCAAAAAACGAACAGTTAATCAGACTGTTGTTATTGTTAAATTCCAATTTTTTAAATTCCAAATTCCAATGTTGAATTTTGGGTATTGTTTTTTGGAATTTTGGGTTTAACCCAAGTATGTTTTTAAAATTTTACTTCTTGAAGTATGTTTTAATCTGCGGATTGCTTTTTCTTTAATTTGACGCACACGCTCACGGGTTAAATCGAAAGTTTCTCCAATTTCTTCTAAAGTCATTGGGTGTTGATCGCCTAAACCAAAATACAAACGTACAACATCTGCTTCTCTTGGTGTTAGAGTTTCTAAAGAACGTTCAATTTCTGTACGCAAAGATTCGTGGATTAATTCTCTATCAGGATTTGGAGATTCACCAGAACGTAAGACGTCATATAGGTTAGAATCTTCTCCTTCAACAAGAGGTGCATCCATTGACAGGTGACGACCAGAGTTTTTCATAGACTCTTTTACATCATTAACTGTCATATCTAATTCTTTTGCAATTTCTTCAGCACTAGGTGGACGTTCGTTAGATTGCTCTAACAAAGCGTACATCTTATTTATTTTATTGATTGAACCAATTTTATTCAAAGGCAAACGAACAATACGTGATTGTTCAGCTAAAGCCTGAAGAATAGATTGACGAATCCACCATACAGCGTAAGAAATGAATTTGAAACCACGAGTTTCATCAAAACGTTGAGCCGCTTTGATCAAACCTAAATTTCCTTCATTAATTAAATCTGGAAGTGTTAAACCTTGATTTTGGTATTGTTTAGCTACAGAAACGACGAAACGTAAATTGGCTTTTGTCAATTTTTCTAACGCTTTTTGATCTCCGGCTTTAATCTTCTGAGCTAACTCTACTTCTTCGTCTGCAGTAATTAAGTCAACTTTTCCAATTTCTTGTAGGTACTTGTCTAGGGAAGCAGTTTCACGATTGGTTACCTGCTTGGTGATTTTGAGCTGTCTCATTAATTTGTCTCCTTTACTTTAAAGTGTTCAGGTGGTTGTACGTTACAATTTTGGAAAAGTTACAAAAAAATAATTATTTTTTAAAATTGAATATCAACCTGATTGTTTAATTTTTCTATATAGTAATCAATTTTTCTATCAGCACGGTTGAAAAATTGGTTTTGATCTCTAATTCCGGCTTGGTTTAATAGTTTTGAATTGGCAATCTGCTGATTAAAGAACTGATGTACATTTTCGCAGCTTTCTTTGTGGTCAGTAATAAAATAACCTAATAAAGTATACGGGATAAACATAGTTAGTTTTACTTCTGATTTAATAAGAATGTTGTTGTTTAGTAAAATTAACTCGTTGTAAAAAAATGAATAATTGGAATCAGGTTTGTTGGATTTGTTTTTTACAACGCTTAACATTCTCTTTATGTCTAAAAATAATGCCATAGCATTTTTAAAGGAAAGCAGGCCAGCTTCATAGAAATAAGAGATTTGCTGCAAACTACTATTTATGGTTGTGTCGTTCCAAATCTCAATGACTTTTACATTTTCATAAATCTTTTTTAGCTTTTGCATATGTTCCATAAAAGATTCGTCTATCACAAAATTCTCAAATGTTTCTTTTGACTGGCTTTCATTTAGCATAGAAAGCCAAACATATGCCTTGAATTTTGACACAATTGTTCCTTCCATAAAATAGAATAGCGGAATATCTTTAGCAGAGTAATATAAAACGGAATGTGGAGAATTGGTCAATTCGGTGATTTGAATGGCAGAATTTTTAAAATACAGCAACATCTCTTTCAAAGAAGTAATCTCTATCGTCTTTTCTATGATGACTTTTTCTTTCTGTGCAAAAAGAGCATCCAAAGAAATGTTGTAATGATTGGCTAAGGTCACAGTTTCTTCAATAGAAAATTTGCTTTTTCCAGAAACACGTCTATGCGCTGCATCATAACTAATATTCAGGATAGTCGCAATTTCATCATTCAGCGAAGCTGCCGAAAGCTGTTTCCGAATTGCCTTTAAAAGAAGTTCTTGATTGTTCATAATTTGTGATTATCACAAATATATAAAATTATATTATTGTTTATTGCAAATTTATGTGTGATAATCGCAATACGTTTGTCTTGCAATCTTAAAAATAAGAACTATGAAAAATCCAATAATATTAATTAGCCTTTGTTTTCTGCTTATGTCTTGTGCATCTGAAAAGAAAATCAAGAATCGCGATTTAATGAAAATCGATAGTTCACTAGACAGAACATTCAGCAATAAAGATTTTACAAAACAGAATAAAACTTTAACGAGCTTGTTTGAGATGAATAGATTAACAGACAAAGAAATTAATCTAAGTTTTGATAAAGAAGGCGATTTGAAAATCAGTTATAAAGATGCACTCGGAGGTGACAGATTCAGATGTTTTAACGGAAAGTTTAAAAGAAATTTTTTTGAAGTCTATTTAGAAAAAAAACGAATTCCGTTTCCACCCATTTATTGGATTACACAAGTTAATCGACTAAGGATTTCGTTAGATAAAGAAAATAATTTAATAATTGACAGCTACTTCAATCATTCAGGTATGATTTTAATGATGGCAGCAGGATCTAGTAATAAAGAGCAATTTATTTTTAAACCAATAATTAAATAAAACTAATAATATGAAAACAAAATTTTTATTTCTTTTGATGATACTATCATTAAAAGGATTTTCGCAAGACAACATTAGCATACAAATCACCCCTTTAAAGACACAGGCTTTCAGTCTATCTCCAATGTCCAGCAAACTTCAGAAAGTAAATGGATTAGTTTTTGGCTTAGGCCACATTGACAACAAAAAAATCAGCCGTCAAACAATCAATGGCTTAAATCTTGAAGCCAATCCTGCGCCTATTGCAGGAGCATTTGCAGCTTTCTTGATGGTTATGTATTTACCTGAAATCATTAAGAATGGCGGGAAGCAAAATGATACTTTAAATGGAGATCTCTATTTAAAAGTGGAGGATTGGGATAAAACGCCTTTTTTGAAATTAAACGGAATCAGTATTAGCAGTGGCTGCTTTTTTGTACCTACAAGCATGAACGGTTTAAATATTTCTTTTGCCAATAAATTCAAAAATTTCAATGGTTTATCAATCGCTCCATTAGGAACTATGTCTGATAGACAAACTGGAGTTTCCGTTGGATTGGCCAATGTTAACAATGATATGAATGGTTTTACTGCTGGTTTTTACAATCAGTCACTCAAATTAGATGGATTGCAAGTCGGAATTATAAATTTTGCCAAAACGAATCATGGGTTGCAGGTAGGACTCTTCAATAGATCTTATTCCAGAGGTTTTCAGGTTGGAGTTTGGAACGTTAACAAAAAAAGGTCTTTGCCTTTTATAAATTGGTAACATCATGAAAAATATATATTTTTTGATCGTAGTTCTGGTTTCTGGTTTTAGCTTTGCGCAAAATACTAATGATTATGAGCGCGTATATGTTGAAGCCGGATTTGTACAGCCAATAGGAAAACTGGCCAATCAGTTTGATATGTCACCCTCTTTTGGTTTTTGGTTCAGAAACAGGCTTGTAAAAACTGATTTTATTGATTTTGGCTTTAATTTTTTCATTCCCAAAAATCCTGCAATTGTCAATGTGAATTATCAGGATTCTATAATTCAGTATAAATCGAAACATTTCGGAATAAATATAGGTTCCCGATTTGCAAAGGTTATTCCAATGTCATTAAAAAACAACAATTGCAATGTTGAATGGAACTCTGGAATTGGTATTGCGATAAATGTTTACAAAGCTCCTGAAGAAATCCATTTTGAAGGAGATGAGCATAGTGAAGAAGTGTTTTCCACCTTTTATATTTCTCAGGGAATAAAATTCAATTACAAAAATATTGGACTCCAGTGTCATTATCAGTTTTCACCTTACGGATTATTCAACCAACGAATAGATAATGATTATGGCTCTCAAAGCCTTATGTTTGGAATTGTTTACCGTCAATAAAACAAAAGCCCTAATTCAAATTGATGAACCAGGGCCTTTTACCACAATTATAACTAACTATTTATTATTGAAACAATATCGGATTCCGGTATGGATTCCAAAAACATAGGGTTTGAAACTACTATTTGAAAATGCTTTTATTTGGTAATTGAACATTGGCTCGACAAAGATTTTCATGTCTTTGAACAGCGGATAATCCATCTCTAAACCAAGATTCACAGAAAGAGATGTATCTGACAAATCTTTTGTCTTTCCAATTTCCTGACTATATCCATTCTCGGTTTTTATGATTACTACATTGTCATTCAGATACAAATAACTAAAACCAAAGCTTGATTTGAGTCCAATTTTTTTATCCAAAAATTTGTATTTAACTTCTAACGGAATTTCGGTATACGATATTTTTTGTGTGATGTCCATTCTTTGTGAACCATTGGATTCGGAATAAATGGTTTGATTTGATATGTTTGGATTGTAACTAATTCCATTATAATTTCCCGCACTTCCTGCATTGACAACTATTGCGGCGTTTTTGGTGACATAACTCATGTTGGTTTTGTGAAACCCAATTCGAACCGAAATTTTATCTGATAAATCATAAGTCAATCCAATGCCATAACTGAATTTAATTTCTGATTTTTTCGGAAGTGAATCCAAACGGCTGTCAAGCGTTGAGCCATTGGAGAAATAACCGTTTAAAGTTGGAGAAACAAAGACATCGACATAAAATTTATGATAAACTTTTGCGCTATCCTTGCTTAAAGAATCTTTAGGTTCTAAATTGATTTTAGGCTCTTTTTTCTTTTTGGCAATAAGAGAATCTTTTTTCTTTGATTTTATTTCTGAAAGCAAATCGCTTGTATTTTTGCCTTGCAATGAAGAAAGATCTAAAACAGTTGTGTCTTTTTTAGTCACATTTGTTTGAGTCAGAAGAAGTTTCTCTTTTTTGGCAGATTTTTTCTTTGACTTTTTGGTTTTAGCTTTCAGGAATTTTTTCGATTTGCTTTTTCCTGATTTAGATGTAATCTTGGAATGGTTTTTCTTTTTTAGTTTAGAATTGACTCTTTCATTGCTTTTCCCTTTAAGATTAACCGCATTTTTTCTGCTATTATTGTTTGAAGAATTTTCTAAATCAGCAGTATTTCTCTTGCCAGCTGAATTTCCATTAGTGAGACTATTCCCGTCATCAGTTACATTTTTACCATCAACACTGCTGTTTTTATTTGTGCCAGTTTCGCTGGAGTTTTCATCCGAATTTGTGTCATTCGTAGCCTCTGTATCATTTGCATTATTTGAGCCATTCACGACATCATTTTTATTTGCATCATTGATTATAATAGTTTCATTAGAATTCTTTAGTGAATTCAAATTACTTTGATTGTAAAAATAAAATGCTGCCATTGAGCCAAGAAGCAATATTCCTAGGGTTTTTCCCCAAAAGAAAAAGAATGCAGTTCTTCGTTTTTTCTTATTTTTTTGAAGTTCTTCGTTGATGCCGGTCCAAACTTCTTCTCTTGGCATTTTGTCCAATGAATTCAGCTTATCGTTTATTGCTTTTCCTATATCTTTTCTATTTTCCATATTTCATATTTATAGTATGGACAGATTTGTTTGTTTTAATTTGTTCTTTTAAAATCATTTTGGCCCGATGCAAATTTGATTTTGATGTTCCGACACTTATATTCAGCATTTCAGCTATTTCAGAATGTGAATAATTATCTAATTCATATAAACAAAAAACCAGTCGGTATTGATCCGGCAGGTTTTGAACTAATGCCAAAATATAATCTAATGAATAGTCATCCAATTCATTTTCTTCAATTTCTGTATCCGGGAAAGTTTTATCGCTTATCGAAATTAATTGATATGATTTTTTATAGCTGTCAATGGCTTTATTGATGGTGATTCTTTTCATCCAGCCTTCAAATGAACCGTTCCCTTTATATTGTTTGATGTTGGTGAAAATTTCTATAAAAGCATTGTGCAAATTGTCTTCGGCTTCAGCTTCGTTTTGACAATATTTGAGGCACAACACAAAAAGAGTCTTCTTATACAAATGGTATAACTCTGCTTGCGCCTTGCTGTTCTGCTTCTGGCAGGATTTTATTAAATCTTCTATTGTCAAAAAATAATTTTTTTAAAAATAACGAATGCATCTAACTTTTACAGTATTTAAAGCCGGAACCTTTAAACTGATGACACTTTCCCCAGTTGTGAAGTCTATTGTTTTTACTGTAGTTGCATCATTTTCAGTTGAACTCCAATAAATTGTATTCGAAAAATTGCCTAAACTTTCCAGATGTAAATTGGTATATAATAAAGCCAATTCATCTTCTGAAGGTAAAAACCAGTCCTTTCTACCGTTTAACTGATAGCCTAAAGATTCTTTGGCCGCAACCGTTCCATTATTCAAATTACTGCAAACAATCGGATTGGTGTAATAATTGGTTAAAATATCATGAAAATTTAATATCGCGCCAGTATTGAAAAGCCCTTTTCCAATAAGGCTGCTTTGCGAGTTTGCAATCGACGAAGTCGCACAACCCCATTCAAAATAAGCTAAATCAGCCGGAGCAGCTTCGGCATAACGCCATCCTTCGGTATATGAACCTTTGTCATAAAAAATGATTCCACCAGCTGGACCAGCATCTCCGATAGCAAAAGGTGTTATATCCTGACATGCTTTTTTTAGATGCACGTTTTTTGGCAAATTTTGAATGATGATTTCATCGCCGTTCATTTCAACTTTTCTATCAAAATTCCAATCTAAAGCTACTTCTGATGTGCCTTCCAGATTTATATTCATATGAAACTCATCATTGACAAATAAAAATGTCCAACTGCCATTATATATTTGATCATTGTAATATAATTTGATTGTTCCATCAGGATTGGCATCAAAATAACCGCCTAAATATTTATTATCACCTGTTGCGTCATATTGAACTTTCCATACACACGGCGTTATTATTGTCGTTGAACCACCAAACAAAGTACCGCAATAAGTAATAATATCTTCTCTTGAACAACTGTCAATTGCTAGTTTCAATTCGGAATTATTATTGACGATGAATTCCGTTCCATCAGCCAGTGTTGTTGAAATTGGGTAACTAATACTTATAGATTGATCAGCAGGAAGAATGCTAAGAAACGCACTGAAATTGTCATCTCCTACTATAGATACAGTGCCAATCTGCTCTAAGCTTGAATTGTATATCAATAAATGAATCGGATATATAAAGTCGATACAAACAATGTCGGTCATTGGGTCGTCATCTTCAGTAGTCACACGATTCAATAAGTCAAATAACTCTGAATCTTTCTGAATCAAATCTTCAGCATTCGGATAGGTAATTGTGTCGTCAAGGTCTTTACAGCTATTAATAATAAGGGACAAAAAGAGTAGAATAAAAATTTTCGGAACAAGGTTAGAATTTTTCATAATTATCGGTGTTTAAATCAAAGTCTGGAAAAAAATGAAAAGGTTGCGTTGCCAATGAAAATAAAAGTAAAAACCCCGATTCAAAATCTTGAATCGGGGTTTTCTATAAACTAAAAAACTAATTAGTCTTTTTTATCTTCTCTTGGAGCTCTGTCGTCACGTCTTTCAGGACGTGGTCCGCGGTCTTCTCTAGGAGCAGCATTCTCATCTCTTGGAGGTCTTGGTAAAAGTGCTTTTTTTGACACTTTTTCTTTTCTTGTTTTTGGATCCATACCAAGGTATTTTACCAAGAACACATCGCCCATTTTCACTACATCGGAAACATTTTCTGTGCGTTCCCAAGCTAATTCTGAAACGTGTAACAATACTTCGTTTCCTGGAGCTTCTGTATATTCTACAACGGCACCAAAATCTAACATTTTAATTACTTTCACTTCATAAGCTTCACCCATTTGTGGTTTGAAAGTGATGGATTCAATTTTAGCTAATACTGCTTCAATACCGGCAGGATCAGTTCCTAAAATTTCAACAACACCCTGCTCATCAACTTCGTTGATAACGATTGTACAACCAGTAGCTTTTTGCAATTCCTGTATCACTTTTCCACCA
>NZ_JBDSMB010000037.1:0-1556 GCF_039916025.1 Flavobacterium sp.
CTTGTCCTATGTGATTAATTCGAACTTTGACGATTCCTGTAATTCCATTTAACCCTAATTGTGGTTTGTATGCAATATCTTTTAATTCTTTTTTTTCTTCTACAGTCGTTTCGTAATGATGTCGGAAGAAATAATTTTTTGTTGCGATTTTCTGTATTCTATATAGATTTTTACTTATCAATTTATAATTTTCAGAATTGGTTAAGTCAATTTCATTTGGATCAAAACCTTCACTAGGGAATATGAAATATTCATTCTGTTTCATTGTAAACAAAAATTTCCAATCAAAATCTTGATTAAACGTTTTATCAATTGCTGGCAATCCTTGGTTTACTCTTTCTACAGCCTCATAAAAAGATACAATTTTTTCCTGCAAATTTCCTTCTGCATCTTTATAAATGGATACATGGTGGTTGTTGCCGGTACTCACAAAATCTGCTGGTATTTTATTTCCATTTTCATCTAAAATATCTTTTCCCAGATGATTTTTCTTTGAATGCAATGCTTCTGCATTTTTTACACCACTTATTTTTACCCTTTTTATGGCAATGCCTTTTCCTTGATTTAGCCAGATGGGGTTTTTATCAAGATTTGAAAATGCTTCTTTGGCATTTCCGTTGAATGTGTCTAATCTTTTTTGTAGAATGTTTCGAATACCAATGTCAATTATTTTATCAATTTTTAAATCGGGAGTTACGTCTTTTCTTATAGTGTAGTCATCTTCCAGAGAAACCAATTTCACTCTTTCAGGGATTTTTATGTTGTAGTTGCTGTCTAGGTAAATTGGGTTCTTATCCAAGCTGTTTTTACCTGTAAATGCTTTTTTAGGATCATTCCCATTATCCTTCAATCGTTGTAGTAGGGCAGTCCTGTGCTTTGGTAAAGCTACTTTTGAAATCAGATCTTCGTCAAATTTTGAGTTTACTTTTTCTTCTTTTGTAATATATTGTCGAAGCTTTCCATAAACAGTTTCTTTGTGAAGTTGTCCACGCGGAGTGAGTTCTGTTTTGCTTTTTTCGCCTGCTTTAGTTTTGTATATGTTTTTGTTTTTGGTAACTACTTTATTTTTAGCTTTAAACGAAATCAACACCTCATTCAAATGTTTTTTTGCTTCACATCTAAAGTTTGGTAACGGTAGTTTGAATTTGCGTTTACTATTGCTAGTGTCGTCTTTAACGGTAAACGTTTCTTTCTGTTCTATTCCATAAATTTCTTTGCCGAGCTTATCATCTTTCTTTCTTGCGTGCAGATTGTTAAGGTATTGAATATGGCTGCGTTTAGTGAATGCCACGGTTAACGCATCCATAGCGTGATGGCGATGGTCGTTGCGTTTAGTCCAATCTTTAATTCGCTCTTTAAAGCTGCCATCTTTCTTTTCAATTAATTCCGTAAGTCCAAGTTTTTTATATTTGTCAAAATTTAATTCCTGCATTACGTTTATCAAATCCCAATCTTCACGCAGTCTGTCTGTAACGCCGCCTGATGTGCTAACTACGGTCCGGCATATTTCATACAGCATTTGTTTTGCTTTTTTTGCAATGTATTGAGTGTCTCGC
>NZ_JBDSMB010000038.1:0-21285 GCF_039916025.1 Flavobacterium sp.
GAAGGAAATCTTCACCTTATTGGAGCAGGATTAGTAGTTATTGGAGTAGGAATTGGTATTGGTAGAATCGGTGGTTCTGCATTAGATGCAATTGCTCGTCAACCAGAAGCTACAGCTAAAATTCAAACAGTGATGCTTATTGCAGCGGCACTTATTGAAGGTATTGGATTCGCAGCTTTATTCGCTGTATCTTAATACAAAAAAACAGTAAACTAAAAGCTGCAACGGTTGGTTGTAGCTTTGGTTTATCTTTAAAAAAGAATTAAAATTTACATATACATAATACACTTTAAATTATGGAAAAGTTAATAAATGATTTCTCGTTTGGTTTGTTCTTCTGGCAGACATTAATTTTCTTGTTATTGATTTTCTTGTTGAGAAAATTTGCCTGGAAACCAATTCTTGATGCTGTTAATGAAAGAGAAGACGGAATCAAAAATGCATTGCTTTCTGCTGAAATTGCAAAAAGAGATATGCAGAACTTAAGATCAGATAATGAGAAATTATTAGCTGAAGCAAGAGTTGAAAGAGATGTTATGCTTAAAGAAGCAAGAGAAATTAAAGATAAAATTGTTTCTGAAGCAAAAGCTGAAGCACAAGTTCAGGCAGGTAAAATGATTGAACAGGCCAAAGCGGCAATCAATAGCGAAAAGAATGCTGCTATGGCAGACTTGAAAAACCAAGTTTCCAACTTGTCTATTGAAATTGCAGAAAAAGTATTAAGAAGCGAATTAGCTGACAAAGCTTCTCAAACCAAATTGGTTGAGAAAATGTTGGGTGACGTTAAATTAAATTAATCGTTATGTCAAGAGCTGCGATTAGATACGCGAAAGCAATTTTAGAAACTGCGGTTTCAAGCGGAAAAGCGAATCAGGTAAATGATGATATGAAATCTATCATTGCTGCGGTTGATTCGAGTACTGATTTAAAAGAATTTCTGGCTAGCCCAATCATTAAATCAGATTTGAAGATGAACGCTTTGTTAGAAGTTTTTAGTTCAGTTCAGGCTGAAACTAAATCGCTTTTCAGATTGCTACAAGAAAACAAAAGATTTGAAATATTAGTTGCGATTGCTACACAATACAATGCTCAGTTTGATGAAATGAATGGTGTTGAAGTTGCAAAAGTAACTACAGCTTTTCCTATCACGGCAGATTTAGAAGCTCAGATATTGGCAAAAGCAGCAACGATTTCAACTAAAAAATTAACTATTCAAAACACTATTGATCCTTCAATTATTGGTGGATTTATTTTGAGAATAGGAGACAAACAATACAATGCATCTGTGTCAAACAGATTACAGGAATTAAAAAGAGAGTTTAGTAATTAGATTACCATTAAAGATATATCAAAATGGCAGAAATCAATCCAGCTGAAATTTCAGCAATATTAAAAAAACAGTTGTCTGGTTTTGAATCAGGTGCAACATTGGAAGAAGTAGGAACAGTTCTTCAGGTAGGTGATGGTATTGCTCGTGTATACGGGTTATCAAACGCTCAATACGGTGAGCTAGTACAATTCGACAACGGATTGGAAGCTATCGTTTTGAACTTAGAAGAAGACAATGTTGGAGTTGTACTTTTAGGACCATCTACTGGAATTAGAGAAGGTTCTACAGTAAAAAGAACACAACGTATCGCTTCTCTTAAAGTTGGTGAGCAAATCGTAGGACGTGTTGTAAACACACTAGGAGAACCAATCGACGGTAAAGGACCAATCGGTGGTGATTTATACGAAATGCCATTGGAAAGAAAAGCTCCTGGAGTTATCTTCCGTCAGCCGGTAACTGAGCCGTTACAAACAGGAATCAAATCTATCGATGCGATGATTCCGGTTGGAAGAGGACAACGTGAGCTTGTTATTGGTGACCGTCAAACTGGAAAAACTACAGTTTGTATCGATACCATCTTGAACCAAAAAGAATTTTACGATGCTGGAAAACCAGTATTCTGTATATATGTAGCAATTGGACAAAAGGCTTCTACGGTTGCCGGAATTGCTAAAACATTAGAAGAAAAAGGCGCGATGGCTTACACAGTTATTGTTGCTGCTAATGCTTCTGATCCAGCACCAATGCAGGTATATGCGCCAATGGCCGGAGCTGCAATCGGAGAATATTTCAGAGATTCAGGTCGTCCTGCTTTGATTATTTATGATGATTTATCGAAACAAGCGGTAGCTTACCGTGAGGTTTCTCTTTTGTTAAGAAGACCACCGGGTCGTGAGGCTTATCCTGGAGACGTATTTTACTTACACTCTCGTTTATTAGAAAGAGCTTGTAAAGTAATTGCTGATGATGATATCGCAAAAGACATGAACGATTTACCAGATTCGTTGAAACCAATCGTAAAAGGTGGCGGTTCTTTAACTGCTTTACCAATTATCGAAACACAAGCTGGTGACGTTTCTGCTTATATTCCAACTAACGTAATTTCGATTACTGACGGACAGATTTTCCTTGATGGAGATTTGTTTAACTCAGGAGTTCGTCCAGCGATTAATGTAGGTATTTCGGTATCTCGTGTTGGAGGTAATGCTCAGATTAAATCGATGAAAAAAGTAGCCGGAACATTAAAATTAGACCAGGCACAATTCCGTGAATTGGAAGCATTTGCAAAATTCGGTTCTGATTTGGATGCTGTTACTTTGAACGTAATTGAAAAAGGTAGAAGAAACGTTGAAATCCTTAAACAAGCGGTTAACGATCCCTACACTGTTGAAGATCAGGTTGCTATTATCTATGCAGGTTCTAAAAACTTGTTAAAAAGTGTTCCTGTTAACAAAGTAAAAGAATTCGAAAGAAGTTTCATTGATTTCTTGAATAACAAGCACAGAGATGTTTTAGATGCTTTAAAAGCTGGTAAGTTGGATGACAACATTACTGACGTTTTAGAAAAAGTAGCTAAAGAACTTTCAGCGAAATACTAAAAAAATTATTTTAAATTTTGAATTATAAATTTTAAATGAGCAATCATAATTTATAATTCAAAATTTATAATTTAAAATAATAAAAATGGCAAACTTAAAGGAAATACGTAATCGGATTGGTTCAGTTTCATCTACGATGCAAATCACATCGGCGATGAAAATGGTTTCTGCTGCAAAGCTGAAAAAAGCTCAGGATGCTATTACAGCGATGCGACCTTATGCCGAAAAATTGACCGAACTTTTACAAAATGTTAGCTCTACTTTAGATGGAGATGCTGGTGGCGAGTTCACATCACAACGTGAGATTAACAAAGTTTTGATTGTAGCCATAACTTCAAATAGAGGTTTAGCCGGTGCTTTTAATACTAATGTTATCAAGCAGGTTAAAGAAGTTGCTGATAGTTATGCCGGAAAACAAGTTGATATTTTTCCTATTGGGAAAAAAGGAAATGATGTTTTAGCAAAAAACTATACTGTTCACGGTCATCATAACGCAATTTATGACGATTTGACTTTTGATAATGTATCAACTATAGCTGATGCTTTAATCGAAAAATTCACTTCTGGTGAGTATGATAAGATTGAATTGGTTTACAATCAATTTAAAAATGCTGCGACACAAATAGTTCAGGTTGAACAATTTTTGCCATTAGCACCAATCGCATCAGATGTTCCGGCTTCAACTGGAGATTATATTTTTGAACCTTCAAAAGAAGAAATTGTGTTGACATTGATTCCAAAATCATTGAAAACACAACTATACAAAGCAATCAGAGATTCATTTGCTTCTGAACACGGAGCGCGTATGACAGCAATGCACAAAGCAACTGATAACGCAACCGAATTGAGAAACCAATTGAAATTAACGTACAACAAAGCCCGTCAGGCTGCAATTACAAACGAGATTTTAGAAATCGTTGGTGGTGCGGAAGCATTGAAAGGATAAGGAAAAACGATAGTTTTTTCAGATCTTCAACAGAGCGGAAGCATTGAAAGGATAATTTAAAATTCACAATATTTTCAAAAAGAGTCAACACAATTGTTGACTCTTTTTTTTAATCTGAACGATAGCACCGTTAATCGATATCCGAAAGATTACTTTCTCTACAAAAAATAAATGCTATAAAGACTCGGTTGATGAATTCACTTTAATTTTAGAACAAGTTAAGCCGGAGGTTATTTATATTTTAATCCACTTTAAAACTTCTGTTTTTTCTTCTGAGAAGACTTTAATATAATAAACACCAGAGGATAAATCAGTTACATTTATTTCTTCACTGGTTATTTGATAATTATCTTTAATTATTTCTCCTATGGCATTATAAATCACATATTTTGTGATGCTTTTTTCTGAGGTCAAAAATAAAATGTCTTTAGTTGGATTTGGATATAGCTTGAAAGGAGAATTTTCGAATTCATTAATATTCAATGCGGTAATATTTAATTGAACCAAAGGTCTATTAGCATTAATCAGCATTACTAAGGCATCAAGGCTTGTACTTCCAACACGCGTTGCATTTGTATTTGCATCTGTTGACCTTTCCCAGCTAATATCGGCTGTTGGTGTACTAGGTCTGGACCATTCAACAAAAATGACAATGTTAGAGGTTCCATCCCATAGAAAAGGAGTTGTAAAAGGAACTTGTTTCCATCCGGTACCTGTTGGAATGCTATATGCCGAAGAAGTGAAAACCTGTGTAGCGCCCATTATTTCTGTATTCCAATCCGGTACAGGGCTGGTTGACCAAACGTTATTTGTGGTATGTTTAAGTAGCACTTTGATGTAGGCATCATTAGATGTATATTCCCCAGTACCCGATTTGCCCCAAGCTAAACTACTAATGAAACCAGCCATACCACCGGCGGTATTAATCTCTTGTGCCGTATAAAGAGACATCGTTCTGGAATATCGATTTATAGTTGTACTCGTTGATAATAAAGCATTTGTAGAGGATGCGCCCGTTAAAGTTCCTAAGGATACGGTTACCTGCGCAGTCATCTGAAAATTAAAAGCAAGAAATCCTGCTAAAAATAAGAGTAATGTTTTTCTCATAGTTGTTAGGTTTATAGTTTATAATTGTTGTTTGATAAAAGTAATCAAAAAACCAATTCAAGTAATAAAAAAGAACCAGTGAATGTTGGCTCTTTTTTATTACTTTTAAATAAAAATCCACCAATGGAAATCAAAGAACTTACTTCATTAGAAGAAATGCTCCAGCAGTTTGATTTGATGCATCTGATGTATACGAAAATGACTCCTGAGCGATACAAATCCTTTCTTGAGGTTATGCTCCCAAATAATTATTCTCAGGTTGCTGTTTTTGAAAACGGCCAATGTATTGGCGTTACCGGAATTTGGTTTGGCACCAAACTCTGGTGCGGAAAGTTTATCGAAATAGATAATTTTATCGTTCATCCTGACCATCGTTCAAAAGGAATTGGCAACATGATTTGCGACTTTGTTGAAGCCAAAGCCAAAGCATTAGGTTGCACCAATATTGTTCTTGATGCCTATACTTCAAACTTTCCGGCGCATCGTTTTTACTACAATCAGGGATTTGGTCCTAAAGGTTTTCATTTCGTCAAAATTTTAGACGAAAACGGCTTAACATAAACCAAAGAATTGGTTACTTTTGTTTCAATTCCAAAGCAATATTCAACATCTTGAGTTTATATAAAAATCTCTTTAAACAAACCTTAATTTACGGATTAGCGACAGTTTTTCCCAGAATAATCAGCTTTATTCTGAACCCTTTGTTTGTTTACTATTTGCCGGATAAAAGCAAAATGGGAGAAGTCTCGGTGATTTTTGCGTATTTGGTTTTCTTCAATGTGGTTTTGGCTTACGGAATGGAAACGGCATTCTTTCGATTTTATAACTCTGAAACCGACAAGAAAAATGTCATTTCTACAGCGACAGTTTCACTGTTTTGGTCAACTTTAGGATTTTTAGTTTTAGCTTTATTATTCCGCCACACATTATCAGGCTGGTCTGATATTAGTGTAGAATATATCACTTATACAATCTGGATTTTAACGCTTGATGCCTTAGCAATTATTCCATTTTCAAAGTTGCGTGCTGAGAAAAAACCAATGAAATATGCAGCCATAAAAATAGCAAACGTTTCGATAAATCTATTGTTGAATGTTTTCTTTTTGGCTTTTTTACCAAAATTAGTAGCGAGCAATTCAAATGGTTTTTTAAGTACAATTTACATTGAGAACTTTCAAATAGGTTACATTTTTGTTTCAAATCTGGTAGCAAGTCTCTTTACTTTACTAGTTTTAGTTCCGAATTACACAAGCATTTCATGGCATTTTGACAAAGTGCTTTGGAAAAAAATGATGATTTATGGATTGCCAATTTTATTTGCTGGAATCGCTTTTGCCATCAACGAGCATTTTGACAAAATCCTTTTAGACTGGATGCATGTGCCGCTTTCAGAAATCGGAGCTTATTCTGCCTGTTATAAAATCGGAATGTTTATGGTGCTTTTCAGAACGGCTTATACTTTGGGCATAGAACCGTTTTTCTTTAGTCATGCAAGCAATGAAAATGCGCAGCAAACTTATGCCACCATCACTAAATATTTTGTGATTTTTGGTTCGTTTATCTGTTTGTTTGTGATTGTTTTTGCCGATTTATTAAAAAGGGTTTTAGTGCCAAATGCTGATTATTGGGATGCCATGAAAGTGGTGCCGCTGATTGTTTTGGCAAACTTCTTTCTCGGAATTTACACCAACCTTTCGGTTTGGTACAAACTGATAGATAAGACTAGAATTGGTGCTTATATTTCATTAATTGGCGCTGCCATAACTTTAATTCTGAATTGGATTTTAATTCCGACTATGAGTTATTACGGTTCAGCGATTGCAACCATTGCAGCTTATGGAAGCATGATGATTATTTCATACAAATGGGGACAAAATCACTATCCGATTCCATACGATTTCAATAAAATCTTTAGTTATTTGGGATTAACAGTTCTGTTCTCGGCGATATCGTTTTACATTCCGATGCTAAGAGAAAATTATCTTGTAAAAGCAGTTCTGTTAATCGTTTTTTTATACTTCATTTATTATAGTGAAAAGGAAACATTACTTAGAATCATAAAAAGAAAAGCAAAATAAAATGACCATAAAAATCATTAATAAATCACAACACGATTTGCCAAATTATGAAACCATTGCTTCTGCAGGAATGGATTTAAGAGCAAATCTGACTGAACCAATAGAATTGAAACCTTTAGAAAGAGCCATCGTTAAAACAGGGCTTTTTATTGAATTACCAATTGGCTATGAAGCACAAGTTAGACCAAGAAGTGGCTTGGCGGCCAAAAAAGGAATTACGGTTCTTAATTCTCCCGGAACAGTTGATGCGGATTATCGTGGGGAAATTGGTGTGATTTTAGTAAATTTATCAAATGAAAAATTTGTCGTTGAAAACGGCGAAAGAATTGCCCAGTTAATTATCGCCAAACACGAAAGAGCAGAATGGATTCACGTTGAAGTGCTTTCTGAAACGCATCGTGGCGAAGGTGGATTTGGAAGTACCGGAGTAAAATAAACATCATTATGAAACACTTTAAAAAGGTTGCCGTAATTACTCTCATTGTCTTTTTTTCTCAGCTTAATTTATTTTCGCAGGAAAAGGAGATTAGTAAGGAAATATTAGATCAGTCGTGTGCATGCATAGGAAAACTGAATTTTGACCTGACAACAGCACAGAAAAATGATTCGATAAAATCATGTATTACATCAAGTATTATAGCTAAACAGACAAAAGAGTTTGTTGCCCAAATGACAACAAAACTTGACAGTTTAAAAGGCGATAAAATTAATGATACTATTTTGAAAAATGCAAGTTTTCAAATAACTATCGACAAAGATTACGATGAAATCGAAAAAAAATTATTAGCAGATTGCCCGTATGTTAAGCAACTGATCATGACAAATAATGAGAAAAATAAAAACTCAATAAGCAATAAGAAAAAGGCAATGGCTTTTTATGAAGAAGGAGATAAATATTTTAATCAGGGAAAGTACGACCTGGCTTTGGTCGAATACAATAAGGCTGTCACTAAAGATCCAAAGTTTGCTTTTGCATGGGATAATATGGGAATTTGTTATAGAAAGCTTAACAGATTTAAAGAAGCAATCGAGTGTTATAAAAAATCACTGGAATTAGATCCCGAAGGCGTAACACCATTAATGAGTATGGCTGTTGCTTATAATCTTCTTAATCAAAATAAAGAGGCAATTGAAACGTATAATAAATTCATAAAATTACATCCTGATAACCCTGAAGGATTTTACGGAATCTCCCGATTACAAAACGTTACCGGAGATTATGACAATGCTCTTGAAAGCGCTTTAAAAGCTTACGACCTTTATGACAAAGGTTCTTCTCCCTACAAACAAGATGCTATAAATGTGATGAAAGAAATTGTTGCAAATCTCAAAAAAGAAGGTAAAATAGACATATTTAATACTTTTGCCGAGAAGTATGGATTAACAAAAATAAAAGAATAAAATGAAAATAATAGTTCCAATGGCTGGCCGTGGTTCACGTCTTCGTCCACATACATTAACAATTCCAAAACCATTAATTCCCGTTGCAGGGAAACCAATCGTTCACCGATTGGTAGAAGATATCGCCGGCGTTTTGAATCAGGACATTGATGAAGTTGCTTTTATAATCCACGAAAGTTTTGGTAAAAAAGTAGAAGAAGATTTGATTGCAATTGCTAACAAATTAGGCGCAAAAGGAACCATTTATTATCAAAACGAAGCGCTGGGAACAGGTCATGCAATTATGTGTGCGAAAGATTCTTTAACCGGTCCGGCCGTAATTGCTTATGCAGATACTTTGATTCGTGCCGATTTTGATTTAGATAAAACTGCCGATAGCGTTATTTGGGTAAAACAAGTGGATCAACCGGAAGCTTTTGGTGTGATTAATTTGAATGAGGCAGGTGAAATTGTTGAATTGGTAGAAAAGCCAAAAGAGTTCGTTTCGGATTTAGCAGTAATCGGAATATACTATTTCAAGAATATTTCCGTTTTAAGAGATGAGCTTCAGTCTGTTTTGGATAACAACATCATTCATGGTGGAGAATACCAAATCAATGACGGAATTAAGCAAATGATGGCTAAAGGCATGAAATTTGTACCGGGGAAAGTCGATGAATGGATGGATTGTGGTAACAAAGATGTTACTGTCGAGACCAATTCGAGGATGCTTGGATTTTTACACAACGATGGTGAACATCTAATCGATTATGGTGTAAAACAAGAAAACTCAACCATCATTCCGCCATGTTATATTGGCGAAGATGTGGTTTTGATTAATGCAACCGTTGGTCCAAATGTGTCGCTGGGAAGAGGAACACATGTTATCGATTCCACAATAAAAAATAGTTTAGTACAAACGCATGCTCATATCAAAAATGCTAGTTTAGATAATGCGATGATTGGCAATCACGCGAATTTTGATGGTAATTTTACAAGCATCAGCATTGGAGATTACTCTGTTTTAGAATAAAAAAAATGAAAAAAATTGCAATTTATTGTCTGTTGTTTTTCGGAGCGCTTTGTGTTCCAAATATTGTTATGGCTCAGAAAGAACCAAACGATGTTGTTACTATAGACGATGGATTTGAAGATTTTTTCTACGAAGCCATTCAGCAAAGAAGCATTGAAAACTATGATAAAGCCATTGCTGCTTTAGAAAAAGGGAAAGCTATCGAACCCGAAAATCCCGTCGTTTATTTTGAGTTTGGAAAGAATTATTTAGCTCAAAAAAAATATAACGAAGCCTACGAAAACTTTGAGAAAACGACCAAAATGGATCCGAAAAACCGTTGGGCTTGGGTTGGAATGTACGATGTTTGTTATGAAGTAAAAGATTATAATAAAGCGATTCCAATCGTTGAAAAACTGGTAACATTCAAGGAAGATTATAAAGAAGATTTGACTTCACTTTATATGAATACACAGCAATTTGACAAAGCGCTGGAACTCATCAACGAACTGAATGCAAAGTTTGGGAAATCAGATAAACGTGAATTGTATAAATCAGATATTCTAAAAGATGCTAAATATCAATCGGCTGAAAAGTTTAATTTGTTGGATCAAATCAAGAAATTCCCAAAAGAAGAATCCAATTATATTGCTTTGATTTATATGTATTCCCAAAGTAATCAGGAAGAAAAAGCTCTTGAAATTGCTCAAAAATTAGAAAAAGAAATTCCAACATCCGATTGGGCACAAGTGAGTTTGTTTAAATTTCATTTGAATAATAATGATGGAGATAATGCAGTGAAAGCAATGAATATTGTGTTTCCAAGCAAAAAAATCGACTCTAAAATCAAGCACAGGATGCTCAATGAGTTTCTGATTTTTACCAAAAATAATCCAAAATACGAACCCGATTTAGATAAAGCCATTTCTTATTTTGATAATGATAAAGAAGTAAGAGTTGCTAAAGAAATAGGTAAATTTTATTATTCAAAAGCCGACTGGCCGAAAACTGTCAAGTATTTAAAAATGCATTTAGCAAGTGCTGAAGATGATGTAGAAACACAGCTTTTATTGTTGCAGGCTTATACCGAAAGTCAGCAGTTTGGCGATTTAGCAAAAAGAGCAGACGATTTGACACAGCTTTTCCCAACGCAGCCACAGTTTTATTATTATGCCGGATTGGCTAATAATCAACTCAAAAACTTTAAAAAAGCGGCAACGTTTTTAGAATCCGGTTTGGATTTTGTTGTTGACGATGAGGCATTGGAAATCAATTTTAATATTCAATTGGGTGAAGCATATACAGGTTTGGGAGATGCAAATAAGAAAGAAAAGTATTTTACCAAAGCAAATGAACTCATAAAAAAACAAAAGAAATAATGAAAAAGGGATTGTTCATTCTGGTAATTATTTTTTTAAGTTCCTGTAAACCAAAACAGGTTTTTGTCGATACAAAAACACCAACAGCGGTTGTAACCGATGGGAACGCCTTAACTTCTGAAAAAATAATTCAAAATCATTACAGTAATAAAAGTGATTTTTCGACGTTATATATTAGAGCCAATGCCAAATATAAGCACGACGACGATTCGCAAAGTGTTTCCGCAGAAATCAAAATAAAGAAAGACGAAAAGATTTTGGTAAGCATTCGCGTGTTGGGGATAACAATGGCAAAAGCGCTGATAACACCCAAAGAAGTAAAGTACTATGAAAAATTAAACGGAACTTATTTTGAAGGAAATTATGAAGCTTTGAGTCAATGGCTTGGGACCGATTTAGATTTTAATAAAATACAAAACATGCTGATTGGACGTCCAATAGATGATTTGACAAAAGGGAGTTATTCCTTTTCAGAAACTGATAAATTCTATAAATTAAATACTGTTGAAGACAAAACAGAAAAATCTTTTTCCTTTGAAGCAGAGCATTTTTTACTAAAAAAACAAACAATCAGCCAACCGGAAAAAGAAAGAAGCTTTGAAGCGAATTATCCCAATTTTCAGGATTTTGCGTCTGGAATATTTCCGGCAGGTGTGACGATAAATGCGTTTCAAAAGAAAGGGAAAACAACAATTTCAGTAGATTATAATTCAATAACGTTCAACGAAGATTTATCTTTTCCTTACAGTGTGCCTGATGGATATGATAGAATTTCGATAAAAGATTAGCCAAAATAAAAAACCGATGCCAAAATTATTTCTCTCTTTATTATTCTTCTGTTTCACAATTCAAATGTGGAGCCAACCACCAACGCAGGAACAACTCGAAGAGCGCAAAGCTAAAATTCAATTAGAGATTCAGGAAAAAGAGCAATTATTGCAATCTGTAAAAAGCAAAGAAAAATCGGTGGTTACTCAGTTAATGCTCCAAAAAGAAAAGATTGGATTAAAAGAAAAACTGATACAAACAACCGAGAAGCAAACAAAATTATTGGGCAATGATATTTATGTAAATCAAATAAAAATCAACCAGCTAAACCGCGATTTAGAACAACTGAGAAAAGATTATGCAGCGATGATTATGAAGTCGTATAAAAGCCGGTCTGAGCAAAGCCGGGCTATGTTTTTATTATCTTCGGAAAACTTCCTGCAAGCCTATAAAAGAGCCCAATATATGAAACAATATGCAAGCTACAGAAAAATGCAGGGCATGGAAATTGAGGGAAAAACCAAGCAATTGGTTGGTTACACAAATAAAATTCTTGTTCAGAAAACGGAAAAGGAAAAGCTAATTACAGAAAACGTAAACGAAAGGAAAGAATTAGAAAAAGAAAAACAGGAACAGGAAAAAATTGCCAATCAGATTCATAAGGAAAAGGGGAAAATCACCGCAGAGATAAAAAAGAAGCAAAAGGAAACAAGAAATATCGATGCGCAAATCCAAAAATTAATCCGTCAGGCAATTGCTGCAGCGAACAAGAAAACGGCAGCGGAAAAAGCCAGAGCTAATCCAAAAACAACAACAGCAGCATCAACAAAAGCAGTTGAATCTTCAACAAAAATTGTATTGACTTCAGAAGGTCAATTGGTCGCAAATAATTTCAGAGCTAACAAAGGAAAATTGCCATGGCCTGTTGAAAAAGGCGTCGTTTCTTTACCTTATGGTGATCAGGCACATCCAGTTATTAAAACGCTTAGGGTTTATAATAGTGGTGTTGAAATAACAACCGAAAATGGAGCTTCAGCCAGAGCGGTTTTTGGTGGTGAAGTGACTAAAGTAATTAAATTATCGCCTCTGAATATTGCTGTTTTTATTCAGCATGGAGATTATTTCACGATATATCAAAACCTGAGCAGCGTTAACGTAAGCGTTGGAGATAAAGTTTCTATCAAACAAACTTTAGGTAAAATCAGAACTAACGGCGACACAGGGAAAACGATTTTGAAGTTCTTAATTCTTCAGAATATAACGTATAACAATCCGGCCACCTGGTTGTTTAACATGTAACAAAAAAGTCCTCTAGTTCCTATAACGAGAGGACTTTTTTGTAAAATAAATTATGCTTTTTTCAACAATATTTTTTCCTGCGTGAACTGATAAGCGGCATCCAGAAACTGAATCATCTTGTTCCAGTTTGCATTTGGTTCGTTATAATTTTTGTAATATTTGTATGTTTTTATAACAAGGTTATTCCCTTTTACTTCAGCGGTTGATGTAAATCCTCCAGTTTCATTTTCTACTTTTTTATTTAACTTTTCCAAACCGGAAACAGTGTAGCCAGAAGGAATTTCAAAAATAATTTCATTATCAAAAGAACGCGGGAAAACCATATAAATATTGTTCTTTCTATCTTTTTCTTTTTGAGTAATCTCAATTTGAGCAGTTAAAAACTTACCCAATTCCATCAAATATTTATCACCGGCTTTTTTAATCCAATTGTTCTTAACCGCAAACTCTTCGGTGTATTCCAGAGGAGATTTTTTACCGTAACGCCCTGTATTTTTAATTTTGAAAGTATAATCGTCAAGATCAACTTCGTATTCTTTAGATGTTGAATCCTTAAAACCATCTTTTTGTTTGTCTTTCAGCTTGTTGATTATTGCATTAAGCTCATTGGTATATTGCTCTTTCTTCTTTTTATTTTTTACATAATCCATAAGCGGAGTTGAACCATATTTGGAATAATCTTCATAAACATAATCGTAAAAGTTGAGCCTTTCGCTCTGTTCATTTTCTTTCAAATGCCCGGTATATGATGACTCTTTTTTTACTTTGTATCCTGCAAAATCATCAAGAGTTAAAGTAGTTTTGATTTTAGTACAGTTTTCCTGATAAGTACTGGATGGTAAAGTCACAACCGATGCATCTGTTACACGTTTTCCTTTAGAAACCTCAAGAACATAAGCTTTAGAACTTTCTACGTTATAATCAAATTGATCAGCACTTGTATATGGTGAGAAATATTCCAGGTAGATAGGATTTGGAGTATTTACTCTTAAAAGTTTTTTTACATTCGACTGTATCAATAAATCATCAATTGAACCATTATCCCGGCCAGTTGCTACAATAATATCATAATTGATATCGTTCTTTTTAAGGAAGTACATAAAGTATTTTATGAACGATTCTTCATCTCTCAGGAACACTGCTTTCTGATAGTATTCAAATGGATAAAAAATCTTAGCGTCATTGGCTATAAAGGCCTCGATATATTTTGTATAAAAGTCATGACGACAGAAATAGTAAACTTCTCTGATTTTCTCTTCGTCGTTGGCAAAAGTTTTCCCTTTTAAGAAATCTTTTATCGGATCTAAATCACCGGATGGAACAAATTTGGTATTGTAATAATCAAAAATGTCATCTTTAGAAACGGTTTTCTTTACTTCTTTTTCAGTTTTTGATAAAAACCCATCAGCCAGTTTTTCGAACTTTCCTGATCGTGCAAAAATCACCTGAAATTTGTAGCTGGGCATTTCTGCCAATGGGTAAAACCAACGCGGAAATTCATTTTTATTGATATCTTTTTCAGAAAGTTCATATTGTCTTTCACCACCTTTATTGGTTGGGACTTCAATTAAAGCCGGCGCACCATTATAAGTATTGAAATTAACAAAGAAATCATTTTCTGTTTCGAGGACAATTTTCAAATCCATTGTTGGATATACATCACCAAGTGGCGTTTCGACAGGATCGAAACTGTGATCCAAAACAGATACAAACGGTTCAACATTATAGAAATAATAATCGATGACATCTCCGACTTCAAGGTTTGGAATGGCTACTTTTTTTTCGCCATTAACATCTTTAGCTTCTTTTTCGACATCTACTTCAATTTCTTTACCATTTGGTTTTACAACTTTTATTCCGACAAATGTTCCTCCTCTGTTCCAAATAAATCCCATGACTCTGTTAGAATAGAACTTGCTTTTATAGGAGAACTGAGAAAATTCGGTAACCGAAGCCTGATCCTGTAATTTCACTCTTTTTCGAACACCTGAAGTATAGGTAACTTTTGCTCCAAACTTATGGTAGTTGTAATATTCTTTTTTGTGGATAAATACTGCCGATTCATTTTTCCATTTATCAGGAATCGCAGTTACTTTTTTGAATTCATCATTTTTTCCCCAGAAAAATTCTTTTATTTCATTTTTATCCTGGGCAGCTGCAATTTGTAAAACAAAAAGCAATAGCAATAGTAGTTTTGTTTTCATTTAAAATTATTTGCTAATAGTAATTTGTTGGTTATAATTTTCAATCATTTTTTTGATAAAATCGTTCCATTTCTCCATTTCATTGGCCTTTATAACACCATTTTTGAAGATGAATGATTTTTTATAAATGATTTCTTTGTCATTTTTATCAAATGTGATATTGATGTCGAAGTCATTTTCCCTGATAGTAAGATTTGAAGGAAGCTTAGTTACTTTATAACCATCGGGAATTATAAAGTTTATTTGTGATTCGTAATTGGTTTTATAATCCATTTCATAATCTACTTTTCTGTCTTTCAACATAAAGCCTTTGTATTCGTTCATGAACTCTAAATCGATATACATTTCATTATCAAAAGAAGAAACTTTGTTGGCAATATTTATTTTATAATCAAGGTTTAGTTTTATTTCCCTGTTTTGAAAATCAGACGTTTTAACATCAGATGTTATGATGTTTTTGTCTTGTTTTGATAAAAATCCATCAAGGCGCTCTTTCTTTTTGCTGGTTTCAAAATTATTGTAAATGTTTAAAAACTGAGCACGGCTTTCACCAATATAATTGTGATTGCAGTTACCAACTAAATGCTCATTTTCGATTGAAAGCGTTGCTGTAAATTGCTCTTTATTGGCTTCATGAGTTACCGCTGGAATCTTTTCAATTATGCATTTGTCTCCATCTTCAATCATCACTTCCTTATTCTGAATACGTTCGGCATATTCACCAAAAGAGTTGAATTTTTCTGTTCCGTCCAGGTAATATTTTTTGCCTTTGTTAATTAATGTACAAATCATGTGATTGTCAACAGCCAAAGAAGGAATTGTGTAATTATAGGCTATGTGTTTGGTGCCAATCCAGGAAAGCCGCGCATCAAAACCGGCAATTTTCAGCATTTGCTTTATAAGATTTGCCATTCCTTTACAATCGCCATAACGCTTTTCAAAAACATGATTGGATTCATCTGGTTTAAAACCGGCAATACCATCTTCAAAAGCAATGTAACGGATATTGTCCTGAACCCAATAATAGATGTTCTTTATTTTTTGTTCATCGGTTTTTGCATTTGCAGTAAGTTCTTCAACTTTTGCTTTCATCACAGAGGTATCGTCAGTCATCATAGCTAGTAATGACTTGTACCATTTGTATAAATCATCGCTGGTTTTGAATAATGTAGTTTGAACACCATCTTTTGAAAATGATTTTGCCAATACCAAAATGTGTGGATAAGTATAGCTTCTTCCCGGAGCATCTTCAACTTTATAAACGGATGGAACATCATCTAAAGTATACGTAACGTAGGTCATGTTGTTTTCCTGACGTGACGTTTTTTTGATTTTATATCCCTCAAAATTGAATTCTTTTAATTCGATTTCAAGCCAATTTGGAATACTGAATGAGATAGTTTTTTTAAGAATAGGATATTCATCATTGAAATACAGCGTGGTAAAATACTTTGCATCATCATACTTTTTCTCCATTTCATAGCGATAAGTATAACCCTGAACCGGGAAATCGACAGTCATATATTTGACCTTTGCATCGTTATAAAACAAATCTTTGTCTTTGTAAAATTCATCTTTTACAAAAAAAGAAGTTGATTTGTCATTGCGATACTTCATTGAGAAAGTCTCAATACTGGTTTCACTATCATAAAACTCATATTTTTGAATATCAGTTCTATAATTGATATTCATCAGATGTTCTTTGGTATTATGATTTACTGTGACTTTCGCTTCTTTTTTATTGAAATCAAAACTAATATTGTCAGTGCTTTCTAAGATAGCAATATCGTCTTTCGGATAATTTTCCCTTAATTTCTTAGCAAGAGAAATATCTTCGGGTGTGGGATCAATGTTTTTTTGTGAGAAAGCGGGAATTCCAAAAAAGCACAACAAAACTATCCATTTCAAAGTGGTCTTCATTAATCTTGATTTTTTGGAAATATACTACTTTTTTAAAAGCAAAAAGAAGTTTTATAGAAACAATGCTTTCAATTCCGTTGCATCGTGTGGTTTCATTTTTCCTGCTAATACCAAACTCAGTTGTTTTCTGCGTAAAGCCGCTTCAAATCTGACTTTCTCTTCATCAGTTTGTGGATCAATTGGTGGAACAGGAACAGGATTTCCAGATTCGTTAACGGCTACAAAAGTATAAATGGCCTCGTTAGCTTTGGTTCGTAATCCGGACTCCCTGTCTTCAATCCAAACATCCAAAAAGATTTCCATCGATGACGTAAAAGCACGTGAAACTTTGGCTTCTACGGTTACCACACTTCCTAAAGGAATCGCACGATTAAAAGCAACGTGATTTACAGAAGCGGTGACAGTAATTCTTCTCGAATGCCTTCTTGCCGCAATACTGGCTGCTCTGTCCATTCTGGCAAGTAATTCGCCTCCAAAAAGATTGTTTAAAGGATTGGTTTCGCCTGGTAAAACTAAATCGGTTAATATCGTTAACGATTCAGAAGGATGTTTTGGACTCATACTATTTTTTTTGCAAAGGTACTTACTGAAAACAAAAAATCCCGATTTCCCGGGATTTTTTTATAATGATTCAATTAATAGCCAAGCATCTTTGTTGTCTAATTTCTGAATATCTTTCATCGCTTGATGCGCTTCAGAGTAGGTCGAATAACTTCCATAAAGCACAGGAAATAAACCGTGCTTGTTTGGCTCTAATCTTTTGGCCTTTTTAAAGCCTAATTTAAGCAGTCTTTGATATTGTTCTTCGGCATTGCTTTCTATTCTAAAAGCACCGGCAACGACACAATAAGGCATTTTTTCGGCAGCAACCGTCAACGTAACAGATGGCAACGGATTTGAAATATAAAAAGTAGCTTCCTGAATTTTCTGATTTACCTTTTTCTGAACATTCGTTTCTACGATAAGCGTTTCCTGAGCAATTTTGTTTTCGTAATATTTATAACCGACAGTTCCTGTAACTCCAGCTGCTAATAAGAAAACTGCAGCATATTTTAAAACAGAATAATTTCTTTTTCTTTCGGGCGTGAAAATAATTGGCGCTTTTTCTTCAAGTTGCTCAACTTGTTCTTTATAAACTTCGCGTTTTACAGAAGGAGAAACAAATGAACTCAATCCGAAAGATTCTTTTAAATAATTGATTTGATCAATCGGAACAAAAACAATATTTTTCTCAGAATTCAATGAAAAATCTCCAACGTTTTTTACAGAGAAACTTCCGAATTCCTGAATTTTAGATTTCCAATGTGAAACTTCATTCTGAATAGCATTTACCGCAATTTCATAAGATACTTTTTCAGCCTGCGCCAAATGGTTTGCCAATAATCCATCATTATTTTTGATAAATGGATTAAAAGAAATCATCTTTTTTGGAGGATAAAACGAATGTGAATTTTCGTCCAGTTGTGCCGATTGAAATTCAGTCAGGAACGCACCAAAACCTGGTACGGTCACACACTGATAACGATATAATAATTGGGAAATGTATTGTTCAATCTTCATATCGACAAATTTAGATAAACAATAATAGTATCAAAAAATTATTCACAAAATTTATTAACAATCCCAAGAAAAAATAATTATTTTTGTAGTAAAATAAGCACATGAATCCAACAGAAATTTTTAACATCTTGGCACTATTGAAAGTTGAAGGCGTTGGAGACATTGTTGCCAAAAAACTGATAAACCATTGCGGCTCAGCAGAAAATGTCCTTAATTCCAAATCGCATTCATTAAAATCGATTGATGGAATAGGAGATACTTTGATTAAAAACCTCAGGGACAAAAGTATTTTTGAAAAAGCTGAACAGGAAATGCGATTTATCGAAAAGGAGAAAACCTGTACTTTGTATTATCAGAATGATGATTATCCCGACAAACTAAAACATTGCATTGATGGACCGGTTTTACTTTTCGCTTCGGGGAATATAAACTTCGAAAGTAGAAAAATAATCAGCATCGTTGGCACACGTGAAGTCACTCCACATGGAATGGATTTTTGTAAAAAACTAGTTGAAGATTTAGCTATTTTCAATCCAATAATCGTTAGCGGATTTGCGTATGGTGTTGATATTGTCGCACATCAGGCAGCTATCGAAAATAAGTTGCAAACTATTGGAGTTTTGGCTCATGGCTTAAATCAGGTTTATCCAAAACCACATAAGAAATATGTTGCCAAAATGGAAGAGAACGGTGGTTTCCTAACTGAGTTTTGGAGTAACTCCAGTCCAGAGAAAGAAAATTTTGTCAAGCGAAACCGCATTGTTGCCGGAATGAGCGAAGCCACAATCGTAATTGAAAGCGCCGAAAAAGGGGGCTCATTAATAACAGCAATAATGGCAAATGAATACAATCGCGATGTGTTTGCTGTGCCAGGAAGAACTTCGGATAAATTTAGTCAGGGATGCAATAATTTAATCAAAACACAGCGCGCCAATTTAATGACATCGGCCGCCGATTTGGTTTATATCTTAAATTGGGAGATCGCATCGCAGGCTCGTAATGACAAAGCCGTTCAAAAGCAACTATTCGTTTCGCTTGATAATGATGAACAAAAAGTCCACGATTATCTCCAAAAAAACGGAAAGCAATTGTTAGATATCATTGCGCTCGAATGTGACTTTCCAATTTTTAGAATTTCTTCTTTGCTTTTAAATATGGAATTGAAAGGCGTTATACGGCCTTTGCCTGGGAAATTGTTTGAAGCGGTATAAGATTATTTTTTTGGTATTTCTAAAATGAATCCTTCTTCGATCCTATCTTCTGCTAAACCATGGGCAATACTAATTTCAAGGCCAGTAAGAATTTCAACAACATTTACTGTTTCAGGGTTGACAAGAGTTTCAACTTTATACAACTTTGTCGTGATTTCTTTATCCAGGAAACTAATAGAAATATAAACATTTTGCTTTGCTCCTTCAGGATCTTCATTTTTTGAATAACCTAAATCAGTATTGATAATGAAGGTTTTTATCAAATATCTTTTGAAGCCAAAAGCATTGTCAGTATGAACCTTTGCAAGCATTTTACTCAACTCCGGATTTTTTTCTTCTGCAAATTTAATTTGTGAAAAAGCAGTAAAAGATAAAAAAGTGAATAGCGCAATTAAAACAATATTTTTCATTTGAAATAGATTTTTATCAAATGTATAAATTTTATTCAAACCCCAATTTTTCACGTACTCTTTTTAAGACTTCATTAGCAATTGCTCCCGCTTTTGTGGCGCCTTTTTTTAACAAAGCATCAACTTCGGGTAAATTGTTCATATAGTAATTGTATTTTTCTCTTTCGGTTTTGAATTTGGCAATGATTAATTCAAACAATTCCTGCTTCGCATGACCATAACCAAAATCTCTGTTGACATTGGCATATTTGGTTTTCATTTGTGCAATTTGTTCAGCGTTTGCCAATAATTTATAAAGCCCAAATATCTTGCAGGTGTCCGGATCTTTTGGCTCTTCTAATGGAGTGCTATCTGTTTCAATGCTTATAATCTGCTTGCGCAATGCTTTATCATCTAAGAATATATTGATGATGTTACCACGGGATTTACTCATTTTTTGACCATCAGTTCCCGGAACATACATCGTGTCTTTCTCAATTTTTGCTTCCGGAATTACAAATGTATCTCCCATTTGATGATTAAAGCGGGAAGCAACATCTCTTGTAATTTCGATATGTTGTAATTGGTCTTTACCAACCGGAACAAATTCAGCATCATATAACAAAATATCTGCAGCCATCAGCATTGGATAAGAAAACAAACCGGCATTTACATCGTCCAGTCTATCAGCTTTGTCTTTAAAAGAATGTGCCAGTGTCAAACGCTGAAAAGGAAAAAAACAACTCAAATACCAGGACAATTCAGCCGTTTGGATTACATCGCTCTGACGATAAAAAATCACTTTATTGACATCCAATCCACAAGCCAGCCAAACCGAAGCCGTGCTATACGTATTACGGCGAAGTTCATCCCCGTTTTTTATTTGTGTAATCGAATGCAAATCGGCAATAAAAAGAAATGATTGGTTTTCTGGGTTTTTTGACAGTTCAATAGCAGGCAAAATAGCGCCCAATAAATTTCCTAAATGTGGCGTACCCGTGCTTTGAATTCCGGTTAGTATTTTTGACATCTTCAGTTTTTTTCTAATCGCAAAGTTAAACCTTTGTATTAAAAATTGCATACGTTTCATTACATTTGACAATA
>NZ_JBDSMB010000039.1:0-29835 GCF_039916025.1 Flavobacterium sp.
GTTTACCTTTGTGCCTAGTAAATATCCAAATTACTACATCAATAAACTAGATTAATTTCGGGTGAAAATACTTGACAAGTACTTATTAAAATCCTTCCTTATTACATTTGCTACGGTATTTGTAATTCTGTTTTTCATATTCGTTTTGCAGGTTGTTTGGCTGTTCATTTCTGAATTGGCCGGTAAAGACTTGGATTTCATAATGATTCTTAAGTTCCTTTTGTTTAAAATGCCAAGCATTATTCCGCTTGTACTACCATTATCCGTTTTATTGGCTTCCATCATGACTTTTGGGAGTTTAGCAGAAAATTATGAGTTTGCCGCGATGAAATCATCCGGAATATCGTTGCAGCGTTCGATGAGAACTTTGATATATTTTATTGCCATACTTAGTGTTGTTGCTTTTGTTTTTGCCAATAATGTAATTCCGTATGCCGAATATAAGTTCACCAACTTTCGTAGAAATATAGCCCAGGTAAAACCCGCAATGGCTATTGCCGAAGGACAATTCAGCCAGGTTGGAACTTATAATATTAAAGTTGAGAAGAAGTCTGGTGATAATGGCAGGTATCTTAAAGGCATAACCATTCATAAATTATCTAATGTTGGTGCGGGAAGCAATACTGTTATAAAAGCTAAAAAAGGGGAATTGATAAGCAATGAAAACTCAAATATCCTGAAATTAGTATTGAAAGACGGAAATTATTACGAAGATATTATTCCCAAAAAATTTGAAGATCGCAATAAAGTTCCCTTTGCTAAAAGTGAGTTCAAAACCTACATCATCAACATTGATTTATCAAAACTGAATAGCGCTAATTTAGATGATGAGCAAATTACCAATACCAATACGATGCTTACTGTTGGCGAATTAAAATTCACACTTGATTCGCTTCAGAAAAATTACAACAAAGACAGAGTTTCCATTGCTGAAAACATAAATCTTCGATCTTCAATGACTATTTCTAACTTTGCTACGAATACCAATTTCCGTAAACTTAGTACTGCCAATCTCTTAGATAACTTCTCCGATAGTGATAAAACGCAAATACTTCGGGTAGCAGGCGGTAATGTTGATGCAACCAACTTTTCTTTAGAAAGTTCACGCTTCGAATTGGAAGACAAACAAAAGATTATCAATATGCATTGGATTGCACTTTATGATAAATTCGTAATCGCTTTTGCCTGTTTGCTGATGTTCTTTATCGGCGCACCTTTGGGAGCCATTATCCGAAAAGGCGGATTAGGACTACCTATTGTATTTGCCATACTTATCTTTATCACATTCCACTTCATTAATACGTTTGGCAAGAAAGTAGCGCAACAAGATGAGATTACTCCTTTTCTGGGTTGCTGGATGTCATCCTTTGTCTTATCACCTTTGGCGATAATATTAACCAAAAGAGCTACTGACGATAAAGGATTTAATATCAGTTTTGACTGGATTACAGATATTTACAATCGATTTGTACCAGAAAGAAAAGAAGGATTGGAGCTTGAAAATGATCCAGCTATTGAAGGTTTTAACATCGATGAAGCAAATAAGGTCATAACCGGAAAAACTTCAAAAGCTGCAAAAAAAGAAACAGTTAAAACAGATATAATTGCGATAGAAGAACTTCATCAACAATACAAAAAATATAGCTTGTTTGCAATCATTGGTTATCTGGCGTTATTAATTTTGGCAATTACTTACCATTTTGAAGGTTCAATTATAAAAATAAGCACAATTGCACTCGCGGGTATTTTTTATTTTATGCTCTACAAAGCTCAATCCATATTGCTTTCCGTCGGAAATCAAACAAATAAAAAGAATGATTTGAATAATGTGATCGTTTATCTTGGAGCATTTCCTTTCTATCCATTATTTTATTTTTACAATCACATTTACTTAAGAGACATTACATCCGAATTTAATAAAAGCACTAACTAATGAGCGCAAGTAAAATACATCTCAATACTATAGAAGAAGCTATCGAAGACATTCGACAAGGCAAAATTATTATTGTCGTTGATGATGAAGACCGCGAAAATGAAGGTGATTTTTTGGCTGCTGCCGAAAAGGTAACGCCCGAAATGATAAACTTCATGGCTACCCACGGAAAAGGACTAATCTGTGCGCCATTAACTGAGAAGCGTTGCGATGAATTAGAATTGCATTCGATGGTGAAAAATAACACCGATCATATGGAAACCGCTTTTACTGTTTCTGTAGATTTAAAAGGTAATGGTGTTACGACAGGAATTTCAGCTTCCGATAGAGCAAAAACCATATTGGCTTTAGTAAACGAAGAGACAAAACCTTATGATTTGGCGCGACCGGGACATATCTTTCCTTTAACGGCAAAGCAAGGCGGTGTATTGAGACGAACAGGTCACACAGAAGCGGCAATTGACTTTGCAAGATTAGCCGGCTTTAAAGCTGCCGGTGTAATTGTAGAAATCATGAACGAAGATGGTTCTATGGCGCGCTTACCCGAATTGGTAAAAGTGGCAAAGAAATTTGACCTCAAACTTGTTTCTATTGAACACTTAGTGGCTTATAGAATGCAGCATGATAGTTTAATTGTCAAAAAAGATGATTTTGAAATAGAAACCCGTTTTGGTAAATTCCGTTTGCGTGCTTATCAGCAAACCACCAACAGACAAGTCCATTTAGCACTGACGAAAGGCAGCTGGAACTTGGGCGAACCAATACTTACCCGGATTAATTCAACGCAGGCTAATAATGATATCTTAAACACTTTAGCATCCAATATGGATAAAAAGGTAGACGATGTTTTCAACCGTATCATTAAGGAAGAAAAAGGAGCTATCCTGTTTATCAATCAGGAAGTTGATTCTTCCGACTTATTGCATCGTTTAACCGAGCTAAAACATTTACAGGCGGAAGGCAATTTCAAAGTGCCACAAATCAAAATGGACGTAAAGGATTTTGGTATTGGTGCGCAGATACTTCACGACATCGACATCTCTAAGATTCGCCTTATCTCAAATACAACCCAAACCAAGCGTGTTGGAATGATTGGCTACGGATTGGAGATTACAGAATATGTAGCTTATTAGTTCTAAATTTTAGTGTAAACAACACTTACAGAAAGGAATAGCATTTTGATTGAAAAATAAGTTTATTTTTTACCTAAATTCTTTTTGGAATAAGCAAAAGGTTATTATATTTGCAACCGCAATCAACAAAAGATTGCGAGACTTATTGGAGAAATGGCAGAGCGGTCGAATGCGGCAGTCTTGAAAACTGTTGACTGTAACAGGTCCGGGGGTTCGAATCCCTCTTTCTCCGCGGAAAGTATGTTTCAAAAGAAACATAAAATCTCAAAACCCTTTAAACATCAGTGTTTAAAGGGTTTTTTATTTTCTGTCATGCGTCAAAAGACACATAGAAAAGCAAAGTTTAGTTGCCCTATAGGTACACCTACATGGGTTCTGGAGAAAACAGGGTAACTAAATGTTAAATCAATTGTAAATTACTGAAAACTAAGAGGTTAAATACTTTTAAGCCAAATTGAATTATTAATTTAAAAAACTTAAAATTATGGTGAAGATTATCTTTTATATTAAATCAGGAAAACAGAATCCAATGGGAGAATCTCCAATTTTTGCCAAAGTTAATTTGGAGAACAAAACTACTACAATCAGTACTGGCAAGTCCATTAAGAACGAAAGATGGATTGCTTCTAATAGGTTGAGAAATTTGCTGCGAGACGACAGGGAAAAAGCTATTAAAGATTCGTTGGATGTTTTTCTACTCAAAGCGCAGCGGTTTCATAATGAAGCTTATCGAATGGGTAATGAAATTACTCTTGAAGACCTTAAAAGTCATTTGAAAGGAGTACAAGCAAAACAAAAAACGATATGCCTATTAGACTTATTTGATTTTCTTCCGAAATAGAGAAAAACAAGAAACTATTTTACCTAAGTCTATAAGAAGTACTCCTGCCATTACCTTGTTGCTCCAAAACATCTTTTTTAATAAGGTCTTGCAAGTCCCGTAGTGCAGTGTCTGTTGAAGTTTTATTAATTTTAGCATACCTGGAAACATTGAGGTTTCCGAAGAAATCGTCAAGAAGCAATTGCAGTATTTTTTGTTGTCTGGCATTAAATTCTGTAGCTCTTTGTGTTTCCCAAAACGCAGCGCGTGCAAGTGTTTTATTAATAATTTCATCAGTCTGTTCCATTGAGCGCATCAAACAATCCAAAAACCACTTAAACCAAGAAGTAATATCAAGACTTCCCCTTTGAGTGCTTTCCAATATATCATAATATTTATTGCGTTCTTCTTGTATCTGCGTGGACATTGAGTAGAATCGTTGCGGGCTTTTATCCGCTCGGGCAAGTTGCATATCTGTAATGGCTCGGGTTATACGACCATTGCCATCTTCAAAAGGATGTATAGTAACAAACCACAAATGAGCAACTCCAGCTTTCAACACGGGGTCAAGTTCTTGTTCCTGTTCCATCCAATTAAGAAAGAACTTCATTTCGCCGGGTATTTTTTCGGCACTGGGTGCCTCAAAATGAACCGTCTCTTTCCCCATAGGTCCAGAAGTTACTTGCATAAGATCATCCCGCCATGCTGCAGTTTTTATTTTATACATACCGCTGCGGCCAGTCGGAAACAAAGCAGCATGCCAATCAAACAATCGCTCGGCAGTCAATGGAGCTTTATATTGTTGTGTAGCATCTAGCATCATCTCTACAATACCCTCAACATCACGTTCAGCAGCTACGGCACCTGCAATTTCAATCCCAAGTCGTCGGGCAATCGAAGAGCGTACTTGTTCGGGGTTGAGTAATTCACCCTCAATTTCGCTCGACTTGATAACATCCATAGTCAAAGCTTTTAACATGGTTTCTTCCTGCACACGAAACCCTAGGGCTTGCATTTGCCCGATGATTCTTCCTTGCTTGTGCCTCACTTCACCAAGTATAGCACTTATTACATCAGCATCCCAGAAAAATTTCGGCCATTTTTTTTGTTTGTATATATACATAATCACCGCTATTTTGCGGTAAATATAAAGATTTATAACCGTATCAATACGTTTTGCAGCAAAAAATTATCTTAATCACCGCATAACTGCGGTAATAATAACTTAAAATTACCGCATAATGAAAATAATTGCTTCATAAAAAAAGTCCTTAATTGACACATTTTTGGTAGATAATAAAGAATAAGCATACTTATTTTTGATTAATTTTATAACTAAACTAAATCCTGATGCAAGAAGAAATACTACTCATAAAAAATATGGTCTGCCACAGGTGTTTGCTTGCTGTTGAAACAGTTTTGAATGATTTATCTATTCCTTTTCAAAACGTAACTATTGGTGAAATACATCTTTCACAAGAAATATCGTCCACACAGATTGAGCTACTGAGTGATAATTTGATGACAATCGGATTGGAGTTACTTGATAACAGAAGAAGTGGAATGATGGAAAAAATAAAGCAGCTCGTCATCAAAAAAGCACGAAACGAAGTAAATCCAGCAGATAATAAAAAAGCATTGTCATTATTTCTTTCAGACAATTTATTCCACGAATACACCTATCTAAGCAGTTTATTTTCTTCAATTGAAGGACGCACTATTGAGAATTACTATATCGAACAGCGTATTGAAAAAGTAAAAGAATTGTTAGTGTATGGTGAGATGAACCTATCTGAAATTGCGTTTGAAATGGAATACAGCAGTTTGGCACACTTATCTAATCAATTTAAGAAAGTAACCGGGCTAACTCCTACACACTTCCTAAAGGTAGGATCTCAAAAACGAAAATTGCTGGATAAAATATAGACCTCAAAGCCCACTCAAATGCAAGAACCCAAAATTGTGTAAACACAACCCAAAGAACTGTAATCACTTCCAATCCATACCACTATACTTTTGTACCAGTTAATAATAACAAATTAAATTTAAAGATTATGAAAACACAATTATTGAATGGAAAAGGTATTTCAGTTGAAAATCAAAAATGTAACAATCCAAATTGTACATGTGAAAACTGTAACTGTGGAGACAATTGCACTTGTAAAAGCTGTAACTAAACAATCCTACCTAATTTAATAAGCCACTCCATGGAGTGGCTTATTCTTTTATGCAAACTTCCGCACAAAATATACTGACAATCAATATAATAAACCTAATTCTGTCTGAAAATGGCGCACGGTTGTCTTTTTTCAGCAACTAATTGGTAGGACATTTGCAAAAGAATAATCACATACTCATTAAATCAAGTTTCAAACATCAATTATGAAAAAATCAAATCTTCTGGCTTTTGTAACATTGGCAATTTTAATGTCATTTGGTACTATGCCAGCACAAACGAAAAACACTCAAGCGGACCAAATTATTGGTACGTACTGGTCTCCTAAGAAAGATGCTAAGATCAATATTTTCAGAAAAGGAGGTGCCTATTATGGAAAATCCGTATGGGTAGCCAAATCGCGTAAGGACAATAAAAATCCTGATAAGAGTTTACAATCACGCGAAGTCCTGGGTATAGAATTACTTTCCGGATTCTCTTATGAAGATGGTCTATACACTAGTGGAACTATTTATGATCCAGAAAGTGGTAACACTTATAAATGCAAAATGACTATTGAAGGTAAACGCCTTAAAGTAAGAGGATATATAGGTATATCCCTATTTGGTAGAACCGAATTTTTTGAACGTATCACAATAAATAATTAAATTATGTTACTAGAATTATTTTGGGGACTTATAACTGCCCTTCCACTATTCGTTTTGATGCCATTGCTGAGAAAAATTATTCCGGCTAAATTAATCGCGGCAACCATACTCGTAGCCATAGGGTTCATCTATGTTGGTTTTGCACTAAAAGAGGATTCAACGGGTGAAATTGTTTTAGAAGTAATAGCCGCTTTAGTGTTTTATTTTATAGCTGTAATAGGTTTTGTAAAAAATCCAAAACTGATAGCTATAGGCATCTTACTCCATGGTATTTGGGATTTCATCCATCATCTTACTGATGCAACGGTAAACCCAACCTATTGGCCTGTATACTGTCTAACTATTGATGCTATTTGGAGTATCTACTTTTACAACATCTTCAAAAAAGAAGCAACAGAAATCAAAGCGGAAACAGTTACAATTTAACGTTCCGCTTTAATCTTTAAAATACGTTGCAGTTGTCGGGCAGATTTGTAGCCACATTTCGAAGCAATATATTCAATGGTATATTCCGGATTATTCAGCATCGTATTTGCATATTCTTTTCGTAACAAGGTTAGGTATTCCAAAATAGTAGACCCTGTTTTTTCTTTAAACACCCTGCTCAGATTTCTTGGACTCATGTTAACCATATCCGCTAGTATTTCAATACTATTTTCTTGTGATAAATTATCAATCAGATAATCCTGCACCTTGTGAATTTGCGGATTAATATGGTTTCGGTAGTCAAGATAAATGCTGTGCTGTTTATGGGTTCCGCTCCTACGGTTATAAACCACCAATTCTCTGGCTACTTTATGCGTAAAAAGTGGTCCTTTTAAATCTTCCAATATGGCCAATGCCAAATCAATTCCGGCGCTGATTCCGGCACTGGTATAGACATTATTACTTTTGACATAAAGAATATCAGACAATACTTTTGCTTGCAGAAATTGTTGTTGTAGCGCTTCCACCCTACGCCAATGTGTTGTACACTCAGTATCTTTAAGTAAACCCGCTTTTCCTAAGGCAAATGCTCCATTACAAATGGAACAAACAGTAATGTGATTGTCTGATGCATTTTTTAACCAGGTAAAAAAATCCTTTTGGGCAGAAAACGAAATACTGCTCACATACTCAAAGTTCATTCCTGGTACAAACACATAATCACCTTCCTTTAATTTGGCTTCTGAATAGTGGTTCACTTTGCCAAATCCCAAACCAGCAGTAGATACTGGTTCAGCATCAAAAGAATAAAATTTAATTTCAGCATCAAAACCATAAGATATGGCCTCCATAAATACTTGTACAGGTCCGGCAAGATCTAATAATTCTACAGTTGGGGGTATAATAAATACGATTGTTTTCATAGTTGATTTTCTGATTAGATAAAGATAAAACAAAAGCCCGTCGAACAACAGACAAAAAGATGTCAAAATCGGACGCGGGCTTTAGTATTAAAAAAGATGAACGTTATAAGTTAATCGGGCAGTTCCTGAATTTCTATTCCGAATTGATTTAGAGCTTTTTTTAAAACTGTGGTGATATCATGTTCAGCATCAATCCGCAGGATATTGTCGCAATCTTCCAAGTCAAAATTCCATGTGCAATCAAATAACAATTTGTCCAGTTTTGGTTGTAGCTGCTTCGCCTTACTTTTGCTGTCAATATTGGTTTTATATACTAGAATCATAATTGATATTTTATAAATTTAATCTACTATAGCTTTATGATGATTAATTATAATCAAGAGTTAATTTGACAACGTTCTTGTAGTGTTCTCCATATTGCATTTCAATTCTGGAAAGACATTGATCTATTGGGTAATCAGTTGCATTTTGCTTTACGATTTCAAATCCTTTAAAGTAAACCTCATCATGTTTTGAGAGCAATTCAGGCATCACCACATGGACTTCATCCATTTTAGGATTTATGGTATTTCCGCCAGTATGAATAAACGTTAATCCGTATTGTGTTTTTACGATAGAATCCTGAAGCGAAAAAGTTTTAATTTCTTTAGGATAGGTTCTGCTATAAGTATCAACAATACTGGCAAATTTTAATTCGTTTAGCCCATCATGAAGCAGCACGCCAAGCTTTTTCTGTTTACTAAAAACCATTCTTTTTACAATAGACATCTTGTTGCCGAAAGTCAAGGCAGTACTTTTATGCTCAATCTGAATTTCGTTATGTGGGTAATTCACAAGTTTGGCTACTTTAATTCTGGCATCTTTACCTAACATTTCTTCAACAATCAACAAGCTTCCATCCACTGCATTAGCAACACCAGCGGTACTAAATAAATTTCCACTTTTTGTAACACTTACGTTTTGCGTCCAGACTGGTTTATCAAAGTGTTTTTTAACACACTCAAAATCTGTAGCATGGCAGGTAAGTAATTTACCATCATACAATCCGGTTGCAGCTGCTGTAGTAGCTCCATCACAAATAGAAATGATTCGTGTTGCAGATTCAAAATGGTCTTTAATGAACTTCATATAAATAGGATCTTGGTTTTCATCACGGATAGACATGGCAGGAATAACAATAACGTCAGCCTTAAGTTTCATTTTTTCCACCTCTGCAAAAGTCAATTGAGGCAATACATAAAGATCTTTCTTTAACGCAATTGGCGTCTCATCTTTTGAAACAATATAAACATTTAATTGTCCTGTAGCATTAAAGACATAAAATGGTGCAAGCATATCAAACATCTCAGTCATTTTACTGTCCGCAATTACAAAAATTGTTTTTTTTGAAGAATCGTAAGTCGCTGTTTTCCAGTTAATAACCGGTTTCCCATTATAAGGTGGAATTTGCCCATAAGAAAATACAGGCTGCAATAGTGTTACTACAACTGCCACTAATACTAATAAGGAAGATAATGTAATAACGAATGGTTTCTTAAATTTTTTCATTTGTGAATATTTTAATTATTAAGCCGCAAAGTTGCAATCAATGAAAAGTGTCTTTCAGACATATTTATGTCAATAACGGACAACATAAAACACACGTAAACTTGTCCGTATCTGACACTTATATGTGTAAAATAGATTTTCTAGAGCCCATACTTTTGCATCAAATAATTCTAAAATCATATATCATGAAAAACTATTTACTTATTTCAATTCTATTTGTTTTAACGCTATCATCCTGTGAAGAAGAAATATCCTTAAATTCCAATTTCACAAAGCATTTTACTATTTATTCTACAGAAAAAGGAAGAACATATCCTATTTGGGTACAGCTGCCTGAAGATTATAATCAAAATACTGAATTGTACTCGACCATTTATGTACTCGATGCAGATGATAATCAGGAATACGTTGCTAAATGTGCTAAAGATGCCAGTACACGTTTGAAAACAAAAAACGTAATTGTTGTTGGTATCGGTTATGGTGATGACAGGACCGTTGACTACACACCAACGCATACCAATATGGGCGGAGGTGAAAGTCCCATTTTCCTTGATTTTATTAATAATGAACTTATTCCTAAAATTCAGACCGACTTTAGAGCAGATACATCAAGGAATTCTCGTGTAATTCTTGGTCATTCTTTTGGAGGTCTTTGTGGAGCATATGCATTTACTAAACGAAATGAAATATTTGGGAACTATCTAATGTTGAGCGCCTCGTTGTTTTATGACAATGATCTTATGATTCAATATGAGCAGGAATCAAGACCGCAAATACACAATGAGCAGCAATTAGTTTACATAGGTGCTGGCGGCACAGAAGGACCATTATTAGTTGACAATGACTTGTTGCACCTACGTTTAAAAAGTTATTTCTATACTCAAACAAAAACAACTTTTCAAATTATTGAGGGAAAAGGACATAACGCTTCAAAAAATCCAAACATTAAAAAAGCAATTAATTTTTATTTTCAAAATCGTTAAATGAAAAAAACAATCCTAATCCTCATGGTTTCTGTTTGCTCATTGAGCATGTATTCACAGATACTAAATAGCGGCAAGAAAGAAAAATATGTTAATCGCAAATTAACAATTGAACCGGCTATAGGAACGCGTATGCAGACTATATTGGGTTCAACAGATATCCAGTTGACAAATTTGCTTCAGTACAATATCACCAGGAAATTAAGTTTTGTATCGCACACTGTCATTTCTACCGACATTAAAAATGGCAATTTCAATAATGTTGATACAAACTACAGTTATTCGCTTTTACAGAAATTTGGCATCGGTACCAGCTTTTATTCGCAAAAAGCTTCGAGCTCATTTTTCATCTTGGGCGGAATAAAATATAATGCCTATTCAGGTACACTGAACAATCCAATTATAGAAGAGCATATTACAACTAAAACTAAGGGTTTAGTTCCTGATTATGGCATTATGTATAACTATAAAAGAGGGATAAAAAAGTATTTTTTCAGTGCCCGTTTATATTGCCCAATGTACGATGGTGTTGCTGGAATCTTAGAAAATGCGACTATTGAGTTTGGCATTGGTATTAAATTAAAGTAGTTAGGTCTTGCAAGTTTTTTTTTTCAAAACCTAAATTGGAATGTCCAATCCAATTAAAAATCTTAAACAATATTTAATTATTTTAAAAGATAATAATCATTTTCTCCGCAAAAAAAGACCGATTAGGAAACTAATCGGTTTTTTTATTTGCTGAATGTGTCAAAAGCTCGCTTTTGTAAGCAGCCGGAAAATAAAAAAACAAACGGCTTAAAAGAAGCCGTTATCGATTTTCTATTTAATACTATTTCTTATAAGTCTTCAGAATTTATCTTACCAAAAAACCTGAATCATATAGTACGATTCAATTCCACAATGAAATAATAAATAGCAAATCCAACAAAACCAATCACGATAGCCCAGAACCAGGCTGGCGTTGATTTTGGTGTTTCGCTTCCTTCAATTAAAAATTGCTTCTGGTCTCCCTTTCCATAAGCGTTAATCATAATTGGAAGTATTCCATCTACTACGTCATTTTCCGAGATGCCTTCGATAGCTATGGATGGGCCATTTCTGACTGAAAATGGGATAGAACGAACACCTTCTTTTCCAGTGGGATCTTTGCTTACGATTTTAAGGATGTGATTGCCATCGACCAATTTCGTCGTATCCAATTCGAAGTTGATAGGAACCGAAAATGATCCGAAAGGTTTTTCATTATCATCTAAAAAAATCAGTACTGAACTTTTTGTTGTCATATCAATTTATTTTAGGATGGAATATTTTATATGGTTTGCATTTTTTTCTCCGGGTTTGGCAAGCCATTTTACTGTGTAGAATAAGGTAACCAGAGCAATAATTATTGTAAGTATGATACTGATGTAATCCCAATTACTTTCCGGTCCTGAACCATGAACAATGCCTCTGAGCAATTTGGGCTGGTTGCGTTCACAAGTCGGACATGCCGATAAGGTCAGGTTTATAAACAAAAAACTAAGTGCTGCATATTTTTTCATAAGATCAATTTGAGGCTGCAATTTTAATTTTTATAAAATCCATGATTTTTTTGATTTCTTCGGGAGTGACTTTCTTAGCCTTGTTTCCCCAGGCACTTCTTTCATAATTCATGATGGCGGCAACGTCAAACTCAGTGAAATTCATATTGGTACCTACTGCAGCCATTTCGCCGTATTCCGGTCTCGGATTGTAGCCATTCATAATGATATCGACATACAATTCAAGATTATCACCTGTAACAACTGGACTGCCTTTAAGCGGTGGAAACGCGCCTTTAAGTCCTTCGCCATTTTGTTGATGACAACTCATGCAATTCGCCGCATACAAGCCTTCCCCATCAACTTTGCCAGTGCTTTTGGCTCCTGAACTTGCCTCGGAGGGTTTTTTATATAAGAATTCCGGGGTTTTGTTGCCCACAGGTAAAGGTGTTTGTTTCAATGATTGTATATAAGCCACTAATTGTAGTGCTTTTTTGGTTGCAACTACTTTTCCGGTTGCTCCATTCAGAAATGCCGCCGGAACAGTCACAACAATATCCGTTTTTGAGGGATTGTCTTTCATTTCAAAAAGCCATCTGTACGAAGGCATAATAGATTGTGGAACCACAGATCGGGGCTGGAATAAATGCATCAGGTTCCAATCCCTGCTTGATTGTCGGTTTCCAACATCCGTCAAATCTGGACCTGTACGTTCTGTACCCATTAAAGTGGCGGTGTTCTGCCAAATGCTGGTGCGCCCAATATTGGCATAATCAGAAGCCATTCCAGGTCTGCTTCCAAAGACTTTATCCATTTCGACATTCCGCACTTGTTGCGAATGGCATCCGACGCATCCTTCAGATATATAAATTAATTTTCCTGCTTTCGCATCGCCTGAAAGCGCTACTGTTCCCGGTAAGGGCAAATTATTATATTGATTCTCAAAAGCAGGCATTATCACGACTAGATAAGTCAGGAAGGCAAACAAAACCCCTGCTGTAATGTACAATCGTTTGTGGTCGTTGAAGATAGTCATAGGATTGGTTTAATTGCGATGGATTGTTCCAGTATTTTTAGAGCTTCGTCTTTTACATCTATCGTTTCCGGCTCATTAGCGGTCATTCTGTAAAAATTATAAGCAAATATCAGGTGGGAAATAAACATCAGGCTTCCGCCAATGGCACGCCACACCCAAAAATCAAACATTAACACTACACTGTCGATGAATGGTTTGTTGCCTTCCATCCACATCAGCCCTCTCAATGTCGCCCCAATCGAAAGTGGAATCGAATAAAACAATAATCCTATAAAGGCAAGCCAGAAGTGTACTCCAACTAAATGCTGTGGTGGTTCCTTCCCTGTAAGCCTCGGAACGACAACATAAATTCCTCCCCACAAGGTGAAGGTGATTATTCCGTAAAATCCTAAATGCGCATGCGCTACTGTAAAGTCGGTGAAATGCCAAAGCAGGTTGGTAAATTTAAAGGCTTCGGCTGTGCCCTGCATCGATACAAGGAAGTAGTAAATCACTGCAAGCAGAAAAAAGGGCAATGTATAACTCGAGGTTACTTTGTGCCAGCTCCCTTTAAATGTCATCGAAAAATTAATTGTTGCCGCAACAACCGGAATGATCATTCCAACGCTTCCCACAATGGCAACGGTTTGAAGCCACCATGGCAATGGTGCAAAGATGAAATGGTGCGTTCCAATGATGGTATAAAATAATATCTGTGCCCAAAATGCCAGAATTCCCAAACTGTAAGCATAAATCGGTTTGTTAATTTGCTGTGGAATGAAATAATATAAGAGTCCGAGTGTAAATAAAGTGAACCACATACCCACACCAGAATGCATGAAATAGCCTTGTACAATTGTTTCGCTTACACCATCCTGCCAGAAAGGTAGATAAGCCGTCAATGCTACAATGATTGTAAAGATGATTGCTGAGACAATATACCAATTGGCGATATAGATTTCTTTTGTGGTGCGCCTTGCAACAGTCATAATAAAGTTCGCGAGCGTTAGAATCAGGGCCACCGCAAACAATGCCATCACTGGCCAAATGTATTCCCGAAATTCCCCACCGCCATTATTAATGCCTGACATTAGGCAAATCGAGCCCAGAACCACCATTAGGTTTGTGAGCACGAGCGCAATCCAGCCCCATTTGATGCTGTATATTTTGGTGTTGCTGACAATTGGAACGACATAATATCCCAAGCCAATCATACCGATCGAAGCCCAACCCCAGAATACGATGTTGGTATGCACGGGACGCAGTCTTCCAAAACTTAACCAACTTGAATGATCTACATCGGGCGCAATGAACTTAATTCCAAGGTATTCGCCAATTCCGGTTCCCAATACCAGCCAAAAGGCGGCACATCCGAAATACCACAGAATCAATTTTGCTATGTCAGAGTCAAGAGATGGCTTTTGGACAGCTCTCTTTTTCAAAGACAAAAAATGGTCTTCATGCTTCTCGCTTATGTTGGTGATTATCCCAATTGTGTCTTCGGGTTTTTGAGTTCCTGACAACTCATTGTTTGAAAGATTGTAACTTAATGCACTTTCTCTTTTGATCAACAGGTCTTCTAATTCTGCATCATTAATAGTATTGATGTGCTCGCTAAATTGTAACGCCTGTTTGGTTTTTCCTTTATTTAGATACCCTTTTATCGTACGGTTAACTTTCACCAATGCAAATACAATTCCCAGTAAGATGGGAATGAGTATTAAAATTATGGTGATGATTATTCCCGGCTGTTGGAAAAAGTCTTCGGTCGGAAGTTTAGTGTTCTGGCTGAATACAGCTGTGCCGGATAACAATGCAATGACGATTGGTATCTTACCCAACCCTGATTTTTCTTTATTTGCGGACACTAAGCCCTTGTTTTTTATGGCGAAGTACTTTTTGATTTGTGATTTGTTCAGGTTCTTCAATAAATCCTGATAGTGACTACTATTGTCTCCATCCGTCAATTCATTTTGATCTTTATCCTGGTCTTTGATTTTAAAAAATAATATTCCTGCCAAGAGTAGTAATGGAACTATTATAACCATTAAGAGCAGCCAAACGCCGAGTGAATTACTATCGTTGGAAATTATGTTATCCGCAGTTTGCGACCTTATAGACATTGATGTCAATAGTAATAACGCTATACAAATTTTAGAGCTGAATTTCATAATGTTTCACTTTGCTGTTTGACAAAGGAATGGCATTGAAGCGGTCGAAAAAATGACAAATGGCATTTAAAAAAGTGACGAATGTCATTTATAGATTATTACCGGTAACATGATAACGGTTACAATATTTAATTTTTCATAGCGCTGATTTTGGTATAATCAAGAATACTAATTTGACTTCCTTTTCTTTGAATTAGTCCTTCATTCTTGAACTCAGTCAGGGTGCGGCTCACGGTTTCACCTGCAGTACCGGACATGGCGGCCAAATCATCTCTTGAAATACTCATGCTTTCATCGGTTGTTGTGTTATTTTTGAATAAGCGCAATATAGATTCTGCGATTCTTTTCCGTACAGACTGGTAGGCAAGATCAAGCAATTGGATATCCTTTTCACGCAATTCCTCGGACAGGATTTTGAGGAATTTCTCTGCTACATCAGGGTAAAGACGTAACAGTTCTTCTATTTGTTCTTTAGGGAAGAAACACAGTTCACTATCTTCGAGCACTGTAGCTGAATCTGTATAAATTTCGTTATACAGAATCGCATTGATACCCAGAAAATCATCTGTTTCATACATGCCAGTCATCAACTCACGACCATCGGCATTCATTTTAATAGTCTTGATTTTTCCGGCAAGAACCAGATAAGCTCCGGTTGCACGATCTCCTTCATAGTAAACAACCTGTTTTTTTTTTAAAATCCTACTAGTACGCTGGGCTATTATTTTTTTTAGTTCATCAAGCCCTTCATTTTTAGAAATCAGGCGTCCAATATCATCGAGCGGTTTGCTGTAAAAATCCTGTTGCTGTTCTTTTTTCTTTAGCCTGCATTCTACTGCATTTAAAAGTTCGAGTCTGCCAAAAGGCTTTGTAAGATAATCATCGGCACCCATTTCCATACCTTTACGAAGGTCTGGCCTTTCCGACCTGGCTGTTATAAATATAAAAGGGATATAAGCTGTCTCCTGATTTTTATGAAGAAGGTATAAAACCCCGTAACCGTCAAGTTCAGGCATAGTGATGTCGCACAAAATGAGGTCTGGTAACTCTTTCGTTGCCATTTCAACACCTTGCTTGCCGTTCTTTGCTTCACTAACGTTATAGCCTGCCAGTAAAAGTATTTCACTTACACTCTCCCTGATTTCGTTATTGTCCTCTATTAACAGTATTTTGTTCATGATAATAAAAATGTTAAGGTGAATACCGTTCCTTTATCTGCATCACTGATAAAATCGATGTTGCCGTTCATGAGCGATATGTAGCGTGTTACAATGTTTAATCCAATTCCCGTTCCCGGAATATTTCCTGTATTATGTGCTCTGAAAAAAGGTTCAAACAAATGTTTTTGATCTTCTGCAGGAATGCCAATACCATTGTCGGTTACACAAATAATACAATGAGTAGCATTTATTTCAGTTGTAAATTCTATACAGCAGCTTTCTCCTGAATACTTAATAGCATTGGTAATAAGGTTAATGATACTGTTTTTAAGCAGGTTAAAGTCGAGATAGATTTGCGTCTGGATACCTGTATGCGTAAAAAGTATTTTTTGTTCTCCTTTAATCAATAATTGCATCTCTTCTGTTATTTCTGCCGCAAGCGCAGTAAGATCAAACCAGATTGGTTTGGCTTTTACAGTACCGGTTTCCAATTGCTCCATGTACAGAAAATCAGTAAGTATCGCGGTCAGGCTGGAAACAGCGTTCTCAATTTTAAGAACATGTTTCTGAATGGGAGCGCTTTCAAAAGGTTCTGCATACTTTTCTATAAGTGAGGCCGAGAGTTGTACAGTGCTTAGTGGTGTCCGGAATTCGTGGGAAGCCATCGATAAAAACCGGTTTTTTAATTTACTGAGTTCCTTTTCCTTCTCAAGGCTAACACTAACTTTTTCTTTCGATTTTTCCAGTGCTTTAATCGTATCGTTTAAAGTTTTGGTGCGGTCTTCAACAAGTTCTTCAAGATGGGTAGCATAATTTTTAAGGCGTTCTTCATAAGCTTTTTGCTGGGTAAGGTCATGGATAAAACCTGCGTAAATTTTACGCCCTGCATATTTAACTTCGCTGACACCTAATTTAAAGGGAAATTGATAACCATCTTTAGTACGTCCGATTAGCTCTCTTCCAATTCCGATGATGTGAGCTTCTCCACTCGTTTTATAATGTTTTAGGTAATTGTCATGGGCTTCCCTGTCTGGCGAAGGCATAAGCATAGAGATATTTTTGCCAACGAGTTCTTCCTGCGAATACGCAAAAAGTATACATGCTGAAGGATTGATGCTTTCTATAATTCCGGCATCATCAATAGTTATAATGCCATCAATGGCATTGTCAACAAGCGCGTGCAATAAGGCTGCATTTTCCATGAACGTTTTGTGGCAGTATAATATACCATCAAGTAAATATATTCCTTTGAAATCAAAATAGCTTACACAATTTGGGATTTATGTTACAATGTCAATATCATGATAAGAGTTGCATAATGACGCACGTCACTTATTCAAATGACGATTGTCATTTCCTTATTGTTATATGTGCTGCAATTTTGTATCATAATAATAGGATGCCCCTATTACATAATGACATCTATAAACAAATCATGAAAACAAAGACTAAAAAAATGGCTGCAGAAATTACATCAGCCTTAACCGAAGCAACTTTGGTAAAATCAAGTGGAAAAAAAATAATGAAGCGTATTGATGCTACAGCTAAAAAATTAGCAAAGAAAATCAATAATAAGATTAAAAAAACTACCGCAAAAACGAAGAAAAATTTACTGAAAAAAGAGCTTAAAGTCAAGAAAACAGCTGAAAAATTACTTCCCGAAAGTACGGCTAAAGGTGTCGCAAAACAACCTGCATTAAAAGTCTGAAGAACGAAAAACAACTTCTATGAAAGAAGACCTTAGGAATTTAGAATTTCTTGCAATAAATTCTAAAGAGATTATTGAAAAACAGGTTGATTCGTATCGACAACAGCATTCCTATGCGGGAACAATAATTGGATTTACCGTTTTGTTTATCCCCTTTTTCCTAAATAGTCTGGATGTGTCTAATCAATTGCTGCAATTCATTTCAATAGTTCCAATAGCGCTTTTTATTACTTCAATACTATTGATGCTGAGCATTTTCAGGAGCAAACCACTTGACCAGGCATTATCTGCAGAAAAATATGAGGCACTGATGAAAAAATCCTATAAAGAAATCTTACTGTTTGAAGTTCAGGCCAACAAAACTTCCTACATCAAAAATAGTGTTTTGACTCTCAAAGGAAACAAAAGATATTCACAAGGGTGGGACTTACAACAATTGCCATTCTAATTGCGATTCTTCTCCTTTTGGCAAATTCATTTGTAACGATGGAAAAGACAACTGCGAAAATACCTTTTATCAATACATTCAAAAATTCAGGTGCAGAATAAAGAACTACTATAATAATGACAATGAAAAGTGACGAAATGTTACAGAATGATGTTCTCGGGGTTTTACAGACGGAAGCATTTACAGCGATTCCCGAAATCAATGTGACAGTCTGCCATGGTACTGTAACTCTTACCGGAAAAGTCGACAATTATTCCAAAAAAGTTCAAGCCGAAAATGTCGTCAAAAATGTAGCGGGTATAAAAGATGTTGTCAATGAAATTGATGTAATGAAAAGAAGTTGGAAACAAAATAATGATATTGATATAACTTCAGGATTGTTGAGTGCTTTTAGTTGGAACTGGAATACGCTGAACAATGTTGTAAAAGTCGACGTAATTAATGGTTGGGTAACACTTTCAGGAGAATTGGCATGGAACTACCAACGTGATGCCGCTAAAACAGCAGCCACTAATTTAATTGGTGTAAAAGGAGTTACCAATCTGATTACCCTAAAATCCGATGGAAGGATCGAAGTAAATAAGTCTACCCTGGAACGTGCACTCAAAAACCATATGGCACTTGATGTAACTAATATAACGACAGAGGTTTCAGGATGTGATGTAATTTTAAAAGGATCAGTCGATACCTGGTACCAAAAAGAACTGGCAGGACGTATTGCGTGGAAAGCTCCGGGCGTAATCAAAGTAACTAACGAGCTTATTGTGGATGAGGGACAAATCTAAGTAATAACCTATAGAGATACAATTATGAAAAGTAACGAAGAACTACAGAAAAATGTGGTAGATGCCATTAATTGGGAGCCGCTGTTGCAAGCTGCCGAAATTGGAGTAAAGGCCGATAATGGAGTGATAACACTTACAGGTGCCGTTAATACATACATCAAAAAATCAGAGGCAGAACTAGCTGCCAAAAATGTGGCGGGAGTAAAAAGTGTCATTGAGAAAATTGAAGTCGTCTTTAATATCCATGATACAAAAACGGATGCTGAAATTACAGCCGCCATCGCTAATGTTTTCAAGTGGCATTGGGATATTCCAGGAGATAAAATAACAATAACCGTTGAAAATGGGTGGGTTTTCTTGACTGGCGAACTTGAATGGAATTACCAAAAGGAAGCCGCTAAAAATGCTGTCAGCAATCTCATTGGCATCAAGGGAATCACCAATAACATTAGCATCACAACATCTTCAAAAGATGTAATAGAAACAAAAGACATTGAAATTGCAATTGAGCGAAATGGGGGAATTAACAACAAAAATATCGAAGTATGTGTACTCCATAATATTGTAACGCTAAAAGGCCATGTCGATTCCTGGCATCAAAAAAGTGAAGCCGGACGCATTGCCTGGAATGCTCCAGGTGTTAAGCAGGTGCAAAATGATCTCTATGTAGATTTTGACGAATTATAAATAATCATAATAAAAATGAAAAAATGAAAACTGATATAGGAATTACAGAATCGAACCGTCAAAGTGTTACCAATGAACTCTCGAAAATTCTGGCAGATGAATATGTTTTGTATACAAAAACCAAAAATGCACATTGGAATATTGAAGGTGCCGACTTTTATGATAAGCATAAATTCTTTGAAGTACAATTTGGTGAATTGGACACTATCATAGACAGTGTTGCAGAAAGAATCCGTACACTAGGCCACTACGTCGACGCCATGCTCAAAGCATTCCTGAGTGTGACCCAATTTACAGAAGAAAGACGCGAAAAAAACAATAGCACTGGCTATCTAAAAGAATTACTGATAGATCACGAAACCCTAATAATGTCATTAAGGGGAAACATTCATGTTTTTGCTGATGAATACCATGATTTAGGTACTAGTGATTTCATCACCGGACTTATGGAAAGCCATGAAAAAATGGCTTGGTTTCTTCGTTCTCATTTAAAATAAAAACCTATCACAGTGAAAAACAAATACATCATTAATAAAATTGCAGTCCTGATTATGTTGATTGCAACAAGCAATATTGCAAAAGCACAGACAAGTTTTAAAATCGAGGAAAGCAGGGATAACATGATGATACTTTCCGGAAGTTCAACATCCCATGAGTGGACGATGAAAACAAAAATATTTACTGGAAGTGCCCAATTCAATCTTGTTCCCAGAAATGACATTAAGGGATTGCATTCTCTCGAATTTTCATTACCAATGCTGCAACTTAAGAATAGTAAAAAGGTAAAGGCAAATAAGTTTAAATACTTGACTTATAAGGTTACTAAAGCGAAAGTCATTGATGAAAAAGATTCTGTATATCAGGTCACAACTACAGGAAATCTTACTATTGATGGAAAAACCAAAGTAGTTAACATTGACATTTATTGTTTCGCCAATAAAAATGGCAGTATAACCTGCACCGGAAAATACATATTGCAAATGACTGACTACCATGTAGAAAATCCCTCTCTTATGGGAGGATTGATGAGTACTGGAGAAACAGTACTGCTTGATTTTTCAATGCGCTTTGAAAGATAAATTAATAGAGAGTTCAAACACCTCATTTTAATGGAGAAAATATATATGGACAGCTTGATTACCGCACTGGCAGAAGTGAAAAAACTTGGTTATAAAACCCAATTTGGGGTTGAAGGAAACCATCTCATTTCTCTCAAAACTAAAAAAAGCTTCCTGCCTGATCAGGTTAAAATCGTTCATTTCTACCGCTTCGAAAGCGAATCAAACCCTGATGATAACGCTATACTTTATGTAATTCAGACCATAAATGATGTAAAAGGAACTTTGATAGATGCTTATGGCATTTCAGCCGATTCAGAAACTGCAACCTTTATGCGGAAAGTAAAAAATATCCATAAATAAAAAACAAATGAAACATTTAAATTTATCAATTTATATAATTTTTGTCTTTACGGTAATCATTATTCTTTTAAACCGTTTTACGCCCTTCTATATTGCTGATTACAGAGTCCATTTTTTCTTTCTGTTTTTTGCAGCATCTTCATTTATGATTATTATAGGGCATCTCTTCAAAAAATTAAGAAGCAACCAGTCCATTATTTTTACATTCATAATTGTTGGTACTTTATGTCTCTTAAAAGCTTTTTTTACTTGGGAGGGCGACTGGAAAACACAGACGTTATTGTTTCGTAATATCAATGATAATAATAAGACAATCAATTTTCAGCTGAGTGCCAAGAGGTTCTCTTTTGGTTATAAAAAACGGATAGTGGAAATATATCATCTGGCGCCTTTTGTGGAATGGACAACCGATGTCGACACACTTTATATAGATAAATCAAAATGGGAAAAGCTGGATTTGCAATTAAACGAAATTGGACTCCCAGTAGAGCACTAGTCCAAATCTATATTATTTAAATCTGGAATGATGGAAACCTAAGTCTTATGATAGGGTTTAAAGAACTTTCAGTATTGACAAAAAAGCATAAATCGGTTAAAAAAATAAAATGATAATTACATTTATTATTATTGGTTTCTTACTGCTGACTTTAATGATTGGGAAGATTGCTATCTTCTTAAAATTCAAAAAGCAGGTTAGAGCATTATATGCTAATGCAAAAGATATTTCTGATACCCTATTCAGCTTTGGTCAGTTGAAAGATTTGCCTGAACCGGTTCAGCGCTATTTTAAATATGTCCTCAAGGATGGACAGCCTTATATAAGTTTTATAAGATTGACACATAAGGGACTATTCAAAACCAATCCGAAAAAAAAGTATATCAATATTACCGGCGAGCAGTACTTTTCTGTTCAGCAACCGCAATTCATCTGGAAAGGCACAACTGCGATGTTCACGGCAATAGACAGCTATATTGCCGGTAAAGGAAGTTTAAAAGTTTTGTTGCTTGATAATTTTAATGTAGTTAATGGTAAGGGCAGTTCATTTAACGAAGGTGAGTTGCAGCGCTGGCTTGCTGAAAGCGTTTGGTTTCCAACTAACCTGTTACCTTCAGAAAAGGTACAATGGACGGCAATTGACGAAAATTCAGCAAAATTATCATTCCATTATAAACACATCTCATTTTATTTTATCGTATTATTTAATGCGTTGGGCGAAATTACCGAAATGGAAACGCAGCGGTTTATGACTGAGAAAAAAAGGGAACGCTGGATTTGCAGTATGTCAGATTACAGGAAAGTCAATGGGTTACGAATCCCTTTTTCAGCTGAAGTTACCTGGAAATTAGAGGCAGGCGATTTCAATTACGCAAAATTCAATGTCCAAAAAATTGAATATAATATTCCTGAAAAATTTTAAATGGATATCCCAGGATAAAGATTATCAATGCCTGTATTTTCTTTTCAGACGCAATAGTCTTAATTTAATACTATCATAAATAAGACCTCCAAATAAGGTGATTACTCCAAACAGCAATACCCTAAGTCCCATTTCAGAATAAAAAATACCACCCACAATTCCGCCTGCAAAAAAGAAGCTGATAATCGTAAGCCTTAATCTTATGGAAGTAAAAAGTTTTTGCCTTGCCGGAACCTCACGATAAAAAAACAATTGTGAAAGTTCGATTCCTAAATCAGTAAACAATCCTGTTAGGTGTGTAGTCCGTACAGTCGCATTTGAAATTCGTGTGACAAGCGAATTTTGAAGCCCCATCGCATAAAGCAATACAAACGCAATCATATTTGGATTTTCTACAGCCAATTGCTGTCCAAAAACAGCGATAACTAATAAAATAAAAGCTTCAATTGCGGTAGGGACAATATAAGTATAATTGCTGTTTCTTCGGGTAATGTATTCCACCAGGAAGCTCGATGAAAATGATCCGAGGAAGAAGAAAAAAATGTACAGAAAGTAAATAAAGCCCTGCCAGAAATTAAGTTTAAAGATTTCATCTACAAAAAAAGCAAAGTGACCGGTTACATTTGTGGTAAGTTTTTGGATTGCCAAAAAGCCTGCGACATTAACAATTCCAGCTACAAATGAGAGTAATGAAGCAATTTGCAGGTTGTGGTTTGCCGTTCTTTTATTACCCTGATGAGTGAACATTTTTACAGTATTTAATGTTATAAGTGAACTTACAAGTTACTCATATAATCTGGATTCTTATTACTGATAAAAATAATTACGTAAAAAAAACCGATTAGTTTCCTAATCGGTTTTCTTCACTATGAAAATTGGTTGTTGGTAATTATTTTTTGATCATATGCAGTGCTTTTATATTGTTTTCTTGTATTACAACCACATTGTAAACTCCGGAAGGATAACCATTTCCAAACTCCAATTGTGATATTCCATTTAAATCAGTCTCTCTATGCTCGATTAATCTTCCAATCATATCATATACATTCACTCTAATATCTGATGTGCTATTAGTTTCTATTTTTAATTTGAATGTTCCTGAATAGGGGTTTGGATAGCCTATAACTTTGCTTATTGATTCAGAAAGAGACGGAGTTCCCAAATCACATCCTACGGTTTCTACAGTCGCTGTGACAGGTATTCTGGCTGAAGAACATACTTCGGTAACATCCCAATTGTAGAAATAATTATAATTCGAATCGCTTACATAACCATTGTCAATTCCTCCAATTATTGAAACTGCGCCGGTTGTAATTGGGAACGGACTTGGAAATAAATAATTATAAGCAAATGCATTGTCATAAGACGCTCCATCCGTAATCTCAAGTGAATAGTTGTCACCTGCGGCTAACTGATAATTAAGCGTTACGATTTGAGCTGTTGTAGTTGGGTTATAATCTTCAAATGTATTTGGAGTAAAAGTTACATCTGAAGTTCCCGGAACCTGCATTCCATTTTGAAGTACTCTAATAGTTACAGCTGCTGGTCCGGTACCACCTGGATTTTGTTGCGGATATACTTTTACCGAATTTAAAATAATCGAATTGGATAAATTAAATGCCAAACCTTTATTCAATCCTCCAGTACCATAGCCATCCTCTGTATAAACCATACCTCCTACACCATTACTTGTTGATTCGGTACCTGCATAATAAGTAGTTGTCGCAGTAAGACTTGGTGTTATAAATGAATTCCCCGTTCCTAAAATATTACCTCCGGTTTGAGCATCATACCATTTTATAGTATCTGCAGAAGTAGCTGTTAATGTAGCAGTGTCGGTTGTAAGCAAACAAATTGTTGCCGCTGTAGTAGAAGTTATAGTGTTGTTTAAAGCGATTACTATTGGTGTTGATGCTACTGTTGTTGTACTAAATGAACAACTTACATTGCAACGGTAGTATGTATCCTCTATTGGCGAAACATTGCAGGTTGTTGCTGTAGCAGTATCAATATCGCTATAACTTAATCCATCTGTTGAGTTTTGCCATTGATAGGTTATGCCTTCTCCAACAATTACATTTTCTAAACTCAATTTTACTGATTTTCCTCCGCAAATAACAGTTTCAGAAGCTAATGTATTACCTGGAATTACAACTGAACAATCGGATTGTCTTGCTGTAGAAAAGAAACCTTTAAAGCTTGACAACGGCATCGGAGCAGTTGTAGAAGTTAAGGTATTTGGTGTTCCTGCTTCAAATGTGGAAGTTATCCCAAAATCATTATCATAAACTCCGGCTGCAGTTGCTGCCTGTACAATAATGTAATTTTCATCTGCTAAGTCGTCACCAACTTTAATATTAAAATCAGTAGCCGTACCAGCCGTTTTAGAAACTTCCCATCTGTTTTGGCTTAAATGTGCAATATTAGCCGATGGTGTACCCGAATTTGTTTCAAAAGCTTCCACTTTTAAATTAGCTCCCGGTGTTTCAAAACCTCCTGCTGGCGTGGTAATAGCCACCCAAATCGGAGAATACGTTGATTTCCCTACCGGAAAAAAGAAAGCTGCATCAAAACCTGAACCATTAGTTAAATTGATAGCATTTTGGTTTCCTGCGATATCTTTTGAAACAGGGCCGTCAATATAACAATTACTTCCAAAATTTCCGAAGATGCTTCCTGTATATGCCATAGCTGGAGTTCCAATTTTAAGAACACTTGAGGCTGATGTGTGAATAATTCCTTCGGTCATAGTTAATCCGCTAATCACATTGAAAGGTACCAAGAATGTTACTCCGGCCGGACTTGTATTGTTCACTTTAAGTTGATTTACCGAACCAGTAGTAAAAGCTGTATTCAGGATCACATCAGTTTGAGCATTAAACGTTCCGGTACCTGAAATAGTTTGCGGATTCGATGTTGCCACATAAGAACCATCTATATAATTCCCAAGACTGGTTGTGTTGTATACATTTAATTGTCCGTTGTTAACTATATTTCCTCCATAATAAGTATCAACTCCAGAACCAATTACTTTTCCTTGTATGATAGTAAAATCGTTTTGTACATTCATCACAACTCCACTGAAATTAGCATTGTTATTATCTAAATTAACAAATCTGTTTGTTGCATCCGGAGCATTAACGATTAAGTTATTCAGAGATAAAGTCCCTTCCGCTGCTCTAAAATTGCAATTGAATCCGTTTGTAGTCACTGTACTTTTCTCTATTGATATTCCATCCCCAATTTGTAATGTATGTCCAGCTCCGGCAGCATAATTATTACTTGATTCGTATATGAATGCAGATATTGGAGAACCTACAGTATAAAAAGATAAATTTAAAGGTAAAGTTAAACCTGTAGCAGGCAAACTCGGACTTGTATTAATTGAACCATCAAAATTGATACTGGCTATTGTTGTTCCAGCAGGAATTCCTGCACCTGAAACAACTTGACCAATTGTTAAATCATCTACTGAATCTAAAAATATATCGGTAGGATACCAACAGAAAAAACCAGTACAAGGAACTATGCTTGTAATTGTATGTGTTGTGGCCAAACTTGCACTAACAACCGGTGGATCAACGATAGTTATTTTTCCTCCAGTCAGATTTAATGTGGTATTTGTTATTTTGAAAAGCGTTTGGTCAATACTGGTCGCAGCATCGCCGTTATTATTACCATCCACAATGATGTCTCCAGCTGTTTGATTGAATATACTTCCGTTAGAATGCACAATATTTCCATTAACAATAAGAGAACCTCCATTTATGCTATAAGTTCCTTTGTTTGAAAAAGTCGCATTGTTATTTGTACAACCAACCGTTAAACTTAAAGAATCACTAATTAAAGTAGCTCCGGCATTAATATTTACTCCGGCTGCAGTGTTAACAGAATTAACTGTTACCGTATGACCCGAAAGAATAGTTATAGTATCGGTACAAGATGGCACCGAATTACTGCTCCATGTAGAAGCATCATCCCAGTTACCAGATTGAACTGAAGTTACCGGCGTATCTAAAACTGCATTGTACCCAACAAGAAAACCATTATTCAAATCACTATCTGAAAGTCCGATTCTTTCCGCAAAAGGTGTAGTTGTTCCTGCCTGATGCGTTCCTACTGTAGTATCATCAAGCTTAATGATTCTGGAATTCCCATTTTTAATCAAATAAGCATCTTCAATTGAAAAAGCTATAGCATGATTTCCTAACGGAAATGAATAATTAGCATCCTTTTCGATAATCCAGGCGCCTTCATATATATCGGTTATTGTATAAGCACCATCGGGTATAGAAAAACCATTGGCAACAGTTGAAGCATCATAATAACTTACTGAAAGTTCACCGGAAACAGCCGAACTGGTGGTATCATTTGGTCTTGAAATAAATGCCGCTCTGCTTTTTCCATTAGCACTAATAAAAGGAAATAAGGCATCAGCGTTATTATAATCAGCACCCGAAGTTATTGGAGCAAAATTATCATAAGCATCATACCATTTACCAATCGTCCCACTTAAAAAACCACTACCAGCCGGACAAGTTGTAGTCGCGCCACCATAATTTCCGATAGACATTTTATTTGCGGCCAAATCTATTCTGGCACTTGTCAGTGCTAAAGCACTTCTGATTTTAATATTATTAAATCCCCATATAATATTGGGAGTTGCAGTACTGGTATTATCAACAACTATTTGATTAATTACTGCTACTGTGTTACTACTACCTGTACTTAAAAAAGTACCACCAAATGTACCTAACCCATTAACCGTTTGCAATGTTGTTCCATTCAAATTCAACACACCTTCCGGGTCATAACTAGAGCCTTCTGACAAATCAATTCTACCATTGTTTATGATGTTGCCTGCAACAGTGAGCTGTATTCCTTTATTATAACCAAACGAACCCGCATCATAAAAATAAATTCCTTTTAATAATCCACCGGAATTAACCGTTAAATTACCTTCAATGATAAATTCCGAAGATGCTGAAGTACTTTCTAATGTGCCGCTTATAGTAGCATTTTGTATCGTTAGCAAATCATCGAGAGTAACTGTAGTTCCTGTACTTATTACAATATGATCATCCGATGTTGGCATAGTAGCTGCTCCCCAAGTATCAGGGTCGGTATAATTACCCGATTGAACTGAAGTAAACGTAGTTTGTGATTGCATAGTTGTGATACTAAAAAACAGTATCACTACAAATGAAATTCTTTTCAGATTTTCCGAATAAATGCCAGAGTTTGAGAGATGTTTTTGAATGTAATTTAAAAGCATAATCTATAATAAATAGGTTAATAATTGTCCGAAATTTAATTATTTATATCCTTTTAATTTTGTCTAATGCTTTCAAAATGGCAGAATTTAGAAAGCTGAAATTTTCGTTTTTCTGGTAAAGATTTCAGTTAGAAAAAATATCTACAACAAGGTAAATCAGCAAACACTGGTCTTTTCTTTTACTTTCCCATTTATGTAATGTTTTCAAAAAGGATGAATTTCGATATTTAAACAATTGCCATTTCTGGTAAAGAAGCATAGCTTTGTTAAAAAATTACATTATGCAACCAGCAGAATTACTTTCACTATCTAAAGAATTTGGAAATCCTCTCTATGTTTATGACGCAGAGAAAATTGAATTCCAGTACAATCGTTTAACGAAAGCATTTTCAAAAGTAGAAAAGCTTCGCATCAATTATGCGATGAAAGCCTTGTCGAATATTTCTATTCTGAAGCTGCTTAAGAATTTGGGTTCAGGATTGGATACAGTTTCTATTCAGGAAGTGCAGCTTGGCCTTCATGCAGGTTTTACGCCCGATAAAATCATTTTTACCCCAAACGGTGTTTCCTTTGAAGAGATTGAAGAAGTAGCCAAATTGGGTGTTCAAATCAACATTGATAATCTTTCTATTTTGGAACATTTTGGTGCAAAATATCCAAAAGTTCCCGTTTGCATCCGTATCAATCCACACGTTATGGCTGGTGGGAATGAGAACATTTCTGTAGGTCATATCGACAGTAAATTCGGAATTTCTATTTACCAGATTCCACATGTTTTAAGAATCGTTGAGAATACTAAGATGAACATCAACGGAATCCACATGCATACAGGCTCTGATATTCTGGATATCGAAGTATTCCTTTATGCATCAGAAATTCTGTTTGATGCCGCCAAACAATTCAAACATTTAGAGTTTCTTGATTTTGGTTCAGGTTTTAAAGTTCCATACAAAAAAGACGATATTGAAACTAACATCGAAGAATTAGGAAAAAAGTTAACCAAACGTTTCCTTGCATTCGAAAAAGAATATGGCCGTGAATTGACTTTAGCTTTTGAGCCCGGAAAATTTCTCGTAAGTGAAGCTGGATATTTTTTAGCCAAAGTAAATGTAATCAAGCAAACGACATCTACTGTTTTTGCCGGAATTGATAGTGGTTTTAATCATTTAATCCGTCCAATGTTTTACGGATCGCAACACAACATTGAAAATATTTCCAATCCAAAAGGAAAAGAGCGCTTTTACACAGTTGTGGGTTATATCTGTGAAACAGACACGTTTGCCAATAATAGAAGAATTCCCGAAATCCATGAAGGTGACACGCTTTGTTTTAGAAATGCCGGAGCCTATTGTTTCTCGATGGCTTCTAACTATAATTCGCGTTTCAAACCTGCTGAAGTGTTATGGAAAGATGGAAAAGGCCATTTGATACGCGAGCGTGATACGTTTGAGAACTTGTTGCAAAATCAAATTTTGATTGAACTATAATTTCATTTTTATTTTTTGAAGCATAACGTTTTCCCTTCTTTCCAACACCTTCCCCGCTATCCGCGCTACATGGTAGCCAGCTCCTATCGGGGCTACTTACACGAATTGTTCTTCTGTCATAACAAAAAAAAAGTCCTCTCGTTTTTAGAAC
>NZ_JBDSMB010000040.1:0-10252 GCF_039916025.1 Flavobacterium sp.
TACAGGAATAAAAGAGAGAAGAATTCTAAAAGATGCTGATAAAGGAACATCGTTTCTTGCTATAAAAGCGGCACAGGATTTAATAGTAATAGCTAATATTGATCCGTTAGAGATTGATATGATAATAATGGCAACTGCCACATCAGATATGCCGGTAGCTGCAACAGGGGTTTATGTTGCAACAGAAATTGGAGCAACAAATGCATTTGCCTACGACTTACAGGCAGCCTGTTCCAGTTTTTTATACGGAATGTCAACTGCTGCTGCATATATAGAGTCGGGCAGATATAAAAAAATACTTTTAATTGGTGCCGATAAAATGTCTTCTATTATTGATTATACTGATAGAGCAACTTGTATTATCTTTGGAGATGGTGCCGGAGCTGTCTTATTTGAACCCAATTTTGAAGGTCTAGGTCTGCAAGATGAACTGCTTAAAAGTGATGGTATTGGTAGAGAATATTTAAAAATCGATGCTGGAGGTTCTATTCTTCCTCCATCAAAAGAAACAGTTGAAAATAGACAACATTATGTTTTTCAGGATGGGAAAACAGTTTTCAAATATGCGGTTTCAGGAATGGCTGATGTGAGCGAGAAAATTATGGAACGCAATAATTTAACTAAAGACGATGTCAACTGGTTAATAGCACATCAGGCTAATAAAAGAATCATTGATGCCACAGCAAACAGAATGGGACTTGACGAGAATAAAGTATTGGTAAATATTCAAAAATATGGCAATACAACTTCGGCGACACTACCATTATTACTGAGTGATTTCGAAAATAAATTTAAAAAAGGAGATAATCTAATTTTTGCCGCATTTGGTGGCGGATTTACCTGGGGTTCCATTTACCTAAAGTGGGCATACAACAAACAATAAACTAAACTAATTCTAAAAATAACTAATTATGGATTTAAAAGAAATTCAAAACCTAATCAAATTTGTATCCAATTCTGGAGTTGCAGAAGTAAAACTGGAAACGGGAGAAATTAAAATTACTATTAGAACTACGCTAGAAGGAAACTCACCAGATATCACTTATGTACAACAAGCACCGATGCAACATGCTATGCCAGCTGCACAAGCGGCACCAGCTGCTGCTCCGGCAGCGCCAGCAGCACCAGCAGCATCGGATGAGAATTCAAAATACATAACTATAAAATCTCCAATGATTGGAACATTCTACCGCAAACCATCACCAGACAAACCTGTTTTTGTTGAAGTGGGAACTTCAATCGGAAAAGGAGATGTTCTTTGTGTAGTTGAAGCAATGAAATTATTTAACGAAATCGAAGCAGAAATTTCTGGAAAAATCGTTAAAATCCTTGTTGACGATATGTCACCAGTAGAGTTTGACCAACCATTATTCTTAGTTGATCCATCTTAATCTATTTTAAATTATGAATTATAAATTATAAATGATGCTCTGTTGTCAGTTATAATAATTTAAAATTTAAAATTTCTAATTTAAAATTCTTTTATAAGATGTTTAAAAAAATATTAATTGCCAATAGAGGAGAAATTGCACTTCGTGTAATTAGAACCTGTAAGGAGATGGGAATTAAAACCGTTGCGGTTTATTCTACAGCCGATGCTGAAAGTTTGCACGTGAAATTTGCAGACGAAGCTGTTTGCATTGGACCTCCACCAAGTAATCTTTCGTACTTAAAAATGTCGAATATCATTGCGGCTGCAGAAATTACAAATGCAGATGCAATTCACCCGGGATATGGTTTTCTTTCTGAAAATTCAAAGTTTTCTAAAATTTGTCAAGAACACGGAATCAAGTTTATTGGCGCTTCGCCAGAAATGATTGATAGAATGGGAGACAAAGCTTCTGCAAAAGCTACAATGAAAGCAGCCGGAGTTCCTTGTGTTCCTGGTTCTGAAGGATTGTTAGAATCTTTTGAAGAAGCTCAAAGACTTTCTAAAGAAATGGGTTATCCGGTAATGCTAAAAGCAACTGCTGGTGGTGGTGGAAAAGGAATGCGTGCGGTTTGGAAAGAAGACGAACTATTAAAAGCTTGGGAAAGCGCACGTCAGGAATCTGCTGCGGCTTTTGGAAATGACGGAATGTATTTAGAGAAATTAATCGAAGAACCACGTCATATTGAAATCCAGGTTGTTGGAGATTCTTACGGAAAAGCATGTCACTTATCTGAAAGAGATTGCTCAGTACAACGTCGTCATCAAAAACTGACAGAGGAAACTCCGTCACCATTTATGACCGACGAATTGCGTAACAAAATGGGAGAAGCTGCTGTTAAAGCTGCTGAGTTTATTAAATATGAAGGTGCAGGAACAGTTGAGTTCTTGGTAGATAAGCATAGAAATTTCTATTTTATGGAAATGAACACGCGTATCCAGGTGGAACACCCAATTACCGAACAGGTTATTGATTATGATTTGATTCGCGAGCAGATTCTAGTTGCTGCAGGTGTGCCAATTTCCGGTAAAAATTATTTGCCACAATTACACTCTATAGAATGCCGTATCAATGCTGAAGACCCATACAACGACTTCAGGCCTTCACCGGGAAAGATCACGGTTTTGCATGCGCCTGGTGGACACGGAGTGCGTTTAGATACTCATGTTTACGCAGGATATACCATTCCGCCAAATTATGATTCGATGATAGCCAAATTGATTACAACTGCTCAAACCAGAGAAGAAGCAATCAACAAAATGAAGCGTGCTTTGGATGAGTTTTACATCGAAGGAATTAAAACAACGATTCCTTTCCACAGACAATTAATGGACGAACCGGATTATGTAGCCGGAAATTATACCACAAAATTTATGGAAAGCTTTCATATGAAAGACCCAGAATAAATAAAAAAACCCAACTTTTAAAGTTGGGTTTTTTGTTTTTTATATCAATCTTTTACAACGTTTCTTTCAGCCATTTGAAGAATTCACGTTGCCAAACCATACCATTTTGTGGTTTTAAAACCCAGTGATTTTCTTCAGGGAAGTACAGAAAACGACTTTTTATGCCACGAAGCTGTGCTGCCTGAAATGCTTCCAGTGCTTGACTATAAGATATACGATAATCTTTTCCCCCATGTATTATTAGGATTGGCGTATTCCATTTATCCACGTAATTTATTGGATTGAAAGTGCTGTAAGCTTTTTGGACTAAAGCGTCATTTTTATCCCAATATGGCCCTCCATTTTCCCAGTTGTTGAAGAAAACTTCTTCTGTTGTTCCATACATACTTTGTGCATTGAAAACACCATCATGAGCTATAAAAGTCTTGAAACGATTATTGTGGATACCAGCTAAAAAATAAACAGAATAACCTCCATAACTTGCACCAACACAACCTAATCGCGCTTTGTCAACATAACTTTCTTTAGACACATCATCAATAGCTGAAAGATAATCATCCATTACTTGTCCACCCCAATCTTTTGAAATTTGTTCGTTCCAGGCCTGCCCGTGTCCATTCATTCCTCTTCTGTTTGGTGCTACTACAACATAACCTTGTGAAGCCATTAAAGATAAATTCCAACGGAAAGAATAAAACTGAGTCAAAGGAGATTGTGGCCCACCTTGACAGTAAAGCAGTGTTGGATATTTTTTAGTTTTATCAAAATTTGGAGGAAGAACTACCCAAACCAACATTTTTTTACCATCAGTTGTAGTTACATACCTTCTTTCAGATTTTGGCAAAGCCAATTTTGAATAGGTTTCGTCATTAATTTTGGTAAGCTGTGTAAAAGTTTTTTTCTTAAGGTTATAAGAATAGATTTCAGCTGCATGGTTAAAATCTTCTCTTGTAACGATTACGTTATCGCCGGAAAGACCAACAATCGCGTGAACATCAAAATCCCCGTTAGTAATCTGTTTTACAGTCACGGCAATTTTGGTTAAACCAGGAAAATTAACTTCAAATAATTGTAATGTTCCATCAACGGCAGCTGTGAAATATATTTTTTTGTTGTCGGCATTCCATTTAAAACTATCAACCGAACCATCCCAATTGGCAGTCAAATTCATGTTCATTCCTTTGAAACTAACAATAATGTCGTTTTTATCAGCTTCATAACCATCGCGTTTCATTTGCAACCAGGTCAAATCACCGTTTGGAGAAAAGGCTGGATTAGTATCGTAACCAGGATTAGTTGCAGTTAAATTTTTTGTGGTTTTTGTTTCAATATTGAATTCATACAAATCAGTATTTGTCGACATAGCATAAGCAGTCCCAAATTTCTTTTTGGAAACATAAATAATGCTATTACTGTTTGGTGACCAAATATAATCTTCATCTCCACCAGAAGGTTTTTGCGGAGAGTCGTATGGTTCACCTTTCATGATATCAAACGGAGTCACTTTGTTTCCTTTATTCAAAGCACAAAAAACGTGATTATGGGAACCAGTATTCCAGGTATCCCAATGACGATAATCTAAGCCGTCATAAATTTGTGCTTCTGATTTGTCTAATTCAGGATAGAAATCTTTACCTAAAACATTTTCGGTTTTGACTTCCTGGTTTGACAAAATATATTTACCGTCGGGAGAAACATTTTTATCTGCTACTAAATCTTTAGTCTGAGATTCCTGAACTTCTACAGGATTGCCTCCGATAACAGGAATAGTATAAAATTTAGAATTGGATTTGTTTTCTTCTACAGTTGGCGTTGAAACTTTATAGACAATTGATTTTCCGTCTTTGGAAATTCCAATAGTTGCTACTCTGCCAAGTTTCCATAAAGTTTCCGGAGATAAGACCTGTTGCGCTGATGCTGCTATGCTCATTGTACTAACGATTAAAAAAAGTATTCTCTTCATTTTTATTGCATTTTTTTTTGAAAGGCTAAAAGTAGCAAAATTAATTCATAAAAAAAGCCACACTTTTCAGTATGGCTCTTAGTATTTTGTTAAATATTTATTCTTTGATAAAACGCTTTGTCAAAGTGGATGTTCCGTTAGAAATTTCGATTAAGAAAGTCCCGGTTTTTAATGAACCAACATAAATACTTTCGTTTTCAATTTTACCACTTCCTAATTCTTGTCCCATCATATTGAAAATTCTATAAGTTGATGGAGATTCAAGATTAGCGATATTTAAAATATCACCTTTTACAGGATTGGGATACAAGTTAAATGAAATTCTGGTAGTGCTCACTTCCTCTATTCTTACTGAAGAAGTAATATTTACTGTATAATCTTCTACCTGACCATAGGTGAAAGATTCACAAGCAGTTGGTGTAGCATTATACTTCATTGAAACTCTCATTCTTGTAGCTCCAAGAGTTGCTGTTGCAGGAATGGTAAATGTTCCGGAAACAGGAGAGGTTCTTGATTTTGATTTTGTAAAAACAGTTTCTCCAGCATCTGAAAAATCACCATCTTGATTGTAATCAATCCAAACAGCATAACCTTCATTATATGTACTACCAGTCCAGGTTGGTGTAATGGTAATTGTATTTGATGTTCCTCTTGTAGCATTCGTGGAAAGCGCAGTAAAGTCTTCATATCCTGCAGTTCCTGTAGAAGTGTTATTGATAGTTCCAAAAACTACTTTCCCAATTCTTTCATCAGCAGTATTACTACTTTGAGAGGTACAATAAGTTACTGAATTGGCAAGAGTCGTAACGTTTGCGGTATTGCTATTAACAGAAACATTTCCTGCAGTATCTTTAGCTCTAACACTGAATGTATATGATGTTGAAGCAGTCAAACCAGTTACAGCATAAGTTGTAGATGGAGTTGACGCTAAAAACACACCACCTTTATAAACATCATAACCCGTTACCGCAACGTTATCAGTAGCGCCAGACCAGGATAAATAAGTTGTTGTAGTTGTAGTTCCGGAAGCTGATAAGGTTGGAGCTGTTGGAGCAGTTGTATCCGGAGTTAAAGTAGTTACGTTAACGGTATTACTTGCAACAGAAACATTTCCGGCAGCATCTTTTGCCTGAACATAAAATGTATAAGCAGTTGATGAAGATAAACCAGTAGCCACATAAGTTGTAGCTGCAGTTGAAGCTAAGAACACACCATCTTTATATACATCATATCCAGTCACGGCTACATTGTCACTTGAACCAGACCAAGATAAATTTGTTGATGTTAAAGTCGTTCCGGAAGCTGATAATGTAGGTGCTGTTGGCGCCGTTGTATCCGGAGCCGGAGTCAAAGTTGTTACACTTACAGCATTGCTTGCAACAGAAACATTCCCGGCAGCATCTTTAGCTTTTACTGTAAATACGTAAGTTGTTGAATTTGCTAAACCAGAAACGGTATATGATGTTGAAGCCGTAGAACCCAATAAAACACCATCTTTATAAACGTCATATCCGGTTACTGCTACGTTATCAGTAGCGCCAGACCAAGATAAATTTGTTGTAGTCAGCGTAGTTCCGGAAGCTGTTAATGTCGGAGGTGTTGGCGCAACAGTATCTGTTGAACCTGCAGTAATCGTAAAATTAGTATTGGATACATCAAAGAAAATATGATTAGTTCCTTTTACCATGATTCTGTTTGTTGTTCCGGCTGTATTAGGAATTGTAATTGCTTCTGAACCATCATTTGGAGTAGCTGCCAATAAAGTTGACCAGCTAGTTCCTCCATTTGTAGAGATTAAAACATCAACATTAGCACAGTTTACGTTATTTGCTGTTGTACCGGCAACATTCCATGTCACTGTTTGTGAACTCCCGCCAACATAAGAAACGGCTGTGTTTGGAGAACTTACAGTAAATGGCCCTGCAGTAGCATTAACAGTAACAATCATGTCATCGCTATTATTTGCTGGTCCTCCAGCTCTATTATCGCGAACTGTTACTCTGAAGTTTAAAGTTCTTGCAATAGATGGCAAAGCTTCAACCGTAAGTTCGCTTCCCGCGGTTGTTGTAGCTCCGGTTAAAACAGAAGCCATTCTTGGAAAATATCTTGTTGGTGAAGTAGCAGAATTATAAGATCTGAAATCTACTCCTGTTGTTTTAGTAGCACTTGGTACGGCCGCAGTATTTTGACTATCCATTTCTTCCCAATTGTAAGTAAGCGCATCACCATTGGCATCTGTAGCAGTAGCAGTTAACATAAATGGTGTGCTTTTAGGAATTGTATAATCTAATCCTGCATTAGCAGTTGGAACTGCATTTCCAGTAGCAATATTTACCGAACACGTTTTATTCTTAAGATTATTAGTAACCTGCTGGATACTAACCGCATGGAAAAACGCGTCAGAATGTGGCTGAACATCAAGAGATGTAATTCCGGCATATCCCATAATTGTCGAACCCGAACCTGGCTCCATTTGAACACCAGTTCCTTCATTGCTATGAGTAAATGTGTGATTAGCTCCCATTTGGTGACCAATTTCGTGAGCTACATAATCAATATCAAAATTATCTCCAGATGGAATTCCATCTGCCGGAGAAGTGATTCCACTACCTTTTCCACTCGAACAAATACATCCGATACAACCTGCATTTCCACCACCACCGGTAGCACCAAATAAGTGACCAATATCATAGTTGCCATCACCAATAACAGAGGTTAATGTTGATTGCAATTGAGAATTCCATTGTGACATGCTTGATGAAGCAGAATATGGATCTGTTGACGCACTTGTATAAATAACAGCATCAGTATTCGCTATAATAATCAAACGAGCACCAAAATCTTTTTCAAAAACACCATTACATCTCGTGATAGAGTTGTTTATAGCCGCCAAAGCCAAAGCTTTTGTACCACCAAAATAAGCAGTATATTCTCCTGTACAAGACATAGCCAAACGGTATGTTCTTAAAACTGCATCATCAGCATTTGGTCTTAAAGTGCTTCCTTCCATTTGTGGCGCAACTTCGTCAATAACGCTACATTCAAAACGAGTAAGTGATTGTGCTTTGTCTGATTTTCTATAGACAGTATATGTTCCTAAATCAGCAGAAATAGGCTCGATAAAAACAGCAGATTTATCAGGAGAAATAACCATTGATTTGAATCCTAAAGGAGAAACGCTGAAATAAGCTGTTGCAGCCAAATTGTCAATTCCGATTCCGATATAGGATTTAATTTCAGGATATCTTGCAGCTAATGCCGGATCCATATTCGAATTTTCGTAAACTCGGTATCTTTCTAAAACGCCATCTGCATTTGGAATAGATACTGATACTACTGTAGTAGATTCTTTTGCTCTTCTTTCAGGAGCATTGCTCAATTTGGCTTTTAAACTTGTTAAGTTTAAGTCAAAAAGTCTGTTTTCCGGAAGTCGCATTCTTGCATCAAGTGCAACCATGTTATTCTTTTTAGTAGTGACATTCCAAATTGTGCTTTTGTTTTGGGAAAAAGTCACAGAGGTAATTGCCAATAAAGTAATAATGAGTAGTAGTTTAAATTTCATAATTTAATAGGTTTAATTTAATATAAACCGCCAAAAATAAAGCTATTTTTATGAAATTGATTCAATAATTAATAAAAATATTAACAAATTGACAAACTACCTGTTTAAATGTTGACAAATAATTAAAAAATAAATATAATTCGTACTAAAATGATAATCTTTTAAATATTTGTTTCCCGATTTATCTGAAAAAAAGTATTTTTAGTGAAAATTATTAAATGAATCTTAGTTATTGGGAACTCAAAAACTGGTTTACAAATGTCGATTTCACCATTGTTGGTAGCGGAATTGTCGGACTTCATTGCGCTTTAGCGTTGCGTGAGAAATTCCCAGAAAGCAAAATATTGATTTTAGAAAAGGGGATTTTGCCTCAGGGTGCAAGTACAAAAAACGCAGGTTTTGCCTGTTTTGGAAGTCTTTCGGAAATAATTGATGACTTAAAATCACACAGCGAAGAAGAAGTTGTTCAGCTTATTTCAAAAAGATGGAGTGGATTGCAATTATTGCGTAAAAACTTAGGTGATGAAACCATAGATTTCAAACCTTATGGCGGTTATGAATTATTTCTTAAAGATGATGAAAGTACTTATGCTGAGTGTTTGCAAAAGCTGCCTTTTATAAATGACTTATTAAAACCGCTTTTTCGGAATGATGTTTTTGCCAAAGAAGTTGACCGATTTGCTTTTCAGGGCATACAGGAATATGTAATCTTTAATCCTTTTGAAGCCCAAATTGATACTGGAAAAATGATGAATGCGTTGTTGCAAAAAGCAATTGCAAACAATATTTTAATTCTGAATCAGGTTGAAGTTACGTCTTATGAAGAAAAAAATGGTGAAATAGAAGTTGCTTTGGACGATTTTTGTTTTTCAACGAAAAAGTTATTGTTCGCCACCAATGGCTTTGCAGCACAATTAACCAATAATCAGGTAAAACCAGCAAGAGCACAGGTTTTGATTACGGAACCAATTCCAAATCTCGATATCAAAGGAACTTTTCATTTGGATAAAGGCTATTATTATTTCCGAAATATTGACAATAGAATTTTGCTTGGCGGCGGAAGGAATTTAGCATTTGAAACAGAAACAACTACAGAACTTGGCCAAACAGAATTAATTCAAAATCGGCTGGAAGAATTATTAAAAGAAGTAATTTTACCAAACACCGATTATAAAATTGCACATCGCTGGAGCGGAATAATGGGATTAGGCTCGACCAAAAAACCTATCGTCGAACAACTTTCGGAAAATTTATATTGCGGCGTAAGATTAGGCGGAATGGGCGTTGCCATAGGAAGTTTAATAGGTCAGGAATTAGCAGATTTAGTAAAATAAATATAATATGATAAGAAAAATTTTGCGTTGGATTTGGAAAGCGATGCTTTGGTTTTTTGGACTTTCCATTTTATCGGTCATTATATTCAAATGGGTTCCAATTCCGTTTACACCTTTGATGATTACCAGAATCATAGAATTTAAGTTGGATGGCAATGATGCTATTTACAGTCATAAATGGGTTCCATTAGAAGAGATTTCCCCTAATCTTCAAAAAGCTGTAATTGCCAGCGAAGACGGGAATTTTTTAATCCACAGCGGTTTTGATTTTAAGGCGATGCAGAAAGCTTTTAAAAACAACAATAAAGGAAGAAAGCTTAAAGGCGGTAGCACAATCTCACAGCAAACAGCTAAAAATGTTTTTCTATGGCAAGGCAGAAGCTATCTCCGCAAAGGATTGGAAGCTTATTTCACGGTTCTGATTGAATTAATTTGGGGAAAAGAACGCATCATGGAAGTTTACCTTAATAGTATAGAAATGGGTAACGGTGTTTATGGTGCCCAGGAAGCAGCAAGACATTGGTATACCAAAAAGGCTATAGATTTAACTCCAAAAG
>NZ_JBDSMB010000041.1:0-5161 GCF_039916025.1 Flavobacterium sp.
CTTTTTACCGTTATATTAAAAATCACATTATGAAATATATTATTGCCTTATTGCTTTTAACATCGATTGGTTTTGCCCAAAGCATTAATAAATTGGATGAAAATGGCAAAAAAAATGGCGTTTGGAAAGGTGTTTATGAAGCGTCAAAACGACCTCGATATGAAGGCACTTTTGACCACGGAAAAGAAACGGGAATGTTCAAATTCTTTGATGATACTAAAGCAGGAACAATAATCGCAACAAGAGAATTTAATGCTAAAGACAATTCGTGCTACACTATTTTCTACAATCAAAACAAGAATAAAGTAAGTGAAGGTAAAGTTGTAAATAAACAATTTGAAGGTGATTGGAAATATTACCATGAAGATTTGCCAACAGTGATGACACTTGAGCCTTATGTAAATGGAAAGTTGAATGGTGTTAGAAAAGTGTTTTATAAAAGTGGGGAAATAGCTGAAGAAACAATCTATAAAGACGGAATTAAAAACGGAGCTTATAAAAGTTATGCAGAAAATGGTTTAGTCCTCGAAGAATCTATTTATAAAAATGGACAATACGAAGGAATGGCCATTTTTAGAAATGTTGACAATCAAATTGCGGCACAAGGACTTTTTAAAAATGGAAAGAAAGTGGGCATGTGGAAAATGCTTGTAAAAGGAAAATTGAAAGATGTCAATATGAACTTCCAAAACAAAAATTTTAAAAAGCCAGCAATGCCGAACCAGGCTGATGTTAAGGTTATAGTTAAGGATGAAGATAAGTCTAAACCTGACTTAGACGCTGAACTCAAAAACAAACTTGGGAAGTAAATAGGTTTTGCTTACGGCAGAATTGTTATAACTGATATTATAGTATGCCATTTTACAGAATTTGCGGTAACTTTGCCGCAAATTTTTTGTTTAATATGAAACGAGTTGTTGTCGGACTTTCCGGAGGTGTTGATTCGAGTGTTGCTGCTTATCTTTTAAAAGAACAAGGCTATGAAGTCATTGGTCTTTTTATGAAGAACTGGCACGATGATTCGGTGACTATTTCCAATGAATGCCCATGGCTCGAAGACAGTAACGATGCGCTTTTGGTTGCAGAAAAACTCGGAATTCCTTTCCAAACAGTTGATTTAAGCGAACAATACAAAGAAAAAATCGTGGACTATATGTTCAAAGAATACGAACAGGGACGAACTCCAAATCCTGATGTATTGTGCAACCGCGAAATCAAGTTTGATGTTTTTATGAAAATTGCTTTAAGTCTTGGCGCGGATTATGTTGCCACCGGGCATTATTGCAGAAAAGGTGAAATCAATGTTGATGGGAAGCCAGTGTATCAACTTTTAGCCGGGAAAGACGGAAACAAAGATCAGTCTTATTTCCTTTGTCAATTATCACAGGAACAATTAGCAAAATCCTTATTTCCAATTGGCGAATTAATCAAGCCGGAAGTTCGCGAAATAGCAACCCAATTAGATTTGGTTACAGCAGAAAAGAAAGATTCACAAGGATTGTGTTTTATTGGAAAAGTTCGTTTACCCGAATTTTTGCAACAACAATTGCAACCCAAAGAAGGTTTGATTTATGAAATTGATGTTAACAGTTCAATTTACAATCAAGAACTTCCAACTTTTAATTCGTCAGAAGAAAAATTAGCTTTTGAAAGCAAAGGAATTTCATATACTTCAGAAAGTGGAAAAGTGGTTGGCAAACATCAGGGCGCACATTATTTTACAATCGGACAACGAAAAGGATTGAATGTTGGCGGTACAAAAGAAGCGCTTTTCATCATTGCTACTGATGTAAAATCAAATGCGATTTATACCGGGCAAGGCGCAAATCATCCGGGCTTATTCAAAAAAACATTGAAAGTACAACCTTCAGAAATTCATTGGATACGCGAAGATTTGGCATTGAAAAACGGAGAAACGATGCAGGTGATGGCGCGTATTCGTTACCGTCAGGCTTTGCAGAAAGCAACTTTATATCAATTTGAAAGTGGTTTGTATGTTTCTTTTGACGAACCACAATCTGCAATTACCGAAGGGCAGTTTGTCGCTTGGAATATTGATGACGAATTAGTTGGTTCAGGAGTAATTTCATAAATTAGCGTTTCCAAAAGAGTAATGCTATGAAAAAACTATACTTTATTGTCTTTTTTCTTTTAAGTTTTTATGGATATTCACAAGAAGATGCGTGGGTTTATTTTAATGATAAACCAAATGCAGCTGTTCAGCTGAATACACCTTTAGATTTTCTGACGCAACGAGCTTTAGACCGAAGAACCAATCAGGGAATTGCTTTGACTGAAAATGATGTGCCAATTCACCAACCTTATATTGATGGAATTACGGCTTCAGTCGGAATTACAGTAATGGCCAAATCAAAATGGCTAAATTGCCTTCATGTTCAGGGCAGTATTGACGATATTAATGCATTGGCTTTGCTGCCATATGTAAATCATGTCCAGTTTGCTGATGTTTCTTTGAATTCGAAAAGACCAACCCCGAGAACGATTACTCCGGTTAACAAACAAATGGATGTTTTGACCAATTTTAATTACGGAAATTCCAGTAATCAAATCCAAATGCTGAATGGGCATTTACTGCATCAGGCGAATTATACCGGAACTGGTAAAATAATAGCCGTCCTGGATTCCGGATTTATAAATGTTGATTCAACTGCGCCTTTTCAGCGTTTATTTGATAATAATTTAATCTTGGGGGGCTATAATTATGTTAGTCAAAGTACCGATGTTTATTCATTGCACAATCACGGAACCATGACACTTTCCTGCATGGGAGGGTATGTTGATGGCGAACTTGTTGGCACTGCACCGGATGCTCAATATTATTTATTTGTAACCGAAGATGTTTCGCAGGAAAGTCCGGTAGAAGAAAGCTATTGGGTTGAAGCTGCTGAAGAAGCAGATAGATTAGGAGCAGACGTTATCTCAACTTCACTGGGTTATTATGAATTTGATAATCCAAATTATGGACATTCCTATGATGAATTTACGGGTGACACGGCTTTTGCTTCTAAAGGTGCTAATATTGCTTTTAGTAAAGGAATTGTGGTTGTTGCCAGCGCTGGTAATTCGGGCGGAAGCCCTGAACCATTAAATCATATTGGTGTTCCGGCTGAAGCTAATAATGTTTTAGCAGTTGGAGCTGTAAAATTTGATGAGACTTATGCGACTTTTAGTTCTGTTGGACCTTCGTTTGATGGAAGAATAAAACCAGATGTAATGGCCAAAGGTCAGGCAGCAGTTGTTGCCAATACAAGTGGAACTATTCAGGCTGCGAGCGGAACTTCTTTTTCATGTCCGATTATGGCTGGAATGATTGCCAGTTTTTGGGGAGCAGTTCCAAATCTAACCAATCAGCAAATAGTAGATTTTGTAAAACAATCTGCTGATAGATTTGCAAATCCAAACAATCAATTTGGTTATGGAATTCCGGATTTTCAATTGGCATTAACGCTTTCCGTAAATCAAAATTCAACTGAAAGATTTTTAGTATACCCAAATCCGGTTTCAGATAGACTTTTCATTTCATTTCCGAATAATTTTGCTGAAGCAAAAATTAGTTTTTACAATGCTTTAGGTCAAAATGTTTTTGAAAAATCAATTACTAATTCAGGAGCATCAATTCCTCTGGAAAACTTAAATTCCGGAATCTACTTCTATAAAATAAAAAGCAATGCATTTGTGCAAACCGGAAAAATCATTAAAAATTAATGAATAAAATCACCCAACTTTTCAATATAAAATACCCAATTATTCAAGGTGGAATGATTTGGAACAGCGGTTACAAATTAGCCAGTGCTGTTAGTAATGCAGGAGGTTTAGGATTGATTGGTGCGGGTTCGATGTATCCGGATGTTTTGCGTGAGCATATCCAAAAATGCAAAAAAGCTACGAATAAACCTTTTGGGGTTAATGTTCCGATGTTGTATCCAAATATTGAAGAGATTATTCAGATTATTATTGAGGAAGAAGTTAAAATTGTTTTCACTTCGGCAGGAAACCCAAAAACCTGGACCAGTTATTTAAAAGAAAGAGGAATTATTGTTGTTCATGTTGTCAGCAGTTCAAAGTTTGCTTTGAAAGCTCAGGAAGCTGGAGTTGATGCAGTTGTTGCTGAAGGTTTTGAAGCAGGTGGACATAACGGAAGAGAAGAGACAACTACTTTCACTTTAATACCGATGGTAAAAGAAAATATCACAATTCCCCTGATTGCTGCTGGAGGAATTGCTTCCGGAAAAGGCATGCTTGCTGCAATGATTCTTGGCGCTGATGGAATTCAAATGGGTTCACGATTTGCAGCTTCTTTTGAAAGTTCTTCACATGAGAATTTTAAACAAACGATTATAGGAGTTAAGGAAGGCGATACACAATTAACTTTAAAAGAGTTAGCTCCGGTACGATTGATAAAAAATAAATTTTATAACGAAATCCAGGACTTATACTCAAAATGTCCAACGCCGGATGATTTAAAAGTATTATTAGGTCGGGCCCGAGCCAAAAAAGGAATGTTTGAAGGAGATTTAGAAAATGGAGAATTAGAAATTGGACAAATTGCGGGTTTAATTCACGAAATTAAATCAGTTGAGTCAATCATTAATGAGGTAATGGAGGAATTTAAAATAGCTTCAAAAGATATCCAAAATATTACATTTTAATTCATTTTAAATTTACGATTAGTTGTTAATAGGTTCACAAATTCGAGTAAACTTATTAACAATTTTTTATTTTAAAAAAGTAAATTAGATTATTAATAACTTTTAAATTAATTTTTATTTACATGTAAAATGTTTTATTTCAATGAGATAAAGCATTTTTTATATGATAAGTTATTTATAATAATGTTGATTATTTTGTTTATAACATTTTAATAAGTCAAATCCTGTTCCTATTATTATGAGTAATATAGTGGAAGTATTTTTTTGCTTCGAAGTATACTGTTGAATATCAGATTAAATCATTTTTGCTATATAAATGTGAAAATTTAAGATGATAGTATAAAAGTGTACGGTCGGTTAGTGGAGAATTATCTAAAATTGAATTGCTTATGAGAATCACTACTCTTGTTAAAAATTATTCTATCTACATTGTTTTATTAGTATCTCTTTTAGGGTATAATGATTCTGTATATTCTCAATGTCCTACCGTA
>NZ_JBDSMB010000042.1:0-11410 GCF_039916025.1 Flavobacterium sp.
TATTGGAACAAAACACAGACTTAGTCGCATTAGCACAAACAGGAACAGGGAAAACGGCAGCATTTGGTTTTCCGCTAATTCAAAAAATTGATGCTGAAGACAGAAGTACTCAAGCGTTAATTTTATCCCCAACGCGTGAGCTTTGCTTACAAATCACCAACGAGATTAAACAATACTCAAAATATGTAAAAGGTTTACATACAGTGGCAGTTTATGGTGGTGCAAGCATTACAGAACAGGCCAGAGAGATTAAACGTGGAGCGCAGGTAATTGTTGCAACTCCAGGTAGAATGCAGGACATGATTAATCGTGGTCTTGTGAACATTAAAAACATCAATTACTGTATTCTTGATGAAGCAGATGAGATGTTGAACATGGGATTTTATGATGATATCGTTTCGATTTTATCGGATACTCCAGACGAGAAAAAAACATGGTTATTCTCAGCAACAATGCCTGCGGAAGTTGCGCGTATTGCTAAGAAATTCATGGCTGATCCAGTAGAAATTACTGTTGGACACAAGAACTCCGGTTCGGCTACAGTTTCACACGAATTTTACTGTGTGAATGCCCGTGACCGTTACGAAGCTTTAAAAAGATTGGCTGATGCTAATCCCGATATTTTCTCTGTAGTTTTTTGTAGAACTAAACGTGATACACAAGCTGTTGCAGAAAAACTGATTGAAGATGGTTACAGCGCTGCGGCATTGCACGGAGATTTATCTCAGGCGCAACGTGACGGAGTTATGAAATCGTTCCGTGGCCGTCAAATTCAAATGCTAGTTGCGACTGATGTTGCGGCTCGTGGAATTGACGTTGATAATATTACTCACGTAGTAAACTATCAATTGCCGGACGAAATCGAAACATACAATCACCGTTCAGGAAGAACTGGTAGAGCTGGAAAATTAGGAACTTCAATCGTAATCATCACTAAAAGTGAATTGCGTAAAATTTCTTCAATCGAAAGAATCATCCAACAAAAATTCCAGGAGAAAACAATTCCAAGTGGAATTGAAATCTGTGAAATCCAATTATTGCACTTAGCAAATAAAATTAAAGATACTGAAGTTGACCATGAGATAGATAACTATTTACCTGCTATCAACGAAGTTCTTGACGGTTTGACAAAAGAAGAATTAATCAAGAAAATGGTTTCTGTTGAATTCAACAGATTCATCGCTTACTACAAAAAGAAACGTGATTTATCTGGTGAAAACGGTGGAGAAAGAAGCGAAAGAAGTTCAGAGCCAAGAGAAATCAGAGCCGGAGATCCTGTTCGTTATTTCGTAAACATTGGTTCACGTGACGATTTCGATTGGATGCAGTTGAAAGATTTCCTGAAAGAAACTTTAGATTTAGGTCGTGATGACGTATTCAAGGTTGATGTAAAAGAAGGTTTCTCTTTCTTTAATACTGATGGAGAACATACTGATAAAGTTATGTCAATCCTTAACGGATTTGATATGAACGGAAGACGTATCAATGTTGAGATTTCTAAAAACGATGGTGGAAGCCGTGAAAGACGTGACCATAACGGAAGAAGTTCTGGTGGCGGATTCAGAGGTGATAGAAATTCTGGAGGCGGCGAAAGAAGAAGTTCTGGTGGCGGAGGAAGTTTCGGTCCAAGAAAAGAAGGTGGATTTAAAAGCGAAAGAAGCTCAGCTCCAAAAGAAGGTGGTTTCAGAAGTGAAAGAAGTTCAGGTTCTTCAGAAAGACCAAGAAGAGAAGGCGGTTTTAACCGTGATAGTGCTCCAAAAAAAGCACCAGGTTCTTTCCAAAGAGAAGAAAGAGCGCCTAGACGTTCAGAAGGTTCAACTGATAAACCAGCAGGTCGTTCATTTGAAGCTGCAAAAAGCAGAAGACCAAGAAAAAGCTAATAGCTAAAACTTCAATACTAAAATTCCAAATTCCAATAGCTTATTTATTGGAATTTGGAATTTCTTTTTTGGAATTTTTTTCTTTTGTTAATTTTGTTCTAATTCTGATACCAAACTCAGGAATATCTTAAAAGAGTTTCATACTTTTAAACCATCAAAAATCGCTATGAGATATTTTACAATTTTACTTTTATTCATACTTCCTCTAGGCGCAATCGCGCAAACCAATCAGATAACACAAAAAGTTACAGGAACAATTATTAACGACAACACATTGCTGCCTATCGCTAATGTAAACGTTATTAACATCAATAAAGTAAAAGGAGTAACTACAGATATAAAAGGATATTTTGAGTTGGAAGTAAGCGTTAATGATACGCTGCATATAGCCTTACTTGGTTATCAATCCTTGAGAGTAAGAGTAACGAATGACTGGCTAAAAAACGGAACAGCCAAATTATTGCTGACAGAAAAAGCAATTGCATTAGAAGAAGTTATTGTTAAAAAATATGACTTAACAGGTTATCTTGAAATCGATTCAAAACTTATTCCCGATAAAGAAAACTACCGATACAGTATTTCAGGTTTACCACAAGGCTATGAAACTGGTGATACTTCGCCAGGCGCTTTTACCAGAGTCTTAGGTTCTATCTTCAATCCGGCGGATATGCTTTATAATTTCTTTGGAAAGAAAACAAATGAGCTCAAGAAACTGAAACAGATGAAAAAGGATGACACCGTTAGAAATCTTTTAGAATCTAAGTTTGACAGAGAAACCCTTGGCGTGCTTCTTGGCATAGACAAAAAGGAAATTGCCGAAATCCTTACCCGTTGCAGTTATTCTGAAGAGTTTATCAAAACCGCCAACGATTTGCAAATTATGGATGCCATTAGCGAATGCTATGAGCAATATAAGGTGTTGAAGAAGAAGTAGTGTTCAGTTTACATTCGCAGTATGCAGTCTCAGTTTTCAGTTTTACTATGACTTATATTTTGAGTTACAGCCAAACTTATCTGGATTGTTAATCATATAATTAATTAGTTTGCCAATCTCGATATTTTGTTCAGTTAGATTAGTGTAATCTGCTTTGCTTATATATTCACAGATATAAGCAAATTCTAGCCAAACATTAGTTTCTGAATTTTCAGCATCCCTATCAGTTAATTTGCTAATGAAATGATTAGTATATCTTCTTTTTCGATATGCTTCTGCAATATTAGCACAAACACTTCTTGAGGATCGTCTTATTTGGTCTGTTAATGAATATTTCTCTTCAATAGGAAATGATTTAGAAATATTGAAGATTTTCATAGCTAACTGAAATGCTTTTTGATAAGCCAATAATTCTCTAAAATCCATATATTAAAATTTACTAAACTGTTTACTGCGACTGCTTACTGTGACTGATCACTATAATACCTCGCTTCAATCCTTTTAATATCCTTAATCGTATTCTTTGCCCAGGCTAAACGTTTAACGAGAATTTCTTCTTCTGATAATTGCCACGCTATATTAGATTGGCGTAGGCGAGTGGTGATATCCTGAATGATGATAGCTGCCGAAACAGAAATATTCAGACTTTCTGTAAATCCAACCATTGGGATTTTAATATAGCCATCAGCCTGATCAATTACTTCCTGCGATAATCCTTCTTTTTCTGTTCCGAAATAAATGGCACTTGGTTTCGAAATGTCAAAATCGCTAAGCATGCAGGAATTATTGTGTGGTGTTGTGGCGATAATTTGATAGCCTTTAGAACGCATGGTTCCTATAGAAGAATTTACTGTCTCAAATGTATTGATATCAACCCATTTTTGTGCGCCCATGGCGATTTCTTTATCGATGCTTTTGCCAAACCGCTGTTCAATAATATTCAATTGCTGGATACCAAAGACTTCACAGCTACGCATCACTGCGCTGGTATTGTGCATCTGAAAAACATCTTCAACAACTATCGTAAAATGATTGGTTCTATTCGCCAGCACATTTGCAAAACGTTCTTTGCGGTTGTCGGTTAAAAATCCTTCGAGGTAGTCGAGATAATTTAGGTCAATCATGGTTATGCTTTTGGCAAAAATAGTGTTTTCTAGTCCCATTTGGCTTTACTCTTTTTTACTATGAACCAAATAATAAATATCAACACTACAATAAATAATATATAACCTGTAATCTGACCTGCTTTACCGGCTGGTGAATTTTCATCATGACTGTTAAACTGGTCTTCAATTGTTAATCCTTTTACGAATTTTATTGATGATAGAATTTTTTGCTTCTCTTTATTAAAATTGGATTCAATATTGTTAGGCAGAAAAAAACCAACTGTGTAAGTATGGTCTTTTAAGTAAATTACATAGTTTTCTACAACAATTGACTCGTCATTGCCCGGCATTGCAAATACTGATTTTGATACAATAACATTATTAATTTTAATGATTTCTTCAGAAATTGCTTTTCCTTTACAGCCTTTCATGAAACCTTTTTGGTAACCCTTATAATATTCTTGCAATTGTGCTTCATCAAATACATTGGTCTCAATCTGCTCTTCTATAGTTTTTGTGATTACAATATTACCAATATTCAATGGCGCAGAGATCCTCCTTAATCCTAAAGTATCTACAATTGAATGCTCTTTTGGCAATTCAATAGAGAGAGTTTCATCAAATTTATATTTCGTGTTTTGTGCAAAACAATTCAATGATAATAATGTAAATAATAATGTTAGTTGTTTCATCTTTTATTGGATATGAGAATTAATCAGATACAAACAAATCTAACATTTACCTTAACATCTTTTTATCTTCTATTGCCAAGTTATAAACAAACATATAAGAATTACCATCACAAACTAAATCGCAATTTTTAGTAACTTAGCAACTCAGCTACTTAGCAACTTTAAAAAATGAAAAAGAAACTCGTAATCTTAACAGGCGCAGGAATCTCAGCGGAAAGCGGCATCAAAACCTTTCGCGATGCTGATGGACTTTGGGAAGGGCATAATGTTATGGATGTTGCTTCACCGGAAGGTTGGCACAGAAACAAAGAGTTGGTTTTAGATTTCTATAATCAACGTCGTAGACAATTACATGAAGTAAAACCCAATCATGGGCATATCGTCTTAGCCGAATTGGAAAAAGATTTCGATGTCCACATTATTACACAGAACGTAGACAATCTTCATGAACAGGCGGGAAGTACCAAAGTACTGCATTTGCATGGCGAGTTATTAAAAGTAAGAAGTACGAAAAACGAAGATTATATTTTAGATTGGTTACACGATTTAGTAATAGGAGATTTAGATGATAAAGGAAATCAATTACGACCACATATAGTTTGGTTTGGCGAAATGGTTCCAGCGTTAGAAGAAGCGATAAACATCACAGAACAAGCAGAGTATGTAGCTGTGATTGGAACATCACTTCAGGTTTATCCGGCAGCAAGCCTGATGCATTATGCCAATCCAAATACTCCAATTTTTTATATCGACCCAAGACCGGCAAGCATCAATAGTCTGCAAAATCCTTTAGAAATTATTGCAATGAATGCCACCGAAGGTCTTCCGTTATTACGGGAAAAGTTGTTTAAATTAAAGTAAAAAACTGCAAACTGCGACTGAACACTGAACACTATTCCTTACTTTTGCACTACAAAACAACACAACAAATGTCACTAACTCCACTAAACGCCGTTTCACCAATTGACGGAAGATACAGAAGCAAAACCAAATCACTTTCAATTTATTTTTCGGAAGAAGCCTTAATCAAATATCGTGTTCTGGTAGAAGTCGAATACTTTATTGCTTTATGCGAAGCCGATTTGCCACAGCTAAAAGGTGTTGATTCTAAAGTTTTTGACAGCCTGCGTAATCTCTATAAAAACTTCACTACCGAAGATGCGCAATGGATAAAAGATACTGAAATGACCACCAATCATGATGTCAAAGCGGTAGAATATTTTATCAAAGATAAATTTGAAGCATTAGGATTATCATCATATAAAGAGTTTATCCATTTTGGCTTAACCTCACAAGATATCAATAATACTGCTATTCCATTATCGGCAAAAGAAGCATTTCAGGAAGTATATTTGAAATCATTAATTGGATTGGTAGCCAAACTAAAAGAACTGGCGATGGAATGGAATGATATTCCGATGTTAGCCAGAACTCACGGTCAGCCTGCGTCTCCAACACGCTTAGGAAAAGAGATTTTGGTATTTGTAGAACGCATTGAAGAGCAAATGCGTTTGCTGTTCAATATTCCATTTGCAGCTAAGTTTGGTGGTGCTACTGGGAATTACAATGCACATCATGTGGCATATCCAAATGTAGACTGGAAGCAATTTGGTACCACTTTCGTGGAAGAAACTCTCGGATTGCAGCATTCATTTCCGACTACACAAATAGAACATTACGATCATTTTGCTGCATTTTTTGATGCGCTGAAAAGGATAAACAACATCGTTATCGATTTAGACAGAGACATTTGGACGTATGTTTCGATGGAATATTTTAAACAAAAAATCAAAGCGGGCGAAATAGGTTCTTCGGCAATGCCGCATAAAGTTAATCCAATTGATTTCGAAAACTCAGAAGGAAACTTAGGAATTGCTAATGCTATTTTTGAACATCTTTCTGCTAAACTGCCAATCTCAAGATTGCAACGAGATTTGACTGATAGTACAGTGTTGCGTAATATTGGGGTTCCAATGGGACATACTTTAATTGCTTTTGATGCGACTTTAAAAGGATTGAATAAACTATTGTTGAACGAATCAAAATTTGCTGAAGATTTAGAAAAAAACTGGGCAGTTGTTGCCGAAGCTATTCAGACAATTTTAAGAAGAGAAGGTTATCCAAATCCGTATGAAGCTTTGAAAGGCTTGACCAGAACAAACGCTGTAATAGACAAAAAAGCTATTCATGATTTCATAGGGACATTAGAAGTTTCTCAGGCTATAAAAGATGAACTGATGCAGATTACACCAGCTAATTTTACGGGAATATAGTGAACAAAAATGATAAAATTGCCTTAATTGTTTTATCTGCAGTGTATCTGCCAATTTTTTTGTTTCATTTATATTATTACCTAAGAAATATTAATGCTCCCAAAGTCAATTTAAAAAAGGTATTTAAATACAATTTTTTAATATTATTATCTTTGGCTATAGTTGTTTTAATACTAAGCCATACTAATTATTTAGATTATGAGAAACCAATTCCATACAATAAAATAAACCAAATAACTTTTAAAAACTTTAGAGGATTAGAGTTATTTAAGAAGGAATTAAATGGTTCAAAATATTTTGCATACGTTGTAACGACTATAGAATTAGAAAAAAATGACAACTCGGTTGAAATCACTTCTTTTTTCTATCCATCCCGTTCTTTTGTTTATAATAAAAATACAGCTGGAAATGAGTTATTTGATCATGAACTCTTTCATTTTAAAATAACAGAAGTTTTTGCTAGAAAAGCCAGAAAAGAAATTTCAGAGAAAAAAAATATCTCTTTTGATGAAATTAAAAAAATAGTTGAACAAGCAAGAATAAATGAAAATGAATTTCAAAAAAAATACGATTATGATACATATCATAGCTATGTGCTTAGTCAACAAAAAAAATATCAAAAAGAAATAGATAGTTTATTACATTTGATGACAAATTATAGTGAAACGAAAATTAATCTTGATGAAAAAAAATAAAATCTGTTTAGTATTGATAAGTTGCTTACTGCTATTAAGCTGTAATAAAAAGGAGGATGTTTTTCCAATAGAAAAAAGATATTGGACTGTTGAAGATTATGAAGATGTTATTCGAGAAATAAAATTTGGGGTTGATGCAGAAGAGCATACACCTAAATTAAGTGATCCGGAAACAAAAGCTATTGTTGAAAAATTGACTGATGAAGAAAACTTTAAAGTAGTTTTAGAAGATAATCAGTTAGGATTAAAGCACAAAAACGAAGTTGCTCAGGGGTTTTTCAATGCATGGGAAAATATGATGGGTATATATAATGTTACTGATAGACAAGACAAATACATCTATGAAATTGAGCATATAAATTGCTATAAATTTGGATTAGGATTACAGTTAAGATATTTCAAATTAGGGAACGACGAAATAATTGAAAATGCTGATGATAAGAATGATAGCTCAACAACCAACAATGTCAATTCAAATATCAATGCCTTGGTAGGTAATTACGAAAATTATTTAGACGAGATTAATGATGAAAATGCTTTTTCCCAAAATGGACTTAATGCGTATGCTGAAGGTATAGATAAGTATTTTTCTGAGTTAATAAAATTATATCCTGATGCTGATTATTCGGGTTTAAAAACTAAAATAGAACTTATGCTTAAAAAAGCAAAGTCACCAAGCATCATAACATCTTTAAATAAAATAAAATCTTTAATTCCAGCAGAGAAAACAGTATAAATAAAAGGCTTGAGTTAATTCTTAAGCCTTTCTGCTTTTTACAAAAATTCTCCATGCTGGGAAATATCTAATCCCAACTCTTCTTTTTCTTCGCTAACTCTTAGCGGCGTTATTTTATTGACAATATAGAAAAGTACATACGATACCGTAAAAGCAAAAACAGAAACGCAAACTAGAGCAATCAGCTGATTTGTAAATAACTTAGTTTCTCCAAATAGCAATCCCTGATCTACAACAGCAGGATTTATCGCTTTTGAGGCAAAGACCCCGGTTAAAATCATTCCGGTCATTCCGCCAACACCATGACAGGCAAACACATCAAGCGCATCATCAATTTTTCCTTTTGGAAATTTACTAACTGCCAAATTGCTAACGATACTTGAAATGATTCCGATAGTTATTGCATGCGCAATACTTACATAACCTGCAGCCGGAGTTATAGCAACCAAACCTACAACAGCACCAATGCAAGCGCCCATTGCGGAAAGTTTGTGCCCTAATATTTTATCCAAAAATACCCAAGCCATAGAAGCCGCCGCCGCCGCAACTGTTGTGGTTCCTAAAGCTTGCACAGCTAAACCATTTGCGCCCATCGCCGAACCTGCGTTAAATCCGAACCAGCCAAACCATAACAATCCTGTTCCTAAAAGCACATAAGTGATTCTGGCTGGATTTGCTTTTTGACTTTTTCTTTTTCCTAAAAACATGGCTCCGGCAAGTGCAGCCCAACCAGCACTCATGTGTACTACAGTTCCACCGGCAAAATCTAAGACGCCCATTTTAAAGAAAATGCCATCCGGATGCCAGGTGCAATGGGCGAGAGGCGTATAGACAAATAAAATGAACAAAACCATAAACAGCAAATAAGACCAAAACCGAATTCGTTCAGCGAAAGCGCCCGTTATTAGCGCTGGAGTGATGATAGCAAACTTAACCTGAAAAAGGGCAAACAGGAGTAAAGGTATTGTTGGAGCCAATGACCAGGAAGATGTCACGCCAACATTATTAAAAAACAAATTTGGAATTGGATTTCCAATAAAACCTCCAATCGAAGGGCCAAAACATAACCCATACGCAATCACAACCCATAGAATGCTGACAATAACCATTGCCATAAAACTTTGAAGCATGGTGCTGATTACATTTTTCTTTCCGACCATTCCGCCATAAAAGAAACCCAAACCTGGCGTCATAAGCAAAACTAGTGCTGTAGCGACAATCATCCAGGCAGTATCTCCCGAATCAAATTTTGTTATTTCTGCCGGAGTTGAATGATTTTGAAAAATGGAATTTGAAAAGAAAGTCAAAATCAGGATTGTGATGAGTATCACACTTAAAATAATTCTTCTTGGCTTCATATTTTTGATGTTATTTTTTATAAAAATATTATTTTTATAAATAGCACCTATCAAAAACTTAGGCTAAAAACTCATTTTTATGTAATTATAAATTTCTACCCTAATTTATTTTGGGGTGTGCACTGTATTTTTTATTTATTGATAATTTGACAAATAAAAAAGGCACAAGAAATAACTTATGCCTTTTCACTTTTGCCTTATGGCTAATTCTTATCTCGAATAATTCGGAGCTTCTTTTGTAATGGTTACATTATGTGGATGACTTTCGCCAATTCCGCTTGCTGTGATTCTAACAAAGCGTCCGGTTTCCTGAAGTGTTGGAATATCTTTCGCTCCACAGTAACCCATTCCGGCACGAAGCCCACCAACAAATTGCTGCATGCTTTCGTTTAATTCGCCTTTATAAGGAACTCGTCCAACAATTCCTTCCGGAACTAACTTTTTAATATCGTCTTCTACGTCCTGGAAGTAACGGTCTTTTGAACCATCTTCCATGGCTTCTATAGAACCCATTCCACGATAAGATTTGAATTTTCTTCCTTCGAATATAATTGTTTCTCCTGGAGATTCTTTTGTTCCTGCTAACAACGAACCTAACATTACTGAGTCTGCTCCAGCTGCAATTGCTTTCGGAATATCACCTGTATATCGAATTCCGCCATCTGCAATTACCGGAACTCCGGTTCCTTTTAAAGCTGCAGCAACTTCTAGAACCGCTGAGAATTGTGGGAATCCAACTCCGGCAACAACCCGCGTTGTACAAATTGAACCTGGTCCAATGCCGACTTTCACAGCATCGGCGCCATGCTGGACTAAATACAAGGCCGCTTCCGGAGTAGCAATATTACCAACCACTACATCAAGATTTGGGAATTTAGCTTTTACTTCTTTCAAAACAGTTACAACACCTTGGGTGTGTCCGTGTGCTGTGTCGATAATTACTGCATCAACTCCGGCATTTACCAAAGCTGTTGCTCTTTCTAAAGCATCGGCAGTAACACCTAAAGCGGCAGCAACACGCAAACGTCCAAATCTATCTTTATTGGCAATTGGTTTCTGAGTCAGTTTGGTTATATCTCTAAAGGTAATCAATCCGATAAGTTTGAAATTATCATCAACTACCGGAAGTTTTTCAATTTTGTTTTTTTGTAGAATTCCTTCAGCTTCCTGCAAAGTTGTTCCTTCGGCAGCTGTTACCAGATTTTCTGAAGTCATAACTTCTAATATGGAACGGGAATTTATTTTTTCGAAACGCAAATCTCTGTTGGTTGCAATTCCTTTTAAGATTCCGTTTTCGTCCACGACAGGAATTCCGCCAATGCCAAATTCTTTCATCGCCATTTTGGCATCGCCAACGGTTGCTGTTAAAGGCAAAGTAACTGGGTCGATTATCATTCCGGCTTCAGCACGTTTTACTTTTCTGACTTTCGCTGCTTGTTGTTCAATCGTCATGTTTTTGTGCAATACGCCAATGCCACCTTCCTGAGCCATAGCAATTGCCATTGAACTTTCGGTAACAGTGTCCATTGCTGCGGAAACAATAGGAACATTCAAAGTAATATTTCTCGAAAACTTCGATTGGATACTGACTTCACGCGGTAAAACTTCTGAATAATTTGGGATTAGCAGTACATCGTCATAGGTTAAACCTTCTCCAACGATTTTAGTAGTGTGTGCTTTCATTGCAATTTGTAGTTGTAGTTAAATTGCGAGCAAATATAGTGAATTTTAAGAAG
>NZ_JBDSMB010000043.1:0-42649 GCF_039916025.1 Flavobacterium sp.
CGCTGGAAGAAGGAAGAGCTTTATTGTTAACTCAAATCGATAAATTAAAGAAAGGGGATTTTGATGAATGGATGCTTCAGGCTATTATCAACAACAGAAAGCTTGATGTAATGAAAACCTATGAAACAGCTGACGGATTAGCGACTTCAATCTACAGAAACTACACACAAGGTATCAGTTGGGAGAAAAATTTATCAGATGTCAATGAGTTGGCTAAAATCACCAAAGCAGATGTTGTAAAATTTGCCAATGAATTTTTCAAAGACAATAATTATGTAATTATCTATAAAAGAAAAGGTGTAAATGACAAATTGGTTCGTGTATCGAATCCAAAAATAACACCTGTTCAATTAAACAGAGATAAACAATCAGAATTCTACCAGGACTTTGCAAAGCTGACATCAGCTGATTCAGCACCGATTTTTGTTGATTTCAATAAAGAAATCCAAACTAAAAAAGTCAAAAACACCAATATCAGCTTCATAAAAAACAATACCAATACGATTTCAAATCTGTATTATGTTTTCAATATGGGTTCTGATCACGATAAAAAAATACAATTAGCAGCAGGAATGTTAGACTATTGGGGAACTGATAAACTAAGTCCTGAAGATGTAAAAAAAGAATTCTACAAAATTGGAATTTCTTACTCGGTAAATTTCACCAATGACATGACCTATATCTCGCTTTCGGGATTAGAAAACAATTTACCAAAAGGAATTGCATTACTTGAAAACTTACTGAAAAATGTAAAACCGGATCAGGATATTTACAATACACAGGTGGAAGCCATTTTAAACGGCAGAGAAAATGCTAAAAAACGTAAAGAAAGCATTTTGAACGCATTGGTGAATTATGCTAAATATGGTAAAGATTCCCGTTTCAGAGACATTCTTTCAGCAACAGAATTAAAAGAAATGAATGTTACGCAGCTTGCTAATCTTGTAAAAGGAATGACGAGCTATGAGCACCAGATTTTATTCTATGGCAACGACCTGAATCCGATAGTTGCTTCTTTGGAAAAGAATCATAATTTAGCCGCAAACAAAGCAATTCCGGCTCCAAAACTATATCCTGAACCAGACACTACAAACAAAGTTTATTTTGCCAATTATGACATGGTGCAGACTGAAATGACCAGAGTTGCTAAAGGTTTAAAATACAATCCTGAAATCGCAGGAACAGTCAACGTTTTCAATTCTTATTTTGGTTCCGGATTATCTTCAATCGTATTCCAGGAAATCAGAGAATCAAAATCATTAGCGTATTCAGCCCGCGCGAATTATGGAGTAGCAAGTGATAAAAACCTAAACGATTATATGACTGTAGCAATCGGAACGCAAGCGAATAAATTACCGCAAGCTGTTGATGCGATTAATGCTTTGTTAGCAGATATGCCAAAAATCGATAAGCAATTCAACAATGCAAAAGAATCTAGTTTGAAGCAAATCGCATCGAGCCGAATTATCAAAACCAACATTTTCTTCAACCAAATTAACGTGAAGAAACTTGGTTTTGATTATGATATCCGTAAAGATATTTTCAAAAACATACAAGGTTTAACTTTGGATAGCACGAATGATTTCTTTAACAAAGAAGTAAAAACCAAACAGTACAATACGGCCATCATTGGTAAAAAAGAAAGTTTGGATTTTGAAGCGTTGAAAAAACTGGGCGATATTGAAGAAGTAACGTTGGCCGAAATTTTCAATTACTAAATAAAAATCTCATATTAAATAAAATCCCGATCGAAAGATTGGGATTTTTTAATGGAAATTATACAATTTGATTATGTAATCCTAAAACGCATCTAACAATTCTTTGTATTTACTTTGTATAAAAAAGATAATGAAAAAGATATACATTTTACCCGTAATGATGTTTGCCGTTATATTGTTAAGTTTTGTCACAACAAATTGTACAGAATCTGAAAACGAAAAAACAAAAACCTTCTTAACTGAAATGACGGATGCCCGATTAATGGATCGTGAAGAAGGAAGGCAGGCACTAAAAAAAGGAACAACTCAGGAAATCAGAAACTATGGTCAGCTAATGATTGACGAACAAACCTATTTGCTCAATGAATTGCAAAAATTTGCAGCCAGGAAAAACATCCAGCTTCCAACTGAAATATCTGAGAAAAAACAAAACGGCTTAGAAGACTTAAAAGAAAAAAACGGTACCGATTTCGATAAAAAGTTCATCCAAATGATTTGCATTGATCACAAACGTGATGTAAGGAAATTCAAAAAAGCAACAAAAGACAATGATTCAGAAGTGAGTGCTTTTGCAGCTAAACATCTTCCAATGATTGAATCTCATTTACACAAAATAAAACAAATTAAAAAAAGCAGCTAATTATTTTTAGAATCCCACTCGAAAGATTGGGGTTTTTTTATGGCGTGACCACAAGGGTCGCACTATCCGCAGTACACGCATGCCTGCCGGCAGGGTACTTGCTCCACACGAGCGAAGCTACTGCTGAAGGAATCGTTCACACAAATACTGCAAATGTTCCTATTTACTTTCTAATTTCACTATATTTTTTTATTAGTGCATTGATAATCTGTTGATTATTCCTATTTTTAACATTAAATTAAGTTTTGTGATATCTAGATGGAAAAAATTTACAAGGTTTTAATAGTTGAAGATGAAATGATTATTGCAGCAAACATTTCTATGCAACTTTCAAATTTAGGATATATCGTGACGGGTATAATTCCTAGAGGAGAAGAAGTATTGGGTCATATCGAACATAATTTGCCCGATATTATTTTGATGGACATCAATCTCAAAGGTGATTTAGATGGTATCGAAATTGCAACAATAGTGCAATTAAAATACAAAATTCCTATTATTTTTTTAACAGCCAATGCCGATGAAGCGCATTTTAATAGAGCGAAAGCTACTAATCCTTATGGGTTTATTTCAAAGCCATTTAAAAAATTAGATTTACACCGTACCATAGAACTTACAGTTATTAGAATTCGAGAAGAACAAGCAAACGAAAATAAATCTGAATTAATTGCCGAAGAAAATTATGTTCTGAGCGATTGCATCTTTGTTCGTAGTCATGATAAGATGATTAAAGTGTCTATTAATGACATTTTATATATCGAAGCCGACAGAAATTATTGTAAAATCCACTGTAAAGACAAAGAGCATTTATTAGTAATGACCCTGAAAGATTTGGAAGAAAAACTAATTGCTAAAAATTTTTTAAGAATTCACCGTTCTTTTATTGTCAACCTTTCTAATGTTGATGAAATTGCTACCAGCCATATAATCATAGCTAAAAAAACCATTCCGATAAGTGCTGAATCCAAAAAAGAACTCTTGCTTCACATCCAAAAAATCTAAAGGATGAAAAAAAAACTACTGCTGCTTTTTCTGTTATACTTTTTTTTTGGCTACAGCCAAACCCAGAATATTGCACAAGATGCAACTATTTTAAAAAAAAGTAATACATTCAAAATGCGTGCGTTGTGGTTTCAAAAAATGCCTCAATACAATCAGGATAGTTCGGAGTATTATTTTAAAAAAGCTACAAAACTTCTCGAACAAAAACCTTCTCACTTTGACTATGAATTAGCACAAATTTATTTTTACCGCTCTGAAAACAAAACAATAAACCAATCAATGAAAACATTAGATTCAATTGCTGAATTGGGTTGGAAATACTTAAAAAACAAAACAACTACTACTGCTTACAATAAAATAGAATATATTTATTTGTGCAATTGGTCAGGTATAAAATTAGAAATTGGACAGACAAAAGAAGCTCTGCAATTATTTAGCAAAGCACTGCTAATATCAGAAAATTTTAAAAGCCCAGAATTGAAAGCTCAAGTATTATTAGATAAAGGAATTTTTTATGAAAGATATAAACTAACCGACGAACGCAAAATAGCATACCAATGTTTGATCGAAAGCAAAAACTATTTTGAAAAAAGAGACACCAAAACCTATGCATTAAAACTTAACTCTAATTACAGTGCACTAATTGGATATTTTGACTACAGAAACAAAGATTCGGTTCAGTTTTATTCGTCCAAAATAAAATCGATTTTAAAGTATATAAAAATACCTCAGAAACATGCCTGGTACTATGTAACCACAGGAAGAGATTTGCTCACTTTTCCTTCCGACGGACAAAAAACGATAAGCCAAAAACAATATGCTCAAGGCAAAGCCAACATTCTCAAAGCACTGGCAATATTAGAAAAGTACCACATAAAAAAAAATACTATTATTCCCTATGCTCATGGTCTTTTGGCGGATATATATACAACAGAAAAAAAATATGATTTAGCGATTGAAAGCTATAAAAAAAGTCAAAATGGATATGCATTATTAAACAATCGTGCCGGAATGATTGATATGGAAAATTTTATTGCCAAAACCTATGAACTAAAAGGCGAACTAAAAAAAGCATTAGCACATCAAAAATCTTATTATGAAAAAGCATTCGACTATGAATCTGAAAAAAACGAACGTAGTTTACGTGAAAGCGATTTGAAAATTAGTGTTTTAAGTCAAAAAAAAATGATAGCTAAAAAGCAAAATGAGCAACTTATTTCGATTATTGTTTTGGGTATTGTATTGGTACTACTTGGCTTTTTATTTTGGAACTTCAAACAAAAACAAAACAGCAACAGGCAATTGGCAATTTTAAATACTGATTTAGAAAGCAAAAACGATTTGCTCGACAAAAAAAATGCAGAGAATGAATTGTTACTCCGGGAAATTCATCATAGAGTGAAAAACAACCTTGAAGTCGTTTCAAGTTTGTTGGCACTACAATCGGCTCAAATAAATGATCCCAATACAAAAGATGCTATGGCAGAGAGTCAAAATCGTGTGAATTCAATAGGTATTGTACATCAAAAACTGTATCAAGGAACCAATCTTGGTGCGGTGGAAATGAAAGATTATTTTTTGAATTTGAGTGAAAGTATTCTCGACAGTTTTGGTGCAGAGGAACGAGTTGATTTACAACTAGCCATGGATAACCTAGATTTAGATATTGATACAGCAGTTCCGCTCGGCTTAATAATAAATGAATTGTTGACCAACACCATCAAATATGCTTTCCCAAAAGGAAAAAAAGGAACCATTACCATCAAATTAGAAAAACAAGCCAACAATATGCTACATCTTGAAGTGGCTGACAATGGCGTTGGAAAATCTGGAATAACACATGGAACTGGTTTTGGCGGACAGCTTGTTTCGCTGTTAACCAACCAGTTAAATGGAACCATGCGAGAAGAAAATCAAAACGGAACTGCCATAATTTTTGATTTCAAACTGAAAAAATCGGCTTGATTTTAGTTAAAAACAAAAGTATTAAGTAGTAAGATTTTTGTCTTGATACTTAATACTCAAATCTTAATACTTTCTTCGATAAAAAAAACCTAGGCTTCGGACAGTATTTTCTTTGTTTCGTCCTAACTCACTTTACATTCTTATTGATTATGAGTTATTTAGTTTCAGAATTAAAAATTAATTCTATCTAATCAACAAAAACTAATAATCATGAAAAACAATTTACAATTAAAGATGAAAACTATTTGTTTTCTCTTGATGCTTATTCCATTTATAAGCATGAGTCAAACCAAAAATGTGATTTCTACCAATCGTTTATTTCCAAAAGTGGACAAACAACTTGAATTTGAAAAAGCATTAGCAAATCATGCACAGAAGTACCATACTGGCGACGTTAAATGGCGTGTATTCCAAATTCAATCCGGACCAGATGCTGGCGGGTATCATGTAGTAGAAGGACCAAAAACCTGGGATTCTGAAGATGCACGAGGCGATATTAATGTAGCGCACAACAACGACTGGCATAAAAGCGTAACCATTTTTTTAACCGAGAGAGGTTCGAGCGGTTATTCTGTTTATATCGATTCATTGAGCACTGTTGCTATTGGCGATTATTCAGATAAAGTTCAAATCACTCATATTTATCCAAAACTAGGTTGTGGCAATAGAGTAATAAGTATGATTAAAAATTTAAAAGAAGCTTGGGCTGCAGAAGGTTCAACCATTGCCGTTTATGAAGTAAATGCCTCTGGCGAACCTCAATTTGCCATAGCACGAAGATTCAAACAAGGACTAAAAGAAAAAGAAGATGGTTTTCGCAAACCATTCAAAGCCACTTATGAAAAGATCCATGGTGCTGGTTCATGGGCAGTTTATCTGGACAATTTAAGCGAATATGTAACTGAATCTTGGAGTGAACTACTTTTTTATCGCGCTGATTTGAGTTCGAAGTAAAGAGTACTTTTTAATATGAAATTAAATATTCGTCAACAAATAATTGTTAATTCCAACCCTGTCAGAGTTTGAAATTCTGACAGGGTTACTTAAAAATCAAAAACAATGAAAAAAATATTAGTAGTAGGATTTGCAACAATCCTTTTTGTAGCATGCAAACAAGAAGTTCGTTACACACAACAATCACCAGAAATCGATACCTATAAAAAAGTAATGGAAGATTACAAAACCCAAAACTGGGAAGACTATCCAAAACATTATGCCGATACTGCCAAAATTGCCAATAATGTTACAAAAGATAAAGCGCAAACTGTTACACAAGCCATAGAAAAAGCCAAAGACGATGCAAAATTATTCGCTTGGGTTGTTGAAGATACTGACTACGAAATGGTGGTAACAGACAAAGGAGAAACTTGGGTAAACTATTGGGGTATTTGGAAAGGAACTATGAAATCAACCAATAAAGTGTATAACATTCCTTTTCATAATACAGCACGCTTTATTGATGGTAAAATTGTTCAAGAAGATGGCTATTGGGATAATTCAGAAATCATGACGGATATGATGAAACAACCAGCAACTCCAGTAAAAGCTGATGAAACAGTATCAGAAAAATAATTGCTAATTCAGAAACCTACAGGACTTCAAAAATCGTGTAGGTATTTTTGCATTAGAATAAGAAAAATGGGCTTTAACGTATGGCGTTAATTAGAATCAAAGCAAATTTTAGTCGGGAAATTATACTTTTTGCATTTGCAATTATGACTGCATTGGCTTGGTTACTTTTACAATTTTTAAATATTGATAAACAGGTTGAACGTGTTGTTGATTTAGAAAATAACGATATAGAAAAACAAGGAATGATGGCTACGTTAGCCTAAATTTAAATAATTACTAAAACTAAAAAATGAAACCAAAACTATTTGAATTAACAAAACCCAAATCTTATTTTAAAATTGCCTTTTTATTTTTTCTACTATTTTTAGCAATAAAATTTGTGGTCAAGGATGCACTTCCTTATTTTGGATTTCAGCAAGAAGTTTTTGGTGGCTATTGGGATTATAAATGGACTTTAATTCTTCATGTTTCAAGCGGAATTTTAGCTCTTGCAATTGGACCTTTTCAATTTTGGAATACATTTAGAAATAAAAATTTGACCCTACATCGATGGTTAGGTCGCATTTATTTAAGTGCAATACTAGTTGGTTCAATTTGCGCAACCTCTTTGGCTTGGACATCTGGCATAAAAGTTAATTTTTCATGGGCACTTGGTTTACAAAGTTTAGCGTTTGCATGGTTTGTTACTTCTATGATGGCTTATATTTCTGTTAGAAGAAGAAAAATTACACAACATAAAGAATGGATGATTCGTAGTTATGTTGTGACTTTTGCGTTTGTAACTTTTCGTTGGATTAACGATTCTTCAATCGCCCAAAATTTAATAGAAACTTTTGAAGAAAGAGGACCAACTGTAATCTGGTTTTGCTGGACAATCCCATTACTTATTACCGAAGTGGTATTAAGTTGGAATAAAAAACAATAAATTAAAATCAACATGAAAAAAAATCTTTTAAAACTAATAATTGTAACATTAGCAATACCCTTTTCAGGTTGTAACCAACAACCAAAAATTGAAACCGAAAAGCCAAATGGTTATTGGATTGAAGTGAATAGTGTTGGAAAATAATTAAACGAAAACTAAACCAATCAATTTAATTATGACAACAATCTCAAATTCCAGAATACAATCTGTCGACCTTTTAAAAGGTTTAGTCATGGTGATTATGGCACTTGACCACACCAGAGATTATTTTCATTATTCGGCTTTCTTTTTTGATGCAACCGATCCAACACAAACAACTTGGCCCATTTTCTTCACGCGATTTATAACTCATTTTTGTGCGCCAGCGTTTAGTTTCTTGGCTGGAGTTTCCGTCTTTGTGATTGGGAAACGAAAACCAATTAATGAGTTATCCGGTTTTCTTTTAAAACGTGGCCTTTGGTTGGTCTTTGTCGAAATAATTATTATCTCTTTCGCATGGAAATTCGATATTCAATTTAGACATATCGGTTTGCAAACTATTTGGTCGCTAGGAATTAGTATGATTGTTTTGGCGGGATTGATTCACCTTCCCAAAAAACTGATTTTAGCGTTTAGCCTTGTGATTATTTTTGGACATAATCTCTTAGACAACATTCATTTTGACGGCAATTTTTTATGGGCAATGCTTCACGAACGTCAAAAATTTGAATTTGCTGAAGGTCATACTGTTGTTTTTGCTTATTCATTATTGCCTTGGATTGCAGTAATGTCTTTGGGATATTGCTTTGGTTCGCTTTACGACAGTTCGTTTGATGTTCAAAAAAGAAAGCGAATATTAAATAGTTTGGGAATCGGAAGCTTGGCACTTTTTTTCATTCTGATTGTGATTAATAAATATGGAGATCCAGTTCAGTGGACCAATTATGGTGACACTTCCAAAACATTGATGTCGATTTTTAATGTGAACAAATATCCACCATCCTTACTTTATTTATTAATCACATTGGGCTGCAGCTTTCTCTTCCTGGCAAATGCCGAAAAACTGAAAGGTAAAATAGTTGACTTCTTTTGCGTCTTTGGTCGGGTTCCTTTTTTCTATTACATTATTCACATTTATCTCATTCATATAATGGCCGCTTTCGCAGCTTATTTTACCGGATTTGGATGGCAGGCTTTGGTTTTACCAACATTTATTACCAGAGTAGAAGCTTTGAAAGGATACGGTTTTAACCTAATTACCGTTTATCTCGTTTGGATTTTAGTAATTATTATGCTTTATCCTTTGTGTAAAAAATTTGATGGGTATAAACAATCGCACAAAGAAAAATGGTGGCTGAGTTATTTGTAAACTGAAATTAATTTAATGAAATTCAAGAAAAAAATCATGAAAAAAACTATCCTCGTATTTATTGCATTGATAAACATATTCTCTTTTAGGGTTTTGGCACAAAACAAACTTGAAACAGTATTGGAACAGTATTCAAAGGAATATTATCTATTAAATCCTTTGGCAGCAACGGAAGCTGGAATCAATGATTACAATAGCCAAATGGAAATAACGATCAGCGATGATTATATAAAAAAAACAAAAGCTCTGAATCAAAAATATCTTGACATATTAGGTAATTTACAAAAAGCAGGTTTAACAGCCTCGGAGCTATTAAGTATTGATGTGCTTACCTACAAACTGAAATCTGAAGACGAGAGACTAAACAATTCTTTGTGGTATTATAGACCCGTTGACCAATTTGTATTTAGCTTTCCAACCCGTTTTGCCACATTAGGTTCGGGAGCAGGTTATATTCCTTTCAACACTGAAAAAGATTATCGGGATTTTATTAGCCGTATGAAAGGTTTTCAGGTTTGGGTTGACCAAGCCATTGTCAATATGCAAAAAGGAATTGAATTCCATAACACAAATCCAAGAGCTGCAATGGAAAAAGTGCCACCGCAATTAAAACCATTATTTGAAGGTACTTTTCAGGAAAATGTTTTTTATAAACCTGTACTAAAACTTCCAGAAGCTATAGATAGTGAGGCAGCTATTCAATTAAAGAAAGATTATGCTGATGCTATTGAACATAGTATTAAACCAGCTTATAAAAAATTGTACGATTATATTGTTACTGAATATATTCCCAAAGCAAGAAAAACATCGGGCTTATTAGATAATAATAACGGAAAGAAAGAGTATGAATTATGGCTAAAGTATTATACCACAACCAACATTACCGCCGAACAAATTTTTAATTTGGGACTTAGTGAAGTGTCACGTATTCGAAATCAAATGGATTCTGTAAAAACACAAGTTGGCTTTAAAGGTGATTTAAAATCTTTTTTTGAATATGTAAAAACCGACCCTAAATTCTTTCCATTTAAAACGGAAGATGAAGTTTTAGATAGGTTTAGAAGTTTTCAGGATAAAATGTCGCCACAACTGGACCGCCTTTTTAACTTAAGACCCAAAGCAAAATTTGAAGTAAGAGCTACTGAAAAATTTCGTGCCGCAGGTGCAAATGCTCAGTACAATAGGCCATCGAGAGACGGAACAAGACCTGGCATTTTTTATGAGGTCGTGCGTGACCCGGCTAAATACAATTATTTTGCGATGGAAGATTTATTCATACACGAAGCTATTCCCGGTCATCACTATCAGTTAGCCATTCAGCAGGAAGCAGCTATTCCTGAATTCAGAAAAGCATATGGAAATAGTGCTTTTGCTGAAGGCTGGGCATTGTATGCCGAAAGTTTAGGCAAGGAATTAGGTATGTACTCGGATCCATATCAATATTTAGGACGATTAAATGGTGAAATAGAAAGAGCCGTTCGATTAGTGGTTGATTCAGGCATCCATTACAAAGGATGGTCTCGTGAAAAAGCCATAGCGTATGTATTGGAAAATCAACCAGTATCTGCCATCGAAGCCGAACAACGGATAGAACGGTATATGGTTACGGCAGGACAGGCAGTAAGTTATAAAGTGGGTGAATTAAAAATTATTGAGTTGCGGGAAAGAGCAAAGAAAAAATTGGGAAATAAATTTGACATAAAAGAATTTCACGATGAAGTTTTAAAAGATGGCTGTTTACCACTCTCAATTTTAGAAGCAAAAATTAATACTTGGATTGAAAACAAGGTTGCGAAATAAGAAAGTCAACTTAATCAGATAAAACAGCAACGGTATGTCAACAGAAAAAAACAATCCTCTACACAAAGTTCTCGGTCTTGGTTTTGGCATAGCCATATTAATTGGTGGAACAATAGGCGTCGGAATACTAAGAGCTCCGGGCGAAATTGCGGGTATGCTCGACAATTATTGGTTAATAATCGGTTGCTGGATTGCCGGTGGAATTTATGTCCTCATGGGTTGTGGTGCTTATTCTGAATTAGCGACATCAATCCCTAAAGCAGGCGGATCATACAATTATATAAAACGTGCCTTTGGCGAATATGCAGGCTTCCTGTCGGGTTGGTTTGACTATATCACAAATGCTATTGCGCCAGCTATTTTCTGCATTGTGATTAGCGAATATATTGTGATACTGTTTCCTTCATTAAAAGATCAAATGACGCTTATTGCCATTGCTTTTCTGGTCGGATTCGTACTATTGCATATCAGCGGAGTCAAAACCGGAAGCATCGTACAGCAAATCACCAGCACAATAAAAGTATTGTTTTTTGTGGCACTCATTGTGGCTTGTTTTATGTACTCGGGTGTCAAAATACCAAACGTTCAAACCGATACTACCGTTATGTCCACTGGTTTCGTTATAGCATTTTTCAAGTCGCTTCAAATGGTTTTAGGAACTTATGATGGTTGGTACGCCATCTGCTTTTTTGCTGAGGAAGATGAAAATCCGTCACAGAATATACCGCGTTCGCTTTTCACTGGTTCAATCATCGTAATTCTTATTTATGTATTGATAAACATGGCTTACTTTTATGTGTTGCCAATTGCTTCTTTAGCAAATTCGCCGTTGGTTGCATCCGATGTTGCAAAAGTGGTATTCGGCGAAAGCGGATCGACAATAGTTACGGTGATTGCTATCTTTTCAATCATCGGAATTTTGAATGCTTATATGATGATTCCAACCCGAATCCTTTTTGGATTGAGCCGCGACGGTTTCTTTATAAATGCAGGACAGCGTGTGAATTCTGGTGGAACTCCGATTGTGTCTTTACTAATTTCATCCATATTTTCGTTAATACTAATTATAATTGGTTCCTTCGGTGCATTGATGACACTCGGTGCATTCTTATCGGTAACGGTTTGGTGCATGACTTATTTTTCGCTGATTAAATTGCGTGTTTCCGAACCTAATCTCATTAGGCCATACAAAACCTGGGGCTATCCCGTGACACCTGTATTATTAGTGCTAGTCTCATTGGGAATACTTTTCGGGTTTGCTTATAGCGATCGTCAAAGTTTGCTGGTAATGGTGATTGTGGCGGTTTTGTCATATCCGATATTCAGATTGCTAAAAAACAAACAAGCGGAAGAAATCAATTAAATTTGCCTTATGCAGATTCACTCTTTACAAAACACCAGTTTAGAAACCTTAGCGGAAACCTTCAACAAAGCTTTTGAAAGCTATTTTGTACCAATTAAACTGGATGCCAAACTTTTAGCAGACAAAATCAAATCTGAAAATATTTTACTCGAACATTCTGTTGGTGTTATTATAAATAACAAATTAGCCGGATTTATCTTAATCGCAATTGATGCCAAAAACAGCACTGCTTATAACGCTGGAACCGGAACAATTCCAGAATTCAGAGGACAAAGACTTACCGAGAAAATGTATTCTTATCTGCTTCCAAAACTTGATAAAATCGAAATCCAGAATCATCTATTGGAAGTAATTTGTCAAAATCAAAAAGCATTGAAAATTTATGAAGGATTGGGTTATTCTGTTACAAGAAAAGTAATTTGTTACAAAGGAAAAATTTCAGAATCAAAGAAATCACAATACAAAATTGAAACAATCCAATTGCCAAACGAAACCGAAATAAAACAATTCCGTAATCACAAACCAACGTATCAAAATTCCTTATTCTGCATTAAAAACAATCTTACAAAACACACAACTTTAGGAGCATTTGATAACGAAAAGCTGATTGGCTATATTGTTTTTGATAAAAACACGTTGCGGATAAAACAGTTTGGCGTAAATCCCAATTTCAGAAACAAAGGAATCGGGCATCAGTTATTTTTTGAAGTGCAAAATCAAAATCCTGATGCAGTAATAGTAATTATAAATGTAGATGAAAGTGATTCTGAAACCAATAATTTTCTGCAAAGCATTGGTTTGAATAATTTTATCGAACAGTATGAAATGAAACTGAATACTAATTAAAAACCCGATAGGGATTTTTAAGAAATTTTTATATATTTGATATGCAACCGAAATTTCGAATGTTTGTTTGGGTATATATAAGTTAGCAGTAACCTTTATCGAAATCCTGCAAAAAAGAACTATGAAACCTAAAAGAATATTGTTTTTACTTTTGACAATCTTAATGATTCAAGCGTGTCAAAAGAAAGTTGAATGTGTAACCAAACTAAAGTTTGACAAAAGTTTATGGTTAAAGAATCAGCAGAAAGATTGCTACAGAGATAGAGAAAAAATGCTTTATGATTTGTTGGACAATTATAAAATCAAAGGTCTAAAATATCCAGAGATTGTAAAATTGCTTGGAAATGCAGAAATTGAATCAACGTCGCATTCAAAGTCAATTAAATATATTGTAAGTACAGAAAATGATTCCACAATAGAACAAAATTATTATAAAGAACTAATCATTTTTTTAGATAGAGATAGCATTGCAGAAAGTGTAATGGTAGCGAAAAGTAATAAAAATAACAAGTAAGGCTACTACTAACAGCGGTTTCGCCCCATGGCTGGTTTAGCGTTATTTAGCTGGAAATTACTAAGTTGGAGTTTTGCTTATCTTTATAAAAAATCAATAAAAGTCGTCACATGCCAAGCGGCGGGACGTGGCAAGACTATCGGAAAACTGCAAAAAATTAAGACAATGAAACGAAAAATAGCTGTTATGTGTTTACTGTTTAGTTTTTTAATCTCTTTTGGACAAGAACAGTATTTCTATAAATTTGAAAAAATAGAAGCTATTGATACCATTCATCAAAAAGACACTATAAATAGTGTACTTAATAGTGAGAGATTATATAAGGGTAGATTCCTTATTAGTTATTACAAAAATAGTAGGATACCATCGTTTTATATAAAAGAAAAAAACTACCTCTTATGTTTGGATTTAGGTTTTTCAGATGAAACTAATTATAATATAATTGATCAGTCCGAAAACGGGCAATATATTTATATAAATGAAGATGGAAATCATAGTGTGACACAGTCAGGATTTGAAAATAAATACCTGCACATAATCGATATAAAAAATATGACATATATAAGCTTACAATATTATTCATCTGTAACTCATTGGGAGCCTAGAACAGATGACCCAGGTGCATTTAATATTATAACAGAACATACTGTAAACAGTTCAAAAATTCGTTTGAATAAAAATGGACTTACTGTTGCAGATGATTTTTATACAATAAATGACAGCGCAAAAGTTGATTATGATGTGATTCGGGCCGGAGAATATGAGTTTGATAAACATCAGCTTAAAAAAACCAAATTCTATGACACAGAATCCATGAGGCTTAAACCAATTAAGTATATAGGAAACATTGCTATTGGAATGACATTGGAGGATTTGTTATTGGTTTATCCAAATGCAGATTTTCAGGAAAAAGAGAATCTCTATACAACTTGTGCAAATGAAGCAGGTACGGGATTTGAGGTTTGGGATGATAATGAGCTATTGGGTTTTGTGAATCATAATATAGGTGAAAATAAAATAACAGACTTTAAAGCAATATCCCCCAAATTTAATTTCGGTAAAATAAACACAAATACAAATGCAAGAGAGATATTAAAGTTATATCCCAAATCAAATGTAAGACTAGACTCATTAACTGAATGGGAGCATATTTTTATCAAGGAACTGAATATTGAATTGGTCTTTAAAACAAATGAAAATAACAGAATTGGTAATTATAAAAATGAAAAGTTTATAAACCTAAAAAACGGAAAAGCTAAAGCAGATTTTATCCAAGTAAATTAAAAAGTCCAGTTACTAACAGTCGTTGCAGCAATAGCTCATTCTAATTAAAAACTTAACAACAATGAAACCATCACTATTTCTATTACTTTTACTCCTATTTTCCTGCAACAAAAAAACCAGCGATGTTGTGGAAAGCAATGATACCTTGGTTTCCGTAGATACAGTTAAAATAGTAAAGCCAATCATTCCGAAAAAAGAAATTGCAAAAGAATATTCAAATGAACGCTTTCGAAAAGTAACAGTAGAAAAAGTGGATGAACATAAATTCAATATTAAAGGAGAAGCTCAGATTTTTGAAGCAAACTTTAATTGGGTTGTTGAGGACGGACATAATGAACTCAAAAAAGGATTTGAAATGACTGATGCCGGAGCACCGGAATGGGGCAAATTTGACTTTACAATTGATGTTGAGAAAGAAGATGAGAATTCCACTTTACATCTTATTTTGTTTGAAGTCAGCGCGAAAGACGGCAGCCGACAATATGAGTTGCCAATATTATTGTACTAATTCTCAATAACAAAACAATATGAAAAAAAGCATCCTTATAACACTGGTATTTGTGACGACTTTTTGTCTTGGTTTCGCATTCAAGACAGTCACAACCAAACAAACAACCACAGGAAAAGTAACCGGTATAGGAGGCATTTTCTTTAAATGCAAAGACCCAAATAAAATGAGCGATTGGTATAAAACGCATCTTGGTTTAGACGCAAATCCTTACGGAGCAACATTTGAATGGTACCAAAATGCCGACGGCAAAAAGAAAGGCCAAACACAATGGACACCGTTTAAGGAATCAACAAAATACTTTGAACCTTCAACCAAGGATTTTATGATTAATTACAGAGTGGAGAATCTGGAAGCACTTGTTGCGCAACTAAAAAAAGAAGATGTAACCATCGTCGATAAAATGGAAGCTTCTGATTACGGAAAGTTTATCCATATCCTTGATGCAGAAGGAAACAAAGTGGAACTTTGGGAACCTGTTGACTAAATAAAATCATTTAATAGCCAAATAGAAAAATAACGTATGATAAAAAAAATCACCCTTGCATTCTTAATTCTAATTTCAAATGCGGTTTATTCTCAAGGATATTTTGATGGTAATGAGCTGCATTGCCCAACAGAAAATAAAGAAGCCAAAAGATTGTTTGATGCTGGTATTGAAATTATGCATCTGAATCGCAGTTTAACGCCAAAATACTTAGCAGCTAATGCCGAAATATTTGCCCGGGCGATTCTTCAGGATACTACTTTTTGTGATGGTTATTTCTTTGCCGGTTATATCCTAAACCTCCAAAACAAATATCGGGAATCTTTTGCCTTTCATAAAGTTGCCGATCAAAAATCTCCCAGACCTATTTTAATATACAAAATAAACCTGGCAGCAATCAGCATGAAAGTTGAGCTATATCAGGATGCCCGCGATGCCTATCAGGAAATCGTGAAAAATTTTCCTGAAAATCCTGAAGGTTATTACGGAATTGGAGCAACTTCCCCTATGATTGGCGACTATAAAATTGGCCTGGAAAATATCATTAAAGCCGGAAATATGTATACTGATAAGGATCAGTTAAATCAGTGCCAGTTTATAAAAGGAATTCTATTTGCTTTAGATGGGCAATATGCCGAAGCAAAAACTACGCTGGAGGAAGTTAACGGAAAATACAAACGGGATCTGAATTTCAATATTTATTATAGTTTGGCACTTTTAAAATTATCGAAATTAAATAACGACGAAGAAATGAAAAAGAAAGCGAAAAAGTTTTACGATAAAATTGATGACAAAAGATACATCCCGGCAAACTTAGTCCCTGAACTTATATTCTAAATTGTAGCCAAAACTCATATGCTTAAAAAAATAATCCCCATTGAAAATCTGATATATCAATCTACTTTACGCAGCGAAGAATTGTCAGCACACCTAAAAAATGTCATTGGAGTTGGTTTAAAAGAGGACAATTATTCAACGGTATACATTGGCAAAGTGTTGCCAAAAAGGTTTGAAATAAAAAGGGTAATCAGTTACAGGAATTCTTTTTTACCAATAATCAGTGGCGAAATTAGTGATGGTATAAACGGCACAAAGGTTAATGTAAATATGAAACTGCACCCATTTGTCAAAACCTTTATGATTTTTTGGTTAAGTGGTACTTTATTAGCTTCGGTAGCGAGTACTTATAATTTTCTTTTCAGCAGTGAACCTAAACCAGATGGTGGTAAAATGGTTTTTATTCCGTTGCTTATGCTGGTTTTTGGAATTGGATTGGTAGTAATCGCGTTTAAAGCTGAAAGTCAAAAAAGCATTAAAGATTTAGAAAAACTCCTGAATGCCAGAATTGTTGAAAATTAAAAAATCTCTATTGCTCCTCCTTTTTCCTTGCCGTAATAAAAGCGCTTAATTTTTTGCCATACAATGATTTGGAAACTTTTGGCGTCATCGATTTTTGGATGGTATCCATAAATTTCAAATTGATGTCATAAATTTCATCCAAAGTCACATAAGGTGCCACTTCATAATTGCCGTGATTGACCGCAAAATTGGTAGTATAAAGGTATTTTATTTTTAAAATCCCTTTTTGTTTTTCTTCGATTTTAGCAACTTCCTCAGCATTGTTTGCTTTTTGTGCCTTGAATCTTTTTTCAAACAAATCTAAATTCTGATCCACATATCTCGAAACCACTTTTCTGTATTCGTCATAAAGCTCCTGGTTTTTAGAGCCTTTGATTTTAGCATCGGCTGTAAAAAAATCTAAAGAAGTTTCAATAGTCATTTTCCCTTTTTCGGCAAAGAATGGAATATTGTTGTCCAATGAATTCGTTACGCCACGGTCTAAGAATAAATACAACATTTCAGGCGATTGTAAATCAAACTCGCTGGTGAAATGCGAATCACCATTTATTTTAATCGTGTCAATGGCAACCAGAACGGTGTCTTTTATTCTTTGGATATATAAAGTGCCATTTTTTAACCCTTTAATATTTCCGCTTAAAACAAAGTTTTTGGTTGATTTTTTTTCAGTACAAGATGCTAAAATTAGGATATAGAATAGGGCAATGATTGATTTACGCATGTTTTAAATTTTTGGCAATAATACTAAAAAAATCCTCAATCTGATGTACAAATTGAGGATTTGAAAGTATGCTGTTTTGAATTATCCTTTTAACCAGGAATTATTCAATTTCGTTTTGGATTCATCAGAAAACATATAACCTTCCACTTCATCAAAATCTATTTTTACTTTTCCGTTTAGAGTCTGCTCTGATCCTTTTCTCTTTATTTTAACGCTGATAGCATCATCTGTTTTCCAGCCTTGGCTTACCATTATCAAGTCATAAATGTTGTCAAGATTATAAGGCTTGTCGTTAAATGATGTGATAATATCTCCACCTTTTAAACCCAAAGTATTCATAAAACTATTCAGTTCAACACCCGGAACAACCACAATTTCTTTTGTTGTCGGATTTACGGTAATGAATGGTATTTTTTGATCTTTTAAGAACGGATTTGCAGGAACCTTTATTTTAGCTTTGGTTACGCCAACTTTAGCAAAGTACGTATCATAAGGAATTGGTGTGTTTCCGGAAACATATGTATTTAAGAACGCTCCAACTTCAGGATATGTCAACGCTGTTATTTTATCAAAAAGTTCATCATCATCAAAAGCTTTATTTACGCCATATTCATTTGACAATTTTTTCATTAAGTCTAAAATCCCTCTTTCACCATTGCTTTTTTCACGAATGATAATATCAATGCACATTCCGATTAAAGCTCCTTTTTCGTATACATTTAAGTACTGGTCTTTATAAGGTGCAACCAAAACATTGGCACTCATTTCGGTAAAAGGCATTGTATCATTTAAAGTCAATGAATTATTTATTTTGCCGTCCATTCTTTGGTAAAATTCATCAGCGGTAATTAAGCCTTGATTTACCTGGAATAAATTGGCAAAATATTCAGTCACGCCTTCATACATCCATAAATGTTTTGACATCTTTGGATTGCTGTAATCAAAATACTGAATTTCTTTAGAATGAATGCTCAATGGAGTTACCGTGTGAAAGAATTCATGTGAAACTACATCTTTTAATTGCTCACCTAATGCTTCTGTATCCATACTTTCCGGGAAAACTACAGTAGTTGAAGTATGATGTTCCAATGCTCCAAAACCCTTTGCATCGTTTTTGCCAACATCTGATAAATACAATAAAACAGTATATCGTTTATTGGTATTGATTGATCCTAAAAATGCTTTTTGAGCACGCATAGTTTTTTCTAAATCAGGCAATAACTCTTTTGCTGAATGTATTCCATTTGGTGAATAAACACTAAACACTATCTCCATTCCGTCTACCGTGAACGTTTGAATATCTGCTTTAGAATACATAATCGGATTGTCCGTTAAATCAAAATAACGGCCTGCCAAAAACGTATCTTCAGTATCGCTTTTATTGATATCTACCAAAGAAGTAGCACCATGAAGATCTTTTGGGTGTAGAATCGTAAGCTTATAAGGAATTTCGGTTAACTGCGTTTTATCTTCAAAATAACCCACAAAACCGTGATTGTTTACCATAAAGTTTTTACCTTCCAGAATATTTGTCCCTGCTGGTGAGAATATATCTTCTTTCATAAAACCTTTGCCTGCTTCAGAATCGTAAGTGTCATTTACCATATAGGTTACTTTTGACAACGATTTTGCATTGGAAATTTTCCATGAATTATCATCAGTTTTTGAAGTCGCTAATTCTTTTCCATTTTTATCAAATGCTTTGAAATCATCAACTAGCTTTCCGTAATTATCTGTAGAATAAGTTCCGGGAACTGTTTTTGGAATGTGGAAAACGATTTCGTTTGTAGTAAACTTTGGCGGCGTAATGGTCACACTAACCTTATCATCTTTTACTTTGTTTAAATCGATGACAGCATCTACCTGATTCAAATTTACATTCGTTTTTACTTGTTCTTTGACAGGTAACTTTGGAGAAGTCTTCTTTTGCGCACTAGCAGTATAACTAAATACAGACAAAGCAAGAATGGCACTTAGAATTAGTTTTTTCATTACTAAAATTTTATATTTTTAAAAATAAGTCCTCAAAAGTAACTATTAGTTACAAGGGTTTTCACTTTTTTAGATTTGATTAACTAAAATTAAGCCGATTATAAGCATAAAAAAACTCCTGCTGAGCAAGAGTTATGTTTTTAGTCAAATTTATTTTTGATGTAGTATTTACTATCCAAATCATCAAAGTCATCAACCATAGGTTTTGGCTTTGGTTTGCTTCCGGTAGCTTTCTTTTTCCAAAGCTCAAATTTGTCTTTGGATAATCGTTTGCGCATTAATTCGGTAACTTCATTTTCTGTAAGCCCAAATTCTTCTTTAAGTACTTCAAAAGGCTTTCTTTCCTCTTGGGCCATGCTGACAACTCTTTCTAATTGCTCGTTGTCAAGCTCCATTAATTTACTTTTTTTCATTTCTGTAAAAGCATTTTATAAAAATAGATTCTGTTTTCGTTAATTCGTATTTCAATATTAGTAAAAAAAATAATTAGTTACAAACATCAATATATATTTTTTCAAATCTTAAGAATTTGGAGAACGCCTTTTTTGAAAAGGAATCGCCAACAAATTTGACAGTTTGTTATTTTCTTCAGGTTTCATATGTGTATCAACTCCGTAAACCAGCTTCTCTCTGTCGAGCGTTTTAAAAGTTCCGAACAATCTGTCCCAAACAGAGAAAATATTGCCGTAATTACTGTCTGTGTAAGGCAAAACATAATGATGATGCACTTTATGCATATCGGGAGAAACAATAAAATAACTCAAAATCCGGTCGAGCTTTTTTGGCAAAGTAATATTCGCATGATTAAATTGTGTTGCCACAACAGATAAAGTCTGGTATAAAAAAACCATCCACATTGGAGTCCCAACAAGCAGAACACCAAGTGTTGTAAAAATAAAACGCAGCACGCTTTCGCCCGGATGATGCCTGTTTGCCGAAGTCGTATCAATCCAGGTATCGGTATGGTGTATCAAATGAAATCGCCACAAAAACTTGACTTTATGCTCAATCAAATGAATCAAATAAGCACCAATCAAGTCTAAGAGCAGCAAACCAACAATGGTATAAATCCAGATGTTAAATTTCGGTAACCAGTTCAATATTCCGAAATGATTCTCGGTTGCCCAATCCGCTGCTTTCAATAAAATCAAGGCAAGACAGAAATTGACAATCATGGTTGTCACCGTGAAAAAGATATTAATTCCGGCGTGTTGCCATTTGTTATAACTGAATTTAAACAGCGGAACTGCACTTTCAATCAACCAGAATATGGTAATGCCACCAGCCAAAATTAAAGCTCTGTGCGAAGACGGAATAGAAGAAAAATAACTGATTATTTCGTTCATAGAAAAGTATTTAGTTCAAATATAGCAAAACAACTTACTTGATAATTCGAAAAGTGAGATTTATTCTCGGACCAATTGCTGCAGCTGTTTTTGGAATTTGATGTTTCCAGAAATGCTGCGTCGGGCCTTTCATAATGAGCAAACTTCCGTGTTCCAGCTTTATTTTCAGCTTTTGCTCTTTAATGGTATTGTGTTGCAAATGGAAATATCTTTCGGCACCAAAACTCAACGAAGCAATAACCGGATTTCGTCCTAATTCTTTTTCATTATCAGCATGCCAGCCGTTGCTGTCTTTTTCATCGCGATAATAATTAAGCAAAACAGTAGTGAAATTTTCATTGCAGATGTCTTCGATTTCATTTTTGATAAACATCAATAACGGATTCCAAGAATTGGGTTGCATGACAATATTCGAATAACTATATGATTTTCCTTCGTTACCAAAAAGCGCTGTCAGTCTCGGCTGTAGATGTGTTTTCCCAAACACAGTTATATTATCCTGTTGCCACGGAATTTCGTTTTTTAACTTCTCAAAAAACTCATTGGCGCGATGACTATCAAAGAAATTGGGATAATATTCAATATCCGCATCGAGAATATTAAATGTGATTTTTTCTTTGGGGAAAAGTGAATTCATATTACAAAAATAAAGAGAAAAAGAGGATTGATTTCGCTCTTTTTCTCTTAAAAACATTGGTTAGGTAAATTTTTATTATTCCGGATTGTGTTTATGCAATAAATTTTTATAGACAAATCCACCAACTAATGCGCCTGCAATTGGAGCTGCCCAAAACAACCAAACCTGCGTCAATGGAGTTCCACCTGCAAAAAATGCCTGTGATAAGGAACGCGCGGGATTTACAGATGTATTTGTGATTGGAATACTAATCAAGTGGATTAATGTCAATGCTAATCCAATGGCAATTCCGGCAAATTTCGTGTGTGAAAATTTATTTGTTGCCCCAAGGATTACAAGTAAAAAGAACATCGTCAAAATGAATTCAGCAGCAAAACAGGAAACCATTGAATAACCATCGGGAGAAAAAGCGTCATAACCATTTGAAGCGAAAGCTCCTGCTTTTGTATTATCGATAACATTGCCTGGTTTTCCTGACCAAATGAAGAAAAGTGTTCCTCCGGCGGCAACGGCACCAATACATTGAGAAACTATATAAGGCAATAATTCTTTTGCAGAAAATCTACCGCCAGCCCAAAGTCCAATAGAAACTGCAGGATTAAAATGTCCACCGGAAATATGGCCAACAGCATACGCCATGGTCAAAACGGTTAATCCAAATGCTAAGGAAACGCCGACGAATCCAATGCCTAAATTTGGAATTCCTGCAGCAAACAATGCACTTCCACAGCCGCCAAAGACAAGCCAGTAAGTACCAAAAAATTCTGCTAATAGTTTTTTCATAAGTTTAGTTTTAAATCATGAAGAACACGATTGGTTAGTAAACTAAAATTAGAAAGGAAATTACATGTTATAAAATCAGTTGAAGTAAACTTATTAACAAGGTTCTGAACCAATTACGGAATTATCCTCCAATAGCTATCATGGTTCTGTTTTGAGAAAACAACTCTGGATTTTGGAATTTCAAGTCATCATCCATTCCGGCACGCACGGCTTTTTTAGAAAGCAGATTTTGTTCAATAAGCGGAAGAATTGATTCTCCAGCACGTAAAACTTCCAGTAAAGAGGTTTCAGAATTAGAAAACAGACAGTTTTTTAGTTTTCCATCTGCGGTTAAACGAATGCGGTTGCAGGTGCTGCAAAAAGGATTGGTAACCGAACTGATGATAGCAAAGCTTCCCAAGTGGGAATTAATTTTGAAATTTTTAGCGGTATCATTTGGCGAATCCTGTAAACGTTCAATCTGACTAAGCTTATATTCAGACTGAACAGTTTCAATGATTTCAGCATAGGAAACCAATTTTGATTTGTCCCATTGATTGCCGCTAAAAGGCATAAACTCAATAAAGCGAACCTGAATATTTTTGCTTTTTGTTAACAAAATAAAATCAATTATTTCGTTGTTGTTAAATGACTTAATTAAAACTACATTAAGTTTAACATTAAATTTTTCTTCTAATAATAAATCAATGTTTTTCTGAACAATATCAAAATATTCGCGTCTGGTAATTTTGTTAAACTTATCTTTTACCAAACTGTCGATACTGATATTTACGGTTTTGATTCCGGCTTCTTTGAAAGTTTCAATAAAATTGGCAACCAAAATCCCGTTAGTGGTAATGGTTAAATTCACACCAAGTTTTCCTAATCGCAATATAACATCCTTTGCATCTTTCCGAACCAAGGGTTCGCCACCAGTCAATCTGATTTTAGTTACACCAAGATTGACAAAGGTTTGTGCAATAGAAACAATTTCATCAGCATTCATTAAATGCGACTTTGGTGTAAGTGAAATTCCATCTTCAGGCATGCAATACGTACATCTCAAATTACAGTGTTCCGTAATCGAAATGCGCAAATAATCGTGTTTGCGACCAAATTCATCCTGTAACAGCATATTATTGTTTTCCATGATCAAATCCATTCAACAGTTGAAATAAGTGCAATACTGATGGAAAAATGGCATCAATCGATTCCGCTGCGCCATTGGACGAACCTGGCAAAGCCATTAACAACGTTTTTCCTTTAAAACCAACAACGCTTCTGGACAACATAGCAAACGGCGTACGCTCTTGTCCGTACGAACGAATAGCTTCTTCGATTCCCGGAATTCTTCTGTCAATCAAAGGTATAATTGCTTCCGGGGTTATATCTTTATTGGATAAACCCGTTCCGCCAGTTAGGATTATTAAATCTGTTTTGGAATCACAAAGTTGTTGAATGGCATTTTGAATAAGTTCAGTTTCATCAGGAACAACATTGTATTTTGTAATTGTCAAACCTAACTTCTCCAGCTTTTCCTTAATGATTTTTCCAGACTTATCTTCTTTGTTTCCAGTCGAAACACTATCGGAACAAACCAAAACAGCGACATTCAAATTCAGATTTTGTTTTGTGCTGTAATCCGATTTTCCGCCTTTTTTATGAAGTAATTTTACTGTGGAGATTTCAACGTTTTTATCAATTGGTTTCAACATATCATACATTGTCAAAGCCACAATTGACGCACCGTGCATGGCTTCGACCTCAACACCAGTTTTGTAAATCGTCTTTACCGTAACTTCAATTTTGATGCTGTCTTTCAGGCATTCAAACTGAATTCCGGCATACTCAATTGGTATTGGATGACAATCCGGAATGACACTTGACGTGTTTTTAACAGCAAATAATCCAGCGGTTCTCGAAACTTCCAGCACATCACCTTTTGGAACTGTTTTGTCTAAAACAGCCTGAATAGTTTCAGCCGAACCAACCTTGACAATAGCTTGAGCCGTTGCGGTTCTTAGCGTTGTGATTTTATGTGTGATGTCAACCATTTTATGTGTTTTTTTTCCAGGTATAAGTTTCGTCTTCAAAGATTTCCTTGCCGAATATCGGAGCTTTTTCTTTTATTTCTTCCACCAAAAATTCTATTGCTTCAAAAACAACTTTACGTCTTGGCGCAGAAACAAAGACAAACAAGCAAATTTCGCCTGTTTTTACAATACCTAAGCTGTGATAAATATGCAAACAAGTTAAGTCATATTTGGTGAAAGCTGATTCTCTAATTTCATAAAAGCTCTGCTCGGCCATTTCCTCATAAGCTGAATACTCAATAGCCGCAACCGTTTTACAATCTATTTCATCGGCACGAACCTGACCAAGAAAAATATTGTGGGCACCAATGGTAGTTTTGCTTTGGTGCTTCGCAATCGAATTTCCAATAAAGTCGGCAGCTATTGCGCCTTGCATGAATGATGTTTTTTTGGGTCTATCTGTTGTCATTACTCATTTGTTCTAAAGATTCTATTCCGTTTTGTAAATGAAAAACATTCATAAATCCTTTTTTCATTAGATAATCAACTGCCAGATCACTTCTGTTTCCGTGTTGGCAAACGAGAATTATTTTATGGTTTTTGTCAACATCATTTACAAAATTATCTAACGCCGACAAAGGTACGTTTTTGACAAATTCTAAATCCAATTTTGGTTCTTCGTAATCTTCCCGAATATCAATTATCAATGAATTTTGATTAACAAAAAAATCAATTGACGGAATGCTTCTGTCTCCGGTTTTTATTTCGCTTGTGATATTGTTAACTTTTTGAAATGTAATAGTTTGAAAACTATTATCTAAACCATTATACAAAACTAATTTTTCATTCAAAACTTCACCAATTTTCAGGATAATCTTCAAGACTTCGTTTGCCTGCATCGCTCCTAAAACATTTGGCAAAACTCCCAAAACTCCAGAATCGTTACAATTCGGAATAGCATCCAACCTTTCGTTTTCCGGAAACAAACAACGATATGTTGGTCCGTTTTTATAATTGAAGACCGAAAGCTGTCCTTCGAATTTATGAATTGACGCATAAACCATCGGAATTCCTTTTGCGACAGCAACATCGTTTATCAAATAGCGTGTAGCAATGTTATCGGTGCAATCTACAATGATTTGAAAATCGGAAACAACATCAAAACAGTTTTGCTTTGTGAAGTAATCAGGATATGAAATCAATTCAACTTCTGGATTTTGTTTGCTAACAACTTCGGTAGCAACGGCAACCTTCTTGTTCCCACAATCACTTGGCGTGAATAAAAACTGGCGATGCAAATTCGTTTCTTCTACAACATCTCCATCAACAAGTCCAATTTTCCCGACTCCGGCTGCAGCCAGATTTTGCAAAACAGGACAGCCCAAACCTCCAGCGCCAATAATTAAAACCTTCGCTTTTGCAAGTTTCTGTTGACCGGAAATCCCAATTTCGGGTAATGCAATTTGTCTTTCGTATCGTTTCATTTATGCTGAATTTATTTCAGTATCTCTATTTAATTTAACCGCCAGCGAATGGTGGCAAAAACGCCACAATATCGTCGTTTTTTAGTTCAATATCATTTTGTAGGAATTTTTTATTTACAGCTATTGAATAATTAGTAACCAGTATTTTAGGATAATTTATTTCAATTCTATTTTTAATATATTTTAACGTAATTGCTTTTCCCTCGGCAAAAAACACTTCTTCCTTTTTCTGGGTAATATCGGCTATAATTCCGAAATATTTAACTGTAATTTTCATTAGGTTGTGTACAATTTAAAGATAGCAATTAACAAAACTACAGCAAGCACATTCCGCAACATTTGCGTATTCATTTTTTTACTTCCAAAATAACCGCCCAGAATTCCGCCAATCAAAACTACGACTATCAAAGATACTGAAGAAACTGGCAATGTTCCGCCTTTTGATAAAAATCCAAAAAGCCCGGAAATTGAATTCACAAAAATAAATAATGCTGAAACTGCTGCACTCTTTTTGATGTCGGCCCAACCTAAAAGTAAAATTACCGGACTCAAAATGATTCCGCCGCCAATGCCTATCAATCCTGATAAAAATCCAATTAATGCTCCAATCAATAACGCTAACGGAATGTTTATTGGTTTTAATTCTCCTTTTTGCTTTCCAAATAAACCAATCAATCTTGCTACGGCAAATAGCAAAACGGTGGCTAATATGATTTTATAAACATGCGTTTCAATGGTCATCATTCCGCCTAAAAAAGAAAACGGAATTGATGTTATCGCAAACGGATAAAACAACTTCCATTCGAATTTCTTTTCCCGATAATAAAAATAAAACGAAATCGCCGAAACCAATATATTCAAAACCAAAGCTGTTGGTTTCATAAAAGTAACCGGAAACGCAAACAAACTCATCAAAGCCAGGTAACCACTGGCACCACCATGCCCGACACTTGCATATAAAAATGCAACTATCAGTAATAAAACCAGTAATAATGGAGATTGAATCAGTTCGCCTGCGAGCATATTTTAAAATTTAACTAACCGTAAATATAACAACTATTTGCATTTGCTAAATAGCATACACAATAACTTTGTCGCCTTTTAATAGTTGGTAATTTCCGTTAGGTAGATAAACCAGCGCATTCGCCAACGCAAAAGAATTCAGCATTCCCGAATCCTGATGAGACAAAATGATGACTTCATCCTCCATGATTGAAGCTTTCAAAAACTGGCAACGCGGATTATCAACAGTATAATCGTGCGCCAAATTCTTCTTTAGTTGTGAACTATAAAGACTTTCATTTCCTGAAAACCTTTGCAATGTTGGCAACACGTAAATATAAAAACACGTCAAGCTCGCTGCAGGATTTCCCGGCAAAGCAAAAATGATTTTATCGTTTAACTTCCCAGCAAGTAAAGGCTTTCCGGGTTTTTGATTGACTTTGTAAAACAATGTTTCTACATTCAGGCTTTCCAGAGCTTTACCAACAAAATCATAATTACCAATGGATATTCCGCCAGAAACTAGAACAACATCGTTCTCATCGATTGCTTTTTTCAGTGTGTTTTTTGTATTTACGAAATCATCGTTTACTTTGTAAAGTGAAACTTTGTCAAAATTTGCATCAAATAAAGCCGTTTGCAGCATTATTGCGTTGCTTTCGTATACTTTTCCGTTTGGCAAAATTTCACCTGCAGAAATCAACTCATTTCCTGTTACTACAATTCCAACTGTTGGTTTTTGCCAGACTTTGACTTTAGTAAAACCCAATCCAGTTAAAAACCCAATAGCTGCAGGATTTAGGAATCTTCCTTTCTCTAAAGCAACAGCATCTTTTGTAATCTGTGCACCAAGTTGACGAACATTTGTTTCTGGTTTTATGTTTTCCTGAAGCAGTAAATCAGCATTCGTAACCGTTACTTTCTCAATTTGGATTACGGCCTGCGCCGAATTAGGAACTGCGGCACCAGTGAATATTTTTACGGCTTGACCGGACTTTAATTCATTTGTATAGAAATCGCCTGCTTTGACTTCACCAACAATTTCATACTGCAATAAGTCGTGTAAACAAATCGCAAATCCATCCATTGTCGCTTGTCGGAACGGCGGCATGTTGATTGGTGAAAAAACCGTTTCTGTCAAAACGTGATTCCGTGCTTCCAATAACGAAAGCTCCACTACTCTTTTTGAATAATTGAGTTTATCTAAAATAGCTAACGCTTCTTCTGGAGAAATCATCGGTTTTGGTTTTTAACTCTGATTAATTGTGCAGCAACACTGATTGCAATTTCCTGAGTAGTTTCACTTTTGATATCGATGCCGATTGGTGCATAAACTCGAGCAATTCTGTCTTTATCAAAGCCATCTTCAACCATATTTTGGAATAAGGTGGAAATCTTTTCTTTGCTTCCGAGCATTCCGATATACAGGAAATCTTTATTGATTAATTGCCTGATTATGATATCGTCAGTTCTATAGCCAAAAGACATAATCACAACATAAACATTCCCGCCTTCCGGAATATAATTTCCGATTTCTTCGAATTCGACAGTTTGTTTTGAATGAACAAAATTGTTAGCTTCCATTGTATTCAGATTCTCGCGATGATCCAAAATATGAATTTCAAATTCCATGCGTGAAAGCACTTCACTCAAAGCTAATCCAACATGTCCGCCGCCTATGATATATACTTTTTGAGCCAACGAATTTGTTTCACTTAAACTCCATTCCGTATTTTCAGCAGGAATGTTGATGCCGAGATTGGAATAAGAAATAACAAAATCTTTTTCGTTTATAATTTGTTCAACTAGCGGAAGAAACTCAGCCGTAATATCATAAAAAGCAATCGTCTGCTGACCCGAGCATATCATTCCCGATTGATCTTTCGGAGCTGATTTATCGTGAATTTGGTGTTTTATAAACGGTTCGAATGTTGGTTTATCCAAAAGCGATTCAGCAAACTCCACCAACTTGTGCTCCATGATTCCGCCGCCGATTGTTCCAAACATTTGGTTTTTCGCTACCAGCATTTTAAAGCCTTTTCGTCCCGGACTGCTGCCTTCATTGGCAATCACAACCATCAGCACCAATCGTTTTTCGGATTGGAGGATTTGATTGAGTTTTTTATAAAAATCTAAAACCATTTATGTGCTTTGTTTCTCTTCCCAAAATTAACTTTTTATCTTTAACTTTGTGCGTTTGCCAAATTAGCAAATTCAAAATAAATTATAGTGCAGCAAAGAAAAATATATAGCAGCAGAGTTTGGGTTGACAACAAACTACAACCAGCAACCATAACTTTTACTAACGGAATTACAGCCATCGATTTCAATAAATGGGATGATGCCGAAGATTTTGGTAATGCGGTCATTATGCCCGGCGTTATTGATGTCCACGTTCATATCAACGAACCAGGCCGAACCGAATGGGAAGGTTTTGAAACCGCAACTCAAGCTGCAGCAGCTGGCGGAAGTACAACGATCATCGACATGCCTCTCAATGCGAGTCCGGTGACGATAACTTTGGAGGCGCTTAATCAAAAACTGGAAGCTTCAAAAGGCAAAATGAATGTCAATGTTGGTTTTTATGCCGGATTGATTCCGGGAAATTCTCAACATTTAGAATCATTAATTAAAGCCGGAGTTGTTGGTGTAAAATGTTTTCTAACTCATTCAGGCATCGAAGAATTCCCGAATGTGACCGAAAAAGATTTAGACGAAGCAATGCCAATTATTGCCAAATACAATATTCCGTTATTGGCACATTGCGAATTATATGATACTGAAATTGATTGCGATTTTGAAAATAATCCAACAAGCTACCAACATTATTTAGCAAGCCGTCCAAAGAAATGGGAAAACGATGCGATTGATTTGATGATACGAATGTGCCGCAAGCACAACTGCCCGGTTCATATCGTTCACGTTGCATCCGCGGAAGCCTTATCCAAAATAGAAGCTGCCAAAAAAGAAGGTTTGCCAATTACGGCCGAAACCTGCACCCAATATATTTTCTTTAATGCCGAAGATATTCCCGACGGAAACTGCATCTATAAATGTGCGCCGCCAATTAGAGAGAAAGCCAATAACGAACAATTGAAACACGCTTTTGTTTCAGGTGTTTTAGATTTTATCACAACCGACCACTCACCTGCTCCGCCAAACATTAAAGAAATGGAAAGCGGCAATCTAAAGAAAGCATGGGGCGGAATTGCAGGAATTCAGTTTCTGCTTAATGCATCCTGGACAGCACTGAAAAACACTATGAGTTTGGAACAATTTATTCCGTTAGTGACTTCAAAACCAGCGAGTTTTATCAAAGCTTCAACTAAAGGAACAATCAAAATTGGCAATGATGCTGATTTTGTAATCTGGAATCCCGAAGAAAACGTTGTAGTAAAACCTGAGGACATTTTTTTCAGATATAAAATAAGTCCATATATTGCGCAACACTTAAACGGTAAAGTGCTGGAAACTATAGTTAATGGCGCAACTGTTTATCACAATAAATCAATACAAAACAAAAATAAAGGACAATGGCTTTTGCAAAAGTAACCGAGATTATAAAAGAATCACCAGCATTTACAGCACTTACCGACTTAGCCGCAGAACGATTAGGCGGTAAAGTTTTATACTCAACCGATGATTTCTTTGCCGAGAAAGAAAACTTAATTCTGCCAACACGAGGCATTTTTATTACCGATAAATATACCGACAGAGGAAAATGGATGGACGGTTGGGAAAGCCGCAGAAAGAGAACTCCGGGACACGATTGGGCTGTGATTCAATTGGGTGTTTCCGGAAAGATTACGGGTTTTGATATCGACACTAATTTCTTTTTGGGAAATCATCCACCACATGCTTCGATTGAAGCGGTGAATTTACCTCATGATTATAAAGTTTCCGATTGGGATTCTGTAGCGTGGAAAGAAATTCTGCCAAAATCACATTTAGATGCTGGTTCACAAAACTTCTACGAATGTGAAAGCAATGAAATCTATACACATTTGCGTTTACACATTTATCCTGATGGTGGCGTTGCCCGTTTCAGAGTTTACGGTGAAGTGTTTAAAAACTGGGATGCTGTTTCAGCAAATGATACAATCGATTTAGCTGCCGCAATTAACGGCGGTCAAGCAATTGCCTGCAACGATATGTTCTTTAGCGCGATGAGTAATTTGATTATGCCAAATCGTGGCGCGAATATGGGCGACGGTTGGGAAACCAAAAGAAACCGTACTCCAAATAACAGAGATTGGGTTATTTTAAAATTGGCTCATAAAGGAACCGTTGAGAAAATTGTTGTTGACACGTGTCATTTCAAAGGAAATTATCCTGATAGCTGCTCGATAGAATTCTGCCTAAACGATAATGATGAAGCGGTTATCAAAAATGGCGATTGGCAGACTTTGTTACCTCAACAAAAGTTAAGTGCCGATAACGAACACGTATTTGTAAAAGAAATAAATAGTCACAACGCGATTACACATGTCAGACTGAACATCTTCCCTGATGGTGGAATCAGCCGTTTGCGATTATTTGGTAAAATCAGTTAACTAGTGTCAATAAGTACTTTTGTAATAGTCGTTTTATATGTGTTGTATTTCAGTGTATTGATTACGCTGGGCTACATCTCTTATAAAATGCCCAACTTCCTAAAAGGAAAATCTCAAAAAAATCCTGAAGAAGACGTAGAAATCAGAAACACGAGCATGAATTATATTTATGCCGGAATGTTGATGGTCATTGTCGGAATCCTGATTAACACTTATATTTTGGTTCAGGGAACGCCTTTAGAAAGTCATATGATGGAATGGCTGAACATTGTCATTCGATTGCTGCATATTACTTTCGGAATTGCATGGATTGGAGCTTCATTCTATTTTGTTTTCCTTGAAAATGCTTTAAACAGAACAGAAGATGTCCGCGATGAATTGGCAGGAAACCTTTGGGCCGTTCATGGTGGTGGATTTTATTATTTGGAAAAATATAAAGTCGCACCAAAGACAATTCCGAAACACTTGCACTGGTTTAAATACGAAGCGTATTTTACCTGGCTTTCGGGTTTTTGCTTATTATTTGTTGTTTATTACTTTAATGCTTCAGCGTTTTTAATTGATAAAAATGTTTTAGATATTACGGCTACTGAAGGAATCCTAATCGGAGTTGGTTCATTTGTAGTTTCCTGGATTATTTACGACAAAATGTGTAAATCATCCTTAATCAAAAATCAATTAGCATTTGCCTTAGTTGGATTTGTATTTTTGATTGCGTTTGCCTGGTTTTATTGTCATGTTTTCAGCGCAAGAGCTGCTTATATTCACTTTGGAGCAATGATTGGAAGCCTTATGGTTGCCAATGTGTTCTTTGTGATTATTCCCGGACAGAAGGAAATGGTGCGTTGTGCCAAATTGGGAATTCCGTTGGATCCAAGTCTGGGAAAGAATGCTTTAGGGCGTTCGTTACACAATAACTATTTTACACTTCCAGTGTTGTTCGTGATGGTTAGTAATCACTTTCCGTCTACCTTTGGGTATGAATATCCGTGGTTGATTTTGGCGATAATTTCTTTGGGTGCAGCTGGTGTAAAACACTATTTGAATCTAAAAGAAAAGCAACAATTAAACGTGTGGATTTTGCCGGTTTCGGTTGTGATTCTTTTGGCAGCCTGCTTTATTTCGGCGCCAAGCACAAATCCATACGAATGTAAAAAAGAAGTCAGCATTGCCGAAGTTCAGGAAATTATCCAAAAACGTTGTGTGCAATGTCACTCTTCTACTCCAACGGACGATGTTTATAAAACGGCTCCAAACGGTGTGAAATATGATACGCCGCAGGATATTTTCAATAAAAGAGATTTAATTATGCAGCGTGTGGTGATTACGAAAACGATGCCTCAGAATAATAAAACCAACATCACCGAAGAAGAACGAAACATGATTCGATGTTGGATTGAACAAGGTGCGAGCCTGAAATAAAGACGATATGAATTTATTAGCATTTAATACCTTACCCGAAGAAACCGCATGGACAGAATTATTCAACTGCTGTGGTTCAACAGAATGGGCAGATTTGATGATGGAGCATTTTCCTTTTGCCTCTGAAAAACAGTTAGTGGACTTGTCAGCCAAGATATGGTATGAAAAATGCAACGAGGTAGACTGGTGCGAATCATTTACACACCATCCAAAAATTGGCGATGTAAAAAGCCTTACTGAAAAGTTTGCGGGAAAAGAACAAGCTGGTGTTGCAGTCGCAACTTCTGAAACTATCGAAGCTTTGGCGAAAGCCAATTCAGGCTACGAAGACAAAAACGGATTTATCTTCATTGTTTGCGCAACAGGAAAATCAGCCACAGAAATGTTGGCTTTATTGAATGACAGATTAAAAAACACGGCCGAAGAAGAACTGCACATTGCAATGGGCGAACAGCAAAAAATCTCTATCATCCGTTTTAAAAAGATGTTACCTGATAGTGATTTCAGTTTCCTGAAAGTAAGCCAAATCACCACACACGTTTTAGATACTTCTACAGGAATTCCCGGAAAGGATATTTCTATCAGATTACAAGCTTTACGCAATAACGTTTGGCAAACCATCGCGCAGGGAATTACCAATGGTGACGGAAGAATTCCCGATTTATTGCCACAAGAAAAAAATCTAAAACCCGATACTTATAAAATGGTTTTCGATACCGGAAGCTATTATTCAAACACCAAAACCTTTTACCCAAAAGTAGAAATCATTTTCAGCACTTTTGACGAAACCCATTATCATGTTCCGCTGTTGGTCAATCCTTTTGGATATAGTACGTATAGAGGAAGTTAAAAAAGCTAACAGCTATTAGCTGACAGCTGACAGCTCAAAAAATAATTCATAACTCATAATTCATAACTATTATGACAATTCCTTCCAATAAAAAAGAACAATTGTTCAACAGTTTAAGCAAAGCCAATTCGACTTTCAACGCTATTTATCCCGGTGACCGAAGCGATCGCCAGCCTGTTCATACCTTGTATGGTGGAGCCAACCTTTTCAAATCGGATGCACCGATTGCGTTGGGACATCGTGCCTTGGAAATATTAGAAACCTATGCTCCTAATCATGAAGTTTTTGGAAAAGCTTTTGGCCTGACCGGCGGAAGTGATTTCAGCAAACGCATTTATGATAAGGTTGTGGCCAAATTAAAATCGGAAGCCATAGAAGATTTCCGTATCGATTTTGAAGATGGTTACGGAAACCGAAGCAATGAAGAAGAAGATGCAACGGCTGTAACTGCGGCCAAAGAAGTCGCCCAGGGAATGAAAGACAAAACGCTTTCGCCGTTTATTGGGATTCGTATCAAACCGTTTACCGAAGAAATGAAAGAAAGAGGTTTGCGTACGTTGGATATTTTCGTTTCAACATTAGTAAAAGAAACTGGCGGAAAATTACCTGACAATTTTGTAGTAATGTTGCCTAAAGTAACAATCCCCGAACAACCGGAAACATTAGCTAATTTTTTCACCATTTTGGAAGAAGAATTAGGTTTGGCAAAAGGCACTCTTAAAATGGAAATGATGGTCGAAACTACGCAGGCGATTATGGATACTGCCGGAACCAACCCATTATACCGATTTATAAAAGCGGCACAAGGAAGATGTATTGCGATGCATTTTGGAACGTATGATTATACGGCAAGTTGCAGCATTACGGCAAAATACCAGGAAATGGATCACCCGGTTTGCGATTTTGCGCATCATATTACTAAAGTTGCTTTAGCTCACACCGGAATCTGGTTGAGCGATGGTGCGACAAACACAATGCCTATCGGACCACACAGAGGTGATTTGACTCCACAACAGGAAGAAGAAAACAGACAGGTTGTTCACAGAGCCTGGAAAAAAGGATACGACCACATTCGTCACTCGTTGTGGAATGGCTATTACCAAGGCTGGGATTTGAACCCGGCGCAATTCCCAATGCGTTATGCTGCGGTTTATGCTTTCTTTTTGGAAAGTTATGACGATGCGGTTGACCGTTTGAAAACCTTTGTAGAAAAAGCAGCGCGTGCGACATTGATTGGTGACGTATTTGACGATGCCGCTACGGGACAGGGATTATTGAATTACTTCCTTCGTGCTTTAAACAGCGGAGCGATTACCGAAGAAGAAGTTTTGGCAACCGGCCTGACTTTAGAGGAAATTCGCGGACGTTCGTTTAAGAAGATTTTGGAGAATAGAGCGGCGAAGTAGTGATTAGTAATTAGTGATTAGATAAAAAGAACTCTGGGGAAACCTGGAGTTTGCAATTTATGCATGCGGTACCGGATTTGCAATAAAAATGTAAATTATGTAACTATTTTCCTGAATTGCTGCTTTATTCAAATGTATAGGTTATATTTGGTTATCCGCAACTAAATTCCGGACCCATCATTATGAACTACCCTTCAGCACCAAAGAAAATTACCTGGATTATTGGATTGACTTGTGGTATACTTGGAATTATTGGACATTATGCCGATGTTCAGGCATTAAAACAATATGATTATACGCTATTGCTTGTTGGATTCATTGTTTTGGCAGTAGGAACTACTGTAAAAGGAATCTAAAATTTATCCTTATACAAACCCTTCAAATCCTTAACACTCCACGAAATCCTCTGGCAGCATAATACGAATCTGCGCCATTGTGATACAAAAAAACTGTATCATAGCGACGGTCACAAAAAAGTGCACCTCCTAATTTTCTGATATCTGCCGGAGTTTTTATCCAGCTTGAGGTTTTTAAATCAAAATTTCCTAATTGCTGTAGTTCGCGATATTGTTCTTCGGTTAAGAGTTCAATTCCCATTTCAGCAGCCACATTCATAGCGCTGTCTTTTGGTTTGTGTTCTTTCCTTGAGTCTAAAGCTTGCTGGTCGTAGCAAATGCTTCTACGTTCTTTTGGAGTTTCGGGTGAACAATCATAAAATATGAATTCGCTTTTATCGTAACCAACAACATCAGGTTCACCACCGGTTCTTTCCATTTCGTTGAGTGACCAAAGTTTATCGGTGTTTGCTTCCAACTTTGCCTGTACTTTAGACCAATCAAGATCTTTGTGACGGTTCATGTTTTTCTCAAAACGCTCTTTCAATAGTTTGAGAAGAGATGAAGAAACTTCTGGTGATAGTTGTTTTTTAGTTGCCATGGTTAAAATAATGGATAGGTTTATTTCTCTTAATTTGGAGACACGGATTGCAAATCCGCGCTATCGGGAATAGTTAATTTAGATGATATCTCTTTTCTGTCTGTAATATTAAGTAAATAGTCTGCAATTATTTGTGTTTCTTTGGGACTAAAACAAGGAGTAAAGTATTTAATATATCCCAGTAATTCATTTAATCCAAGAATCTTTACGAATTGGAACTCTTCAGTAGGTTTATCATTTGTGAAAACAATAATATTCCTTACAGGAATTTTTCTATCTCCCCAATTATGTTTTGAATAAATCAGATTTGATCTATTCATTTCGCCTACAACGATTTTATATATTGCGTACCCTGATCTTTTTACTTGTTGGACAGGAGAAAATAAATATGGTTTTTCTATTGAATACTTGCTCCAGTTTTTTGTTTCAATTACAAAAATACCAGATGGTGAAATCAAAAGATGGTCAATTTGAACAGATTTTATATAATCATTATTTCCGTGATATAACGGAGGCTGAAAGGAGCAAGAAAAATCATTGATTAAAATGTAATTTTCTGGCAAATTTTTCAAAACATTCACAACTTTCTGTTCTCCTATAGCCCCATAAATACTGTTATTTATTTCATTGACTATTGCTTTTTTTCTTCTAAAGGTTTCTAAAGGTAAAGAACTACTTTGATTTACAACATTCTCGAAATTTGATATGATATCTTGTAAATGATTATTTTTTTTAGAAAGCATTTTATTCGACTGATGTTCAAATAATATAAGCTTTAATCTAAATATAATTGGCGTCACCCAAATTTTTGTCCAGATTGTAGTATTCTTATAATAATCTATAAGGATTGGAATAAATTTGGAATTAGACAAAGATAGATTTTCAATCTGTTGATTAAAGTCATCTAGTTTTTCTCTTAATTGCTGTTGAAGTTCAAGCTTCTTTGCAGAAGCAATTGCATTTAATTCCCTAATATCACTTTCGAGAGTTGATTTTTCTTGTTGGATTAATAGCTTATGATTTAATGTAATTTGCTGTTCTTTGAAATTGTAGTCTTTCTGAAAATTGATTAGTTCATCCAATGAATTAAATTCGTCAAAATTATTTTTGACTAAATGCAATTGTATTGAGCTTAAGCATCCTATTTCATTATAAATTTTACACATTTCTTCTGATTTATTATCATTAGAATATACCAATAACTTATAAATGTGATTGATTATGATTTTCGATACAAATCCATCAAAACTTTTTCCGGTGTATAAGGCGCATTGACAGCTAAATCTGCATTTGGATTAAACGCTTTTATTGCATTTCTAATCGCAAAATAAGCCCCGATGCCATACATCAATGGCGGCTCGCCTACTGCTTTTGATTTTTTTATGGCGAGTTCGTGTCCTTCAGTTTCTAAATGTTGGATATTGATTTGTTTTGGCACCGAATAAATATCCGGAACTTTGTAAGTTGACAAAGCATTAGAAAGCAATCTTCCCTGGTCGTTATAAACGATTTCTTCGAGCGTCATCCAGCCAATTCCCTGCACCAATCCGCCTTCAATCTGACCATTGTCGATATCGTGATTCATACTTTTACCGAAATCGTGAACAATGTTAATGCTGTCGAATTCGTAAGTTCCTTTCAGGCAATCCACAGTAACTTCGTGAATGGAAGTTCCATAAACGTGATACGCAAACGGATGTCCTTTTTCTTTGGTTTTATCGTAATGAATGGTTGGTGTAGCGTAATGCGAATTCTCGGTAAGTGCCACTCTCATAACGTGTGCCTTCATCACCAAATCGGGCCAGCTGATTTCTGTGGCTACATCATTGGCAAAAACAAATTCATCATTAATCTGGATTTTATCAACATTAAGATGCGTTCTCGCTACAGCTTTTAATCTTTCCAGCAAAGCATTACAAGCCATTTCCAACGCTTTTCCGTTAAGGTCTGCTCCGGCACTTGCGGCTGTTGGCGACGTGTTTGCAACGCGAAGCGTATTTGTAGATTCCAAACGAACGCGTGAAGCTTTAATTCCAAAAATCTGCGTTACGATTTGAAGCATTTTGGTATTCAAGCCCTGCCCCATTTCGACACCGCCCGTACTTACTACAACACTTCCGTCATGGTAAATGTGAACCAAAGCCCGTGCGTGATTCATCATCGTATTGGTAAACGAAATCCCGAAACAAATCGGCTGAATGGCCAATCCTTTTTTGAAACGTATGTTGGTTTTATTGAATTCTTCTACTCTGGCTTTTTGGGCATCGTAGTCGTAATGCTTCATTGCTGTGTCCCAAGTATTTGTTGCTTCAACCTGTTGCAGAATCTGTCCGTATGATAGTTCATCTCCGTCAACAACCAAGTTTGCTTTCTGAATTACGGCTGGAGAAATTCCTAAACTTTCAGCAGCTTTTACAATCGCAGCTTCGATTACGAATTTTCCTTGAGGTCCACCAAATCCACGGAACGCAGTATTTGGAGGTAAATTGGTTTTACAACTGTAAGCTTTCGCAATCACATTCGGAACAAAATAAGCATTCGTCGAATGGAATAGTGTTCTTTCCATAACCGCTGGCGATAAATCGGCTGCAGCACCGGCATTTTGATAATGCGTTACTTCGTAGGCAAGAATTTTAAAATCCTTACTCAACCCAATTTTAAAATCAGCTGAATACGGATGTCTTTTCCCGGTCATGCGCATGTCGTCCATTCGATGCATCGACATTTTCACAGGTTTGTGCAGAATCTGTGTAGCCAACGCAACCATAACTGCCCAAGGTGTTGCCTGATCTTCTTTTCCACCAAAACCACCACCAAGACGAACAGTGTCGATTTCAATTTTGTGCATTGAAATTCCCAATACCTGCGCCACCATTCGTTGAACCGCTGTTGGTCCTTGCGTTGATGATGATATAACAATGCTTCCGTCTTCTTTTGGACGGGCGTAAGCGCCTTGTGTTTCTATATATAAATGTTCCTGTCCGTTGACATCGCTCCTGCCTTCAAAGATGTATTGGCATTGTGACCAGGCTGATGCCGTATCTCCGAGTTTGAATTGTCTAGGCGGCATTATCAATTTGTTTTGTGCTTGTGCAACTCTTGGGTCAACAATAACCGGCAAGTCTTCGTAATCAACTTTAATTAATTTTGAAGCCTGACGGCAATGATGTTCGGATGTTCCAACGATAATAGCGATAACCTGTCCACGAAAGTGAACTTCGCCATCAGCCAATAAAGGTTCGTCAGGAAAGATTCCACCAATTTGGTTTTGTCCCGGAATGTCTTTCGCAGTAATTATGGAAACGATTCCGTGACTGTTCAAGGCAGCATCAAAATCGATGCTTTTTATTTTAGCATGAGCCACAGTCGAATCAAACGGAAACGCGTACAACGTTCCCTGCAATTCCTGAATATCATCAAGGTAAATGGATTTCCCTTTTACGTGATTATGTGCGTCTATATTAATCATATCAGGTCTTCCATTTTAATGGTTTCAGGAAAAAGTGCAATGAAATGTCCAAAGAATAACTGGCGCGCTAATAATCTTTTGTAAGCTTCTGTTCCACGGGCATCACTGATTGGTGACAACTCAGTTTGCAGAATTGCTTCGGCTTCTTTTATCACAGCAATATTGATTTCTTTATTTATCAAAAAAGTATTGGTCTTCGTCAAATATTTCGGAATTGGTCCTACTCCACCAATTGAAGCATGCCCTTCGGTGATAGTATTTCCATTAGTCGCAATAGAAATCGCGGTGTTGACACTGGCGATATCTAGGTATTGTCGTTTGCAGACTTTCTCGAAATTGAATTGCGTTCCGTTTACAGGTAATTCAAAAGCGATTTCGGTAATGATTTCGTCTGCTTTTTTATCGAGTTTTTTGTAGCCTAAATAAAAATCTTTTAGCATCAATTTTCTAGAAACTTTATCTTTATTAGTCAACGTTAATTGTGCTTTCATTGCCAAAAGAATAATTGTAAAATCTCCAATCGGAGAACCGTTCGCGATGTTTCCAGCTATTGTTGCTATGTTTCGGATTGGTGTTGATGAAAGCAGTTTTAAATGCTTGTACCAATTCGGAATCGTTTCCAGCAAGCGTTCGTTTTCTATCAAATCAGTAACCGTAGCTGATGATTTTAGGAAACAGGTATTTCCGTTGAAAGTAATTCCGTTAAGCTCACTTTTATCAAAAAGATAATCTAAATCATATTCGTGCAAGTCATCATGCTTTTGAACATATAAATCGGTTCCGCCTCCAATTGGAATCTGGCCGTTTGTATTGTATTCTTTGGCTTGAATTGCTTTTACTCTTTCTTCAATATCTAAAAAATAATTTGGTACAAATTCGTTGACAACAAGCCAAGAAATCGAATTGTTCTTATCTTTCGACTGAAGTCTTTCAGCCAATTTAGCCGAAGCTCTTTCGATAGTTTTATAACCTGTGCAACGACAAATATTCCCATCGATGGCGCTAATGGCACTTTCTAATGTTGGCTCGGTACAAGTCAAAGCATAACCGCACATCGAGTTTACAAAACCCGGTGTACAGAATCCGCATTGTGTTCCTGAACAATCAACCATTGCTTGTTGGGCCTGGTTTAATTTATCCGGCAGGTTCAATCCTTCGACAGTAACAACATGTTTCCCGTGAACGTTTGGCAATGGCGTCAGACAGGAAGTGGCACTCATGTATTCGAGTTTTCCGTCTTTCATTGTTCCGATAAGAATCGTACAAGCACCGCAATCGCCTTCGCGACAACCGATTTTGGTACCGCGTAAGTTTTCGTCATAACGAACAAAATCCAGCAGAGTTGTACTTGCTGGCTTATCGGTTTTGATGAGTTGGTTATTTAATATGAATTGAATCATAAGCTATTTAGAAGTCTAGTATTCTATTTTGTTGATGTTTTCAGACCAAAGCTTGAAAGCTTCCAAAGCTTCTTCGTTCATCATTTGAATCGTTTCTAATTTTCGGTTTTGGTACGGTAATTCCATTTCTTCATAGATAAATTGGTCATCGAAGTTGATATCAGCAGCATCTTTTTTGGTATTGGCAAAATACATTTTGTCCGGTCTTGCCCAATAGATTGCTCCCAAACACATTGGACAAGGTTCACAACTCGTATAAATTTCGCATCCATCTAACTGGAAAGAACCTAAAGCTTTGCAGGCATTTCTAATTGCTACTACTTCGGCGTGTGCCGTTGGATCATTTGTAGAAGTAACGCTATTGGCACCATGTGCTATAATTTTTCCATCTTTTACAATCACAGCGCCAAACGGGCCGCCTTTTCCGGATTTCACATTGTCAATAGAAAGCTGAATAGCTTCCGTCATAAATTCAGTTTGTTTTGTAGAACACATATTGTAATTTTTAATATAATTTTTGGGCGCTTTCAAAATTTTGAAGCCAATAAAGATACGAATAGAAATGGTTTACAAAAATCTTTTTTGGGAATTGTGCCATTTATAAAATTGAAAACCATCCCTTGAAAGGGATGGCTATTCAATTAATTCCATAAAAAAAGGAAAGCAAAAAATGCTTTCCTTTCTGGAGCCGGCGGAGTCCCGATAGCTATCGGGATTCTCGTCCGCATAATTTCATAAAAAAAAGAAAAGTGAAAACTTTCCTTTTTTGGAGCCAGCGGAAGGACTTCCCGTCTCGTTAAAAAAAACGAGACGGGATAAACTTCTCGTCCAAATATCAATAAAAAAAGGAAAACTTTCGTTTTCCTTTTTTGGAGCCGGCGGAGGGACTCGAACCCACGACCTGCTGATTACAAATCAGCTGCTCTAGCCAACTGAGCTACGCTGGCGGCGTAATAGTTCTGCAAATATAAAAGTGAATTTCAATCCACCAAAATATTTGTGAACTTTTTTTTATTAAAGAGCGTTGATTTTTTCAACCAATTGATTTGCAGTTTGTTCTAAATCTGCATTGATTTGTTTGAAATGCGCTTTTTTATTCTCTACTTTCTTAGCATTAACTTTTTCAATCAAACCGTCGAAAGACGTGATAGCTTCATCAATGATAGCGTTTGTTTTGTCAGATGGTTTTCCAGTAGTTGTCATTTCATAAATGTAAACTGCTTCAATAATATCACCTAATACGAAGTTAATATCTTTCTTTAAATTTTTAACACTTGGCATTTTCTTTTATTTTAAAATTCGGTG
>NZ_JBDSMB010000044.1:0-9417 GCF_039916025.1 Flavobacterium sp.
TAAATCTTCATTCAACTGTAAATCGTTAAAATCATAATCTGAACCTTCTTTACTTACAATTTGTGGAGATTTAAAAAGTGGGTATGAAACAGAAATCATTGGTCCGGTAAGTACGAGTTCATAATTGTTTAAATCTGGATAAATTGTTTTTCTTTCAAGTTCACCTCCCGATATCGATGACGTTTCATGAAAACCTTCACTATAACTTATGTTTTTATCAGAAATTCGCTCTTTAGTCACACTAAGCTTTTCAAGAACTTGTATTACTTCATTTGATTGAATATTAACAAGCTTTACAACCTTATATGATTCTCCTTTTTCAAAAAGGTCTGCCAGAAGTTGAAGAGATTTTTCATTATGATTTATTAGTCTATTAACATTTCCTTTTAAATTCCAAACCCAATCTTCTTCAGTATTATTCACAATTATTGCATTGTCGACACTAAGATTAAAAGTAGACTCAAATACCTCTATCTGATTTGGATGTAACAAATTGCTTATCGAGGTGAAAAAGATTTCTGCATTTTCCTTACCATAAACATTTACTCCATAATCTAATCTATGGTGAACCTCCTGAAAGAGCTTAAATATATTTTTAAAATGAAAATGAAATTTTAATCTAGCATATATTTCCTTTCTTAGTGCTTGTCCCTTTGAATCTTCGTAAACACTCTCAGGATGAATTAACCCCATCCATCCGTTTGGACCTAAAAGGTCAAAGCCATTTACCAAAATGCATTTGTAGAGATTGGTTTGTTGGCCGATAAGGGTAGAATAAGAGTGTTTTCCATTCATAAATGAGGCAGTACAGTTAGTTTCAATTAACTCATTCTCATAAGATTCTTTTAATTTTTTGTCTGAGAAAAAACTGGTTTGCATATTGCGAATTTGGGGAGCAGATGTACTTCTAATTGCAATTTCCGGATACTTTTCAGATAGAATTCCCTTCTCCTCGAATGCTACTTTAAGCCAAGGTGGATTTCCTGCAATCAAATCAAAACCGCCTCTTTCCCAAAACACATCTAAAAATTCTAATTGCGGGTGGAAATAGTGGTATTTATCTGCCAGTTGTTTTACAAATCGGATGCGGTCAACCTTATCAAATAAATCATTCCGGTTAGCATATTCCACTACTGCATCTGTAAATAGCGCGCTTTCATCTGTTAGCTGCTCACTATCAATAGCCAATTGATTTGGCTCCATTACCATGCTCAATTGAGCAGAATAATCAAATAATTTTTGTTGTCCCTTTTTTAAAACTACTCCTTCTAACGCTGCGTTGGTATCCAATTCCAATATATTAGCTATGTCTTGCCAGTATTGTTGCCGGGTGGGTAAGTCTTTGGCTTCCCTAACATCCCAAAACCAAAGACTGCACCAATAGTCCATCACCATTTTTAATTTAAAGTAGGGTGCATTGTGGCGGTTACGTTGGTCGGCCAGTTGCTCCTTTTCATCATAACTTTTCAGGTTTAATGTCCTTGCACCTGTAATACCAAATATTTCCTGCTTATTTGCTGTTTGTGCATTAATGGTTCGCTGAAAACGATAAAACTCTGCCAGCAATTCATCTACCTTATTGCAGATTTTTTTCAGTTGCTCTATTTCCGATTTCTTTAAGGGCTCGCAGAAATCTTTTTTCCATTTGCTCACCCCTCTGGATTCTGTATCATATTCGGTTTTCAGCATTCTTATTCCTGCCGAAGGAACCATGTTTTTATCAGGCAAAAGGAAATGATAAATTTCATCTTGCTTGCGGCCATGTTTTATTTTATCGTATTCCTTGTTGGGTTTAAATTCCAATTGCCGTGGTGCAGTTTCCCACCATTCTTTTTTCTTAGGCACACGTTTATCCCTACCCTTTGCATCTTTTACAATTTCATCTTCCTCAATAAGATCCTTTTCTTTATAAACTTTCAACCATGCACCCACCACCGCGTTACCCACTGCCAGGCGGTTGCTAAAGAAGGGCGTTTCCATATCCTTGTGGATCACATTAAGCCAAAGCGATAGTTTGCCCAGCTCAATAGCGGTCGGGTTTAAATCTACCCCATAGGTATTGTTGGTTGCTATATAAGCTTTTACTTTTTGAAGTTCTTCTTTAAATAAATCGGGAGGTACTCTTTTATTTAATTCCTTTTGGCGGTGGCTGATATAAGCTTCTGCCAACTGGTTAATCATTTCGTTGTGAAAGGCGGCGGCACCCATGGCCGGTTCCAAAAGTTTTAACTCCAGTAGTTCAACGGCCTTCATTTCGGCCTTATCCAGTTTTTCAAGTATTGGCTTCAGGGTATATTTTACGGTACAACGAGTTAATACTTCCGGTGTATAATACGAAGCCGATTTTTGCCTGTCTCGCCCACTTAGGCGATACACAAAGGTTCCTTTTTTGGTAATTACATCATGTTCTGTACCGTCTTTCAAAATTTCATTTTCCTGAAAATCATCTCTGCGCATACGAGGCACTAAGTACGTGCCTTCGTTAGGTGCATCGGCCTTGTGTACTTCTATATAATCTTGCTCGGCATAAAAGCCCCGGTAAGCAAGTAAGCTTTCATATACAGAACCTAATTGGTTAATACCCAGGTTGGCATACGAAATGCGGCCCCTTGTGCGGGTGCGTTGCTGCTTGCTGAGTGAGAGGCGGCATATAATATCCTGCCATATTTTATTGCGAAACTTCACCTTATGCAGATGATGCAGCTTTGCATTGTTAAACAGTGGCGAGTCGATATGACGTACTTTAAAACTTTTGTTAATTTTCAACCTATATCCTTCCTTAAGTTCGCTGTCATAATACAGTTTATCTTCTTTTTCGCGATAGCCATTGCTTAATACATCAAATAATTTACTCAATGATTCATGAAAAAAGTAACCATTTAAACTGGTTTCTGAATACAAAGGCACTTGCTCCAAATCACGAAGCATTTCTAACGAATAGCCTTTGTTGTATATGGGATCGTTACTTGGTAAAATATCTAAATCTTCCCGACTCTCTGCATAGAAAACAAAAAGTAACCGGTAAATAATATTTAGGCAATCATCTTTTATTTCCTGTTCAAACGTATCGTCTGTTTCATCAAATACCTCCTGCAAAACATGTTTTTGAAAATATAGTGCTTCATTGGCCAATGCTTCTACCGCATGAATGATTCCTTCTTTTAAATCTTTGGTAACCTCATAAGCACTTTTGTGGCTGTCTTCATCCAACTGGTCGAGCAAAACCATATTGCTTTCGGGAGTTAGCGATTCTTTGCCCAACAAAAAATAAAACAAGGCATAGAAGTTGGCGTTGCGGTTGGCCGTAGCTTCTGTGAATAACTCTTCTAAATCAAAAACCAAATAACTTCCTCTAAACCATTTTTCTTGTTCAAGGAGATAAACGATATTGCCCGCCAACAGCAAAATATATTTAGGTCTAAGATGAGGTTCAAATAAAAACAATTCGGAGATTGCTTTATTAATAACTACCGGAGATATTTTTAAATGTGTCGGAACCTGAAATACTTTGTCCCACTGGGTGCGGTGGTATTTTTGAGGTGGATTAGTTTGCGATTCGTCTTCTACATTGTAGCGTTGTTCAAACAAGCCATCGGGGTCGGTATCATCTTCCTTAAAAAGTGCTTGCATTTCCATAATCATCAAATGAACTTGTTCGCCCCTATGTAAAATATGCCTTACCGGAATTACTTCATTTTCTGAGAGATGAAACAGGTTATTATATTGAGGACGGTTCCCTTCATAGCCTAGGGCATTTAACAGTAATGTGTGAAATTGATGGCTTTCATAAATTTTATCTTTTGTTCTCAGTTTACCTTCAATAAACGATTGCTTAAAGCGATAAAATTTATCTTTTAGTGGGGAGACTCTTTTATTGAATTCCTTTATATCCTCAGCAGTATAACCTGTTTTACTCAACACTTTTGATGAAAAGTCTTCATCAAAGTAATTTGATGAAAAGTATTCTCCTATATTTTGAATGAATTTGATCATGTTCATTTACGAATTAAAAAATACTGCTAACACTTTTAGATAAGCTTCCCCTTGCAATGAGGTCATATCTTTATTATACTGGCTTGTTGAGCTAAGTATGGTTTCTATTTCCCGTTTTTTTGAATCCTTTTTCCCTGCGAAAAACGGTGTAATTGTTTTATCACTAAAGTCCAATTCCAATTGCTCTAAAGCCTCATTCTTCCAATTAGATAATTTTTGTTGATAGTCATTCAACTTTGCTTCCATTTTGGCTTCTAATTGTTTTTGTTCCCCACCCATATAGCTTGTTACAGTTGAAATCGCTTTAGGCAGAGTTTGCTGCAATGCAAGCAAATCTGCCTCTGAGATATTTTCAGTATGCAATATTTCCTGCAACTTAAAATCATTAATAAAGTCAATCAAGTGTATTGGCTTTCGCTGAATACTGCCGTCTGGATTTAACCCAATCACTAAGAAATCAGCCACAACAGGTTGCCCCAAGTTATTGGACACCTGTGCCTGGAAGATGTACCAGCTGGTTTTAGAGGGTATCCGATTGGTTTTAGCAACTAATGCTACATCCTTATCTACACTGGCTTCTAATTTGGTCATATAATACTTTATAACCGGATGCAGCTCAGTCAATATTTGGAATTCTGCCCATTCACCTTTCCTTTTCCGTGCTTCTTCAATGGCCCTTTGTACCAAATCTTTATCCAGAGATAACTTGAAAAGTTGATTGACTTTAGGCTTAGATTCAGGTGGAAGGTCAAAAAGAATTTGGTTTAAATCTTTGGTGTTGAGTATTTCGAGGTAACCATCTTGTACTGTTACATCTTCAGTTCCTATTTGTTTGGCAGAAGAAAGTTGTTCAAATAAATCGGAATAGAATTTAGCCTCACTGGGGTAAACGGTGAGATTAGTTTCGTAAGGATTGTCGGTAATAGTAACTGCTGTGGAATCGTCCTGATTGGCAAACAAGGTTGTGAAATCAAATCCGGCCATTTTATCCTCCAAATCCTCTAAGAAAGTTTCATTCTGATTTTGGATGGCTTGCTCAACCAATTGTTCTTCTTTATTAACATCATACAATTTCATTACAGAACCAGCATCACCTAAGGTTTTGTAAACCACCTCTTCTTTTTGGGTAAGTCGTTCAACAATGTGCAGATCGGTTTTTAAACCTTCTATCTCAGATTCTGCAATAATGTAATGGATAAACGGTGTTTTCTTTTGGCCATAGCGGTCAATACGGCCATTACGCTGCTCTAACACAATCAACGACCATGGAATATCGTAATTAAACATCCGGTTACAAAAAAAGTGGAGATTCACACCCTGCGAACCAGCATCAGAGCATAGCAATAAACGCACAGTGCTATCTTCTTTACCAAAATCTTCAATGATAGCTTGTTGCTCCGTGTCCGACAAGCCACCATGAAAAAAAGCAATAGATTCTTCAGTGATATTAAAATCGGCTTTCAATTTTTCCTTAAGATAATCCAGCGTATTTATTCTTTCTGCAAAAATAACATAACGGTCATTTTTCTTTATGCCTGTCCAACCCAATTCAAGCAGAGTATCTCTTAGCTTTTTGTATTTAGTATCGGAATGGGTGGTAAGGATTGTTTCTAATTTAATTTTTAACGCATTCAACACTTCTAAATTCTCAGAAGCAAATTCATTATTAGATTTTGTTGCATCAACCTTTTCTATTCTTCGTTGAATACTTTCCAATGCGGCTTTTGGCGAAGACATAAAAGCTTTGAATATTCCTACAGAAAAAAGGAAATCCTCTTTAGGCTTCCCATTCTTCAACGCATTGAGCGCATTAAACTTCAGCTCTTGTTGGTATTGAAGGAAATCAGTTTCTGCTGCACTAAGTTTAGCGGAACTACGAATAATTTTACGTTCCTGAAAATTGGCCCTTACCGTTTCATCAGTAATATCGTTTTTAAAACGTCTTACATAATAGGGCTCTACATGTGATTTATCATACTCGCCACTCTTAGGAATAGCAGTAGGCTCAATCATGTTGATGAGGTTTGCAAAGTTTTCTTTTCTACCATTGTGCGGTGTTGCAGATGTAAGAATTAAGGATTCACATTTTGTTGTAATCAATTGAGCCAAGTCGCCCCGCTGACTTTTGTCATTAGCAACCGTGTGACACTCATCAATTACAACAGCGTCCCATCTTGATTTTTCAATATAGTGCCTGAATTTGGCATTGTTCTTTAAAGTATCAATTGAGATGATTGTTTTATCGTAATACTCAAACGGATTTTTATTAGACGGCAGTTGTGTTTTAATCCTAGCAATACCTTCCGAATCTAACCGCACCAATGGTATTGCAAAGCGATGCCAAAGTTCTTGCTGAAATTGTGCAAGAATAGACTTAGGGGCTAACACCATAATTCGTTTCCCTTTGCCTCTTTTAATTAGTTCAGATAAAAAAATACCAACTTCAATTGTTTTACCTAACCCAACACCATCTGCAATCAACAACCTTGGCCTTGGCAATTGCAACGCTTTAAGTGTAGGTGTTAATTGGTATTCAGCCGGATTGATGGCAGCCTTATTTGCAATGGTTATTTTCTCGGAAAATACAGCTGCATTTCTGATTTGGGTCTCTAGAAACAATTTTGTTTTTCTATACCCACTGTCATTGTCTGCAATCAATTTGGTTTGGTTCGGATCAATCGGCTTAATGTCTGAATCAATATTAGAATCGAAAGAAAAACGTTTTCCTTTTACCAACTCACTTATTCCTTCAGCCTCCAAAAGCCAGGAGCCATCATAATTTGCATTAGAATTGGTTATGATAAAATCTTCACCTCGGGTTGATATGCGTTGTCCAATTGTTAGATTCATATTTTATTTTCCTTTTATAGGCACATATTATTTAAGTCTTAATTACTACAACGAGCAAATAGTATTTCAAATTCAACTAATGTTCTTATTTAATCTTTCATTTCTTCTAGACCAGTTTTTAACACATTCAACAATGTTGTTCACATATCTTTCTCGCGTTATTTGAAGTTGGGCGGGATGGTATGCATTTATGACAAGTCTTTTTCCGATTTCATAATATTCAATCATGTCGTAAGTAACTTCTTTAGGAGCACCAAAGTAATCTTTCAAAACCTTAAACGTATTGCCACAAATAATAACGTCTGGATTCAGTATCTCAATTTGATTTTGAATTAATTGTTTATGATTATTATACGCCGAGTAAATATTTTTCATGTTAGTACTTTTACCGGTTTCAGATGGAAGTTTCTGAATATTAACCCACGCCACCTTTTCTAGTGATTTTACAATAGAAGGGTCGTTTGAAATAAATGGTATTTCATCCCAATTTTTAAATTCATTCAATATCCCATATGAAATATATACAACGGGTTGCCAAGTTCTGCCAGAGGTACCCTTAATTAAATCTGAAAAAAAGGTATCGTATTTTGTCGTAAAAAGCTCCGGCAAAGACCAATATCCTTCCCTTTCATCATCATACGGCTCTTTCATTAACCATAAAATTTTCAATCTGGTATTATCGAAATATTTTGCAGAATCAAGTGCTCCATCATAAATAGGACCAACTTCATTCTCTTGATCAACAAAAGCGTTTTCAATTTCTATATTTATTGCTTTTATTCTTGCTTGAAATGTCTCAAAATCATTAATTAATTTCATTTTTACCTTTTTTCTTTCTAAATGCAAATTTTATGGCTTTACACCATTTTTCTATCTTTTCAACTCTCTTAGCCTGTTTAAAATTGATACCATCGCCAAAGTATCTAACCCACAATATTCCAATAAAGCTAAACGGGTTTCAGCAACTCTTTCCGAATCGGTTTCATTATTGAGGTTATAAAAAGCCGCACTCGCATCGCCGCCATTACCAATCTCCAGATGTTGATAACTCAATTCGGGAATCAAGGCAGGTAGCACATATTTAATGGAGTAAGAGCCCTTCATTTCTGGCAATTTGTAATGCTTTCGGAATGGTACCATTAGGTCTACGATTCGGTTCACAACCGCATCAATTTCCATTTTATATCTGGGATATTCCCTCGCCAATTCATTTAAACGGGTTTTTTCAAAAGAGATATTATATACCAATACAGTACCCTTTTCCCCCAGAACCTTCAATAGGTTTTCAAGAAATTCTAAGTTTGGGGTACCCGTATTTTCTGCCAGATACGCAAAATACTCAACTCCTGAACCGGGTGCACTTTGCAAATGAACCGAATATTGAAAACATACCTGTCGATACGGCCACTGTCCATCATATTCAGGTACGGGCGTACTCCAGCTTTCAAAATCGATAAAATAGAGGGGGTATTCTAATTCATTAATAAATGAATGGATTGCCTCATTATTTATATAGGGCTCTCCGTAGTCTTTTTCTTCATCAATAATATCCTTCGTGCAAAAACCATAAAAATCACAGAGGTAGGGTACTTTACATTGGTTGCCCACCACAATAGATGGCATGTTTTTTTGCCTTGCCACTAATATAAGCGTCTCTGCTTTTTCGGCTATAAATAGCTGTTTATCCTGCGCGGAGCTAATAACTGATTCTGAAATAAATAGCTGTTTCAGGTCCAGCTCTCCATAGCGGATATACTTGTTGTTGAGGTGGGTTACATACATATCTGCCAAAGACAAACCTGCACGCGTAATTACATAGTATTGAAATGCCGCATCCAATAAATAAGTGTCTTTTACTGAAGTGGTACTTTTGACCTCATAAGCATACCATTTGTTTCTTCGCTTTACCAATATATCCACGGCACATAACAATCCCTCATACTGAAAAGCTGCTTCATAAATAATGGTTTGCCCTTCTGCAATATATTTGGCCGTGTTTGCAACAGATTGCTGGTATTCAAATGTTGTGGCAGGGCTGGCATCTACTCCTCCTGGAAAAAGACCCCTTGCCAACATGCCCACATCGGTACCCTTTTGAAAAATAGCCTGTTGTGCCTCGTCTATTTCATCCCTTACAGCCGGCATGTGTTTATGTAGCCATAACCTTTTGGGGCATTGGCAACCGTACATAAAGGTTGACTTTGATAAAATATGTTTCTCTGGCTTTGCCATAAAGTAATGTTTGTACTCCCGACGACTGATTGTTTTCAATGGGAAAGCGGGGGGTGCTTTCTATCAAAATCTGAAGTAGATGAAAGATATTTATAATAAGTGCCAATTCCAAATTTTTCACTCAAATAGGCTTGGTGTAATCTGGGGTGATTTATGATTCTAGCAAAAGGCTTTTATCCATCAAAACACTTGTGATGGGCTAAGGCAATTTTAAAAAGCAGCTCATCCTGTAAGCCGGAATTTTTTCTGGCTTTCTTTTCTGAAAAACCCTTTTCAACCAGGTATTTATAGGTTTTGAAAGTTGTTTCAAGTATTGCCAAATAACCCTCTAACTCTTTACTG
>NZ_JBDSMB010000045.1:0-10499 GCF_039916025.1 Flavobacterium sp.
AATGGAATTGTCCCGTTATTGGTAATTATAATATTAGAAACTGATAAATAATCTTTTAGTTTTTCTTCCAGTTCCAAAACCAATTCTCCCCTATTTGTAATCCATTGATTATCCCAGGCACGTTGCACTTGCTTGGTATATTCTTCAATTGGCGGCAAAAAAGTTTTGGTTACAGTTATCATTTAAGATGTTATTTCATAAGAGTCAATAATTCCATTTTTTTTGATAAAGGCTAATTCAACAAGCCATAAAACATGTAAAGCTAATGGTCTGTTTAAATCGGTGATTTCAAATAAGCGATAGCCGTTTTCATCCATAAAATTAATCATTTTTAAAAAACTGTTATCAAACTCTTTAGCCACAACTCCGGCTTCGACCATAAAAATTTCTGTTTTGCCAAATAGTTCGCTGGCACCTTTTAAAACTTCAATATCCAAACCTTCAGCATCAATTTTGACAATATCCGGAATTGGCAAATTGTTTGATTTTATCAAATCGTTTAGCGTAATAATTGGAATATCAACCTGTTTATAGCCCCGTTCTTTGGCTTCATCTTCAGTATATCTGAATGAACAACTATCATCTCTATCAACAATCGTAAATTTAAACGAGCCCGACTTAGAACCGGCGCCAGCCGCATGATATGTTATTTTTGAATTGGTATCAAGCAAATCCTGAAAGGAAGGTTTAAGCCATTCCTGCGGTTCTATCAAAGTAAAATGTGCATCCGGAAAGTATTGCAATACTTCTCTTGTCCATGTGCCGTGATTCGCACCAATATCGACTATATGCTTTGGTGACAAACCCATTTTTTTTATATTGGTAAACAAGGTTTGCAACAATAGATTTTTGCCTTCAGGAAGCGCAGCAAGTTGCTGTGTTTTTCTTTGATAACCAAGTTTGTTGAATATTGGCTTTGAGAATTTAAAAAATATATTTTTTGTTTTCTTTTTCATTATTTATTCTATTGACCAGTCAAAGACCGGCTTTATAAATCCTGGTTCTTTTCCCATCCATGAACCCATTGATCTTTGGCCTTCCTGAATGTTGAATACCATTATATCTTTTTCGACAAACAATGTTGATTTACCGCTTTCAATTACATAAAAATTCAAATAATAAGTTCCGATGTTTAGAAAACCCTTTGGCAATTTACATTTTATTTTATTTAAGCCCTGTTTTAAATTGACACCTGAATTGATATGCGAAAATGTGAATAATGCTTCTCCAAGCTCATTGTTTAGTACAAAAGTCACATGTAGCTTATTTTTTTCATTCTTTAATGTAAAATGAGCATTGATTTCTATTTCCTGATATTCGTCTAAAACCTCTTCTTCTGATTTTCCAACCGGATTTACTGAAATTTGATGCAATGCAAATTCTGGTTTATCATATTCGATGCCAAATGCTTTCTGATTTTGGGTTTCCGAATTACCGCTTAAGTAATAAGCTACTGCATTCTCAACTAAGTCCATTTTTTTTATCAGTCCGTTTTCCAAAACTATAGCTTTGGAACAAAGGCTTTTAACGGCTGCCATATTATGGCTGACAAATAAAACTGTGCGTCCTTCACCCTGACTAACTTCGTTCATTTTACCCAAACATTTCTTTTGAAAATCAGCATCTCCGACAGCAAGAACCTCATCTACAATTAAGATTTCTGATTCTAAATGCGCAGCTACAGCAAAAGCCAATCGGACATACATTCCGGAAGAATAGCGTTTTACCGGAGTATCTATATAGCGTTCTACACCCGAAAAGGCAACAATCTCATCAAACTTCCGGGTAATTTCCTGTTTTCGCATTCCTAAAATTGCGCCGTTCAGATAAATATTTTCTCTTCCTGTCATTTCGGGATGAAACCCAGTACCGACTTCCAACAAGGATGCAATTCTGCCTTTAGTATAAATTTTTCCAGTTGTAGGTTGTGTAACCTGACTCAATATTTTTAAGAGCGTACTTTTCCCGGCACCATTTCGGCCAATAATTCCAACGGAATCGCCCTGGTTTATTTCAAAATTGATATCCTGCAATGACCAAACATAATCACTTTCTCCTTTAGATGAGCGGTCGTTTGCTTCTCCAATTTTCAAAAAAGGATTATCTTTACCCTGAACAGAATGCCACCAACGCTTAAAATCATCACGCACAGTCCCTGTACCGACAAGTCCTAATCGATATTGCTTGGAAATATTCTCAGCTTTTATTACTACTCTACTCATCTATACCGTATCCATAAAGGTTTTCTGCACCTTATTAAAAACTAATACACCAATGGCTAATATACCAACCGCAAAAAAAGTTGGATATAGTAACATTCCAATGTGAAAATTACCTACTCCTAAATACGCATAACGCATAAAATCAAACAGACTAACTAACGGATTCAAATTCATTACCCAGGCATAACCTTTAGGTACCGATGAACTTGGATAAATAACCGGAGTTGCATACATAAACAATTGCACACCAAAAGTGATTAACTGCGTTAAATCTTTATATTTTGTGGTCATAGCTGATAAAATCAGTCCAATTCCCATTGAGATTAATGCCATCAAAACAATAATATATGGCGTTAGCAAAACCCAAAGGTTAGCATGAATCTGGCCCTGCAAAATATAGTAAACAACAAAGCACACGAAAAGGAGGAATTGAACTCCAAACTTCATCAAATTTGAAATTACTATAGTCAAAGGCATAATCAGACGAGGGAAATATACTTTGCCAAATATATTAGCATTGGAGTTGAAAACACTAGAAACATTCGTTAAACAGTTGGAAAAATAATTCCACAACGTAATGCCAGCCATGTAGAAAACAATCTTAGGCGCACCATCTGTTGATATTTGTGCAATATTTCCAAAGATAATTGTAAAGGTAATGGTAGTTAAAATTGGTTGAATAAAAAACCACAAAGGACCTAATAAAGTTTGTTTATAAACCGTTACAAAATCGCGCTTTACAAACAGAGCAAGTAAATCTCTATAATGCCATAATTCTTTTAACCGTAAATCAAAAAGAGAGGATTCAGATTGTATAACCGAATCCCAATCCTGAGTTTGATTATAGCTGTTTTTTATTGTCTTAATGATGGTAGTATTTAAAATTGTCCAACTGCAAATATATAAATTAGCTATACCGTAAAAAAGAATTGAATCGTTTTCTTTATTAAACCAGCATCTTTTACATCAAATACTTTATATTTTACTAATTTTACAATTCAAATAAAATATTTTGATTCATTTTTTCAAACAAAAAAATCCTTATTTAAGAGATTTAATTCCAGACAACTTCATTGATATCCATTCTCATTTATTGCCCGGAATTGATGATGGAGCTACTTCTATTGAAGACACTACATCCTTAATAAAAGGTTTGGAGAAAATTGGGTTCAAGAAATTTATCACGACACCACACGTAATGGGTGAAGTTTGGAAAAACACAAGTTTTGAAATAAAAGAAAAACTAGCTGCAACGATACAAGAACTCCAGTTTCCAAATATTGACAAGCGTTTCAAAGCTGCTGCTGAATATATGATAGACGAAGAGTTCAGGGAATTATTCAAAAAAGAACAACTGTTGACATTAAAGGAAAATTATGTCTTAGTTGAAATGTCGTATATAAGTCCGTCACTTCAATTGTATGATATTTTATTTGAATTACATGCTGCCGGCTATCAGGCCATTTTAGCGCATCCTGAAAGGTATAATTTTTACCATCATTCATTAGACGATTATAAAAAACTAAAAAATGCAGGCTGTTTATTTCAGATGAATATGTTATCAGCAACAGGTCATTATGGTGAACATGTTGCTAAAGTTTCAAATACTTTACTAAAAGAAGGCTTAATAGATTTTATAGGTTCTGATGTACATCATACCCGTCATTTGGATTCACTTCAAAAAAGAGTTGTTTTGAAAAATTATGAGTACCTAACTCCAATTTTTCAAAACAACTCTTTTTTTGATTTTTGATGGGTTTTACTTTTTAAAGATTGAAAATATCCTTTTCAAAAAGGATGGTTTTTTTCCATCTTCATTATCATAGCCATAACCATAGCCATAAGCGTAGTTATATTTGTAATTATAACCATAACTATAACCATATCCTTTGTAATTAGAACCAACGTTATTAATTACATAAGCCATGTTTTTCAGTTTACCTTTTTCACTCAGATTCACCGAAAACTCTAATATTTTCTTAGGCGTATAATCAGCTCTGACAACATACAACGTAGTGTCGACTAATTGAGATATTATTAATGTATCGGTAACTAAAAGCGTTGGAGCCGTATCCAAAATAATATAATCATATTCATTTTTGGCTTCCGTAATAAGTTTATCTAAACGACCATTTGATAACAATTCTGCCGGATTTGGTGGAATTATTCCTGATAGGATGATATCTAAATTATCATTTAACAGACTTTGCTTAATTACTTTATGCCAATCGACATCTATATTATGCAAATAATCCTGAAGCCCTAATTCGTTTTTCTTAACCGTTAGATAGTTATGTAGCTGTGGGTTTCTAACGTCGGCTCCAATTAACAATACTTTTTTATTCATTATAGAAAATGAAATCGCCAGGTTTAAGGCTGTAAATGTTTTACCTTCTCCTTTTATGGTTGAAGTAACCATAATCGTTTGAGCTGTTTTTTCTTTTTGCAAAGGGAAAATATACATCAGGTTGGTTCTCAAAATCCTGAAAGATTCACCGAGCAAAGATCTGTCATTACTGCTTGTTACTCTAATATCCGAATCGATATGCGGGATTTCAGAAAGTATAACTCTGTTTTTAATGTATTTTAAAATATCGTCTTTAGTGTGGATTTTATCATCAAGCAAATAGCTTATGTATAAAATTAAAAAAGGAATCAGCAAGCCAATAAGCAATGCTCCCATATAATATGAGCTCTTTCTTGGTGCAATCGGGTTTGCATCTGTCAGTGCATAATCTACAACTTTAATTGATGAAGAAGTAATCGCCAGGTTAACAGCAGCTTCTTCTCTTTTTTGCAATAACAGGATATAAAGTGATTCTTTTATATTTCGTTGACGCTCTATCGAATTCAAAATTTTCTCATTGTTCGGTATGGCCCGGAACTTATTTGTAGAAGTTCTTTTTGCTGAGTTATTTTGTGAAAGAGACACTTCCAACTCTCTTTGATACGCTTTAATCGACTCAAGGATATTTTTTTGAAGTTCCTGCAATTTGCTGTTAAAAAATGTAACTCTCGGATTATTTTCACCAGCACTGACTAATATTCGGTCTCTTTCTAAAACAACAAGATTAAAATCAGACAATAAACCATTTACGTTCCCATTTGAAACTCCAATATTGGTAGGAAGTAAATTTAATTTCTTATCGGCTTTTACTGTTTGCTCTAATATTTTTGAAAGTGCTATTTGCGTTTCTGTCTGAAAAACATCAGTGTTAGCTATACTTTTTCCAGTGGTAGCTGAAGCTGCATCGGATTCAATAAATGTTAATTCGTTGTTGCTTTTATAATTTGCTTTATTGGTTTCGATAGAATCTAATTCGCGCTCCAAAGACTTAAATCGATTGTTGACGAATTCAATGGTTTTCTCTGAAACTAGCCTTCTGTCATTTAAACCATCAATATCATATTGCTTGATGATTTCATTCAATATAGCTTCTGAACGGTCTTTATTGCTTGAACTTAATGAAATGGTAAGTATGTCAGAGTTTTCATTATTGTTTACAATTTTCAGGCTATTAGAAAGGCCTATAACTGTTGATTTAATAGAGGAATGGCTTATCAAATACTTTCTTTCTATAAGCGCATTTACATTGGTTCCAATCTGAAGCTGCAAATTAAAAGGTATTCCCTTTAAAGACTGAACGGAATTAAAAGGAAAAACTTTATTGATTTCTGTTCCATTAAAGGAAGTTATTTTATACCCGTTTTTAACGATTTCAATTTCTAAAGAAAAAGACTTTGTGTCCATGTCAAGACTTGTGCTTAACCAATCTATATTGAATGGCCTATTCTTATATATCTCAATATTATTCAAATAACCAACATTAAAATACTGGGTATTCAAACTCAAATTTTTAACTACCTGCTCTAATAATCTATTGGATTTTAAAACTTCTATCTGATTGTCTAAATTTACTTTTGTTTTCGAAAATGATGTTATCCCTGCACTAGGTAATACAAACGAGTTTTTCGAATCATCGATAATTTTAATATTAGCTTTTGACTCATAAATAGCAATAGTATGACTCAGGTAATTTTTAACAACAAAAAAACAAACTAACATAGAAATCAAAAACCAATACCAATAACGTAAATACCTAAATATTTGGTCTAAAATATTAACCTCGCTTTGACTGTTTTCTGATTCAAACTGAATATTCTCCATTAATTATTTTTTTAACAATAAGTACATAGTTATCCCAAACGAAATAATTCCTAAAGTAGTTCCAAGGCTGTTCAAATAACCAGCTGTTGTAATTTTTGGGCTGTTAGGATTTATTATAATAACATCGTTTTGCTTAACATAATAATACGGACTGGAAAACCAATCAGAAGAAGTTAAATCTACGTGTGCAAATGTTCTCACACCATTAACTTCTCTTATTATCATTACATCTTTTCTAACTCCGTTTATAGTTAAATCACCTGCCAAACCAATAGCTTGATTTAGAGATAAATTCTGCTCAAGATAGCTGTATGTTCCCGCCATTTTCACTTCACCCAAAACGGTTATTTTACTATTGATTACTCTAACACTTACTTTTGGTTCTTTAATATAACCACCGTCACTAAGCAATTTTGATATTAGAGTTTGAGCTTCAATAGTAGTTTTACCAGATAAATTGATAGTTCCTAAAATTGGAAAAACAATTGTTCCTTCCTGAGATACTAAATATCCCTGAATTCTATAAGTCTCAAGGTTCAAGTTAGTATTTGTATTTATTTGAAGGTTAAACGGTTCTGCTGATTCAGGTACTAAAGCTGTAACTTTTATAAATAATATATCATTTATCTGAATTGAAGTCGACAAATAGTTGATGTATTCTTGAGATCCGTCTTTTAAATCCTGGTAGTAAAGAATATCTTTTTTACTCGCACAAGAAAATATTGTTAAAGAAAGTAAGAGTAAGAATATTTTTTTTATCATTATATAGAGTTTTATTGGTAATCTTTTTGACAAAACTTATCGTGTCTGATTTTGAATTGGCAAAGCTACAATTTGATTTTATATTTTTAAGTAGATAAATGCATTAAATAGTTATTTATTCAATGTCCAGCACTTGAAACTCTGAATTCATACTTTTAAATTCAGGGACAATTTTTTTCATTATGGTCACGATGTCCTGACTGGATTTTTTGTGGGCAGTTGCAATTAATTCTGTAATAGCTATTTTAACATCTTCAAAATCATCAATGGTATCCTGCCCAATCATTATTTTCGTATTGTGAGTAGGCAATGTTTTTGAGGTATCGTTGAGCAATTCTTCAAATAGTTTCTCTCCGGGTCTTAATCCAATGATTTTAATATTGATGTCTTTATCAGGTATAAATCCTGCCAAACGAATCATCTTTTTGGCTAAGTCAATAATTTTTACCGGTTCACCCATATCAAAAATATAAATCTCACCTCCATTACCCATTGCTCCAGCCTCAAGTACAAGCTGGCAGGCTTCAGGAATAGTCATAAAGTATCTGATTATTTTTGGATGCGTAATGGTAATTGGTCCGCCTTCCTGAATTTGTTTAGTGAACAACGGAACTATAGAACCATTAGAACCCAAAACATTTCCAAATCTCGTAGTAATGAATTTGGTGATGATTTTTTTCTTTGAATTCATAAGGTGATAATTCAGTGACTGAACATATTTTTCCGCAATACGTTTACTCGCTCCCATGACACTGCTTGGATTCACGGCTTTATCTGTAGAAATCAATACAAACTTCTCGACAAGATATTTACTCGACAAATCAGCAAGGTTTTTTGTTCCAATAACATTGGTATAAATTGCCTGCGATGGATTTTCTTCCATCAAAGGAACATGTTTGTAGGCTGCGGCATGATATACAAAATCTGGTTTGTACTTTTCAAAAACCATTTCAAGCGCATTATAATCTTTTATGTCAGCTAATACCGGTCTGATTTTGACTTCATTCGATAACTCTGAAATTTCAAGATGCAAACTGTGCAATGGTGATTCTGCTTGATCTAAAATAATTATTTTATATGGGCTGAAATTAATGACCTGTCGCACTATTTCACTTCCAATAGAACCTGCGCCGCCAGTTATCATAACTGTTTTGCCTTTAATTTGGGCTGAGATTTTCTTATCGTCTAAAACAATTGGCTTTCTGTCCAATAAATCTTCAATGGCAAAGTTCTTTAACTGATTGGATATTTGTTTTTGATCTTCCCAGTCAGTAATTAACGGCACTGTAAAAACCTTAAAGTTATATTCCAAACATTCTTCTACAATTGCGATAGTTTCTTCTTTTGTTAAACTCTTTTCAGCGATAATAAGCGATTCCGCATTAACAGAACGTAAAATCGCGTGAATGCTCTTAGTTTGATTGATGATTGGCAAATCGAGAATACTCTTTGAGGTTTTATCCTGCTTGAATTTATCGACAAAAGCAACCACATTGAATCGTGATGGTTTTTCTGTTTTTAAAGCATTGGCAACCGAAATAGCATTGGCATCAGCACCATAAATAACAGCTCTTATTAATTGTTTCTTATCTTCAACCTGCAAATATTTTTCGAAAAAGTTTTTGACCAGAATCCTAAAAAGGAATAATAATAAAAAGGAAATAACATAAGTAATAAATAACCCTGTAGAAAGCAGTAATTTATTCCCTGCGATAATTTGAAATGAATAATTCGCAACCATCAGCATCAAATAGGAAGTAGACGTTGCTACTAACAATTTAACACCATCTATAAAAGTGGAATGTCTTATAATCCCGCTATAAGTTTTAAAGAAAACAAAGAAAATCGCATTTGCCCCAACAACTAAACCATATTGAGAGATAACACTAATAGTGTCATAATGCTTAACATTTAAACTATGAACAATAACATAGGTGATAACACAAGCAACGGTTACAATAAATACATCAATAGCAAAAATAATCCATCTTGGTAAATAACCAATGTTACGGAAGCTTTTGTTGGACATAGTTCCTTTAATTGCCTTGGATATAGGGTTCATGTTTCTTTTGTGAGTGGCAAATTTAAGCTAAAATATTCTATTTTAATTTTTAGACAAAAGTATTATTCAAAAAATCGATTAAGCGCATGGCTAATTCTTCCTTTATCATCATCAGTCAAATTTGATCCTGATGGTAAACACAATCCATTTTCAAAAAGCTGCTCAGCTACTTTTCCACCATAATAAGGATACTTTTCAAATATCGGCTGCAAATGCATTGGCTTCCATAAAGGCCTGGATTCTATATTCTCGGCTTCCAGCAGCAGTCTTAAATCTTCTGTTGTTTTTCCTAATTTAACTGAATCTATTACAATACACGATAACCAGAAATTTGAATGAAAATCAGTATTAGGTTCTTCCGAAACGGTTACACCTTCGATGTCTTTAAAGAAGTTTACATAAAAATCATGCATTTCACGTCTCAAATTCACATGGTCTACTAAAACTTCCATTTGTCCTCTTCCAATTCCAGCGCAGATATTGCTTAGTCTATAATTATAACCAATTTCAGAATGCTGATAATGAGGCGCATTATCTCTGGCTTGTGTTGCTAAAAAGACTGTTTTGTCTTTTATGTTTTTTGAATGGGTAACCAATGCTCCTCCACCAGAAGTTGTGATTATTTTATTTCCGTTAAATGATAAAACGCCAATATCTCCAAAAGTGCCACATTTTGTACCTTTGTAGGTACTTCCTAATGCTTCTGCGCTATCTTCGAGAACCGGAATTCCATATTTTTCGGATATTGCTTTGATTTCATCCACTTTAAAAGGCATTCCGTATAAGTGAACCGGAATTATAGCTTTTGGCTTTTTACCTTTCGAAATTCTGTCAACGATGGCTTGTTCCAGTGCAATCGAGCACATATTCCAGGTGTCAGTTTCACTATCGATAAAAACCGGAGTTGCTCCGAGATATACTATCGGATTAGCAGAAGCTGAAAAAGTAAAACTTTGACAAATTACTTCATCACCAGCCTGAACTCCCAATAAAATCAAACCCAAATGAATAGCCGCTGTTCCTGAACTAAGTGCAGCAACAAATACATCATCATTTAAAAAAACCTCTAAATCCTGTTCAAAACCACTGACGTTTGGACCAAGTGGCGCAATCCAATTCGTATCAAAAGCTTCTTTTACAAACTGCTGCTCATTTCCTCCCATGTGTGGAGAAGAGAGCCAAATCTTAGTATTATTCATTATCATGAAATTTTATTGGCTTAGCCGGAATTCCAACTGCTGTGCAATTTTCAGGTAAACTTTTTGAAACTACAGCACCTGCTCCA
>NZ_JBDSMB010000046.1:0-23420 GCF_039916025.1 Flavobacterium sp.
CAAAGAATAAGTTAATAAAACTTCTCAATGAAAATTGGGAAGTTTTTTTTTCTATTTTTGGCAAACTAACCATTGCCCAACTTTAAATGAAAAAAATAATTATACTAATCATTCTTTTTACTTCTACGCTGACTTTTGCCCAAAAGAAAGAAAAAGTAAAAGGTTCCAAAATTGTTAAGCTCGAACAAAAAGAAGTTGGAAATTTCGAAAGCATCGAAGTGGAAGATAACTTGGAAGTATTTTTAGTTAGAGGAAATGATTGTGCTCTGGAAGTCGAAGCCGATGATAATCTAATCGAATTTGTAGAATTTAAAATCACAGGTAAAAACCTTAGAGTTTCAACATCGAGAGACATGTCGAGTTATAAAAAACTCAGCGTTCGCATTACGTATAATGATAATTTGAATATGGTCATTGCCAAAGACGAAACCAACGTAACGGCTTTGTCTGATATAACAGTTGATAATGTAACTTTCAAAAGTTATGATTATGCCAAATTGTTTCTTAATGCCAAAACCAAAAATTTCACGTTGATGGCAAATGATAAGTCAAGAGTAGAACTTAATTTAAAATCGGAAAAAACCGCCGTTGACGTGAGCAAAAGTGCTTATGTAAAAGCGCTTATTTCTTCTGGCGAAATGAGATTTGATATGTATCAAAAATCTAATGCCGATATCGAAGGTGATGTTTTAGACTTAAAGCTCAGATTGGATAACAACACCGATTTCACAGGTAAAAAATTAACCGCAAAAAACGCTTTGATAGAAGTTAGTGGCTATGCCAACAGCAGTATCAACATCAGTAATATTGCTACTATCGATGCTTCAGGAAACAGCGAAATCGCGTTGTATGGCGAACCCGTAAAAATTGAAATCAAACATTTGGTCGATAGCGCCGCAATCAAGAAAAAACCATCTAAATAAAGAAATCCCGTCTCGTTTTTTGGAACAAGGCGGGATTTTATCTATATTCTATTTTCTATATTCTTTGCTCTTACTTCTGCTTCTCCTTATTCTTTTGCAGCTAAATATCTTTCAGCATCTAAAGCTGCCATACAACCTGTTCCGGCCGCAGTAATTGCTTGTCTGTAAACATGGTCAGCAGCATCTCCACCAACAAAAACTCCCGCTACATTTGTTTTTGAAGTTCCCGGTTCATTAATAATATATCCTGTTTCATCTAAATTTAAGTAGTCCGCAAAAATATCTGTATTTGGTTTGTGGCCAATCGCTACGAAAAATCCTGTGGCTGGAATTTCAATAATATCACCAGTAGTTTTATTTTTTGCTTTAACCGCAGTTACAACCTGTCCGTCACCAACTACTTCTTCCGTGTCGTGGTTCATTAAAATAGTAATATTAGGCGTGTTTCTAACACGTTGTTCCATGATTTTAGAAGCTCTAAATTTCTCACTTCTCACCAGCATCGTTACTTTAGTACACAATTTAGAAAGATAATGCGCTTCTTCACAAGCTGAATCTCCGGCACCTACAATCACAACTTCCTGGTTTCTGTAAAAGAAACCGTCACAGACTGCACAAGCCGAAACGCCACCACCCATATTAAGGTAATGTTGCTCAGAAGGCAATCCCAAATATTTTGCAGTTGCTCCAGTTGAAATGATTACTGTTTCGCAATGGATTTCTTTTGTATCATTGATCCATACTTTATGTATTGGTCCCGAAAAATCTACTTTGGTTGCCCAGCCATCACGAACATGAGTTCCAAAACGCTTTGATTGTTCTTCAAGTCCAATCATCATTTGCGGACCCGTAATTCCTTCAGGATTTCCCGGCCAGTTTTCTACTTCATTTGTCGTTGTTAATTGTCCACCTGGTTGTGTTCCCTGGTATAAAACCGGAAACATATTAGCTCTGGCTGCATAAATTGCGGCAGTATAACCTGCAGGACCAGAACCTATAATTAAGCATTTTACTTTTTCTATTGTGTCAGACATGATTTGGTATTGGTTTTTATTGTTAAAAGTTGGATGTCAGATGTTAGCTGCCGGATGTTTTTCATCTAATTTACATCCATCATCTTGCATCCATCATCAATCCTTTTTCTGGGTGCAAATGTAAACTTTTCACTCGAAAATAAATTCGGAAACCAATCGCTAAATGCAATTTGTGAATAAGATTATATTATTGTTGAAAACAGTTGAATTAAGGAGCACAGCGTGTTTAGTGTTCAGGACATAATCACCCGCTATCCGCGCTACATGGTAGCCAGCTCCTATCGGGGCTAAGGAGAGTGTTTTTTTAATCCAACTCCTTTTGTCTTTCCCGCGCAGGCGGAAATCCATAACATTAAGCAACAGGATTACTTCGTGATCCTGAGTTGTGGCTCTATCATCAGTAAATCCTTTGGATGTTCCATCCAAACAATTTTTTATTTGAAAAATAGCTCAAGCAAGCTTGGCTATTTTTCAAATAAAAAATCCTTTCTGCTTTTGCAGAAAGGATTTACTGGTCGGGGTGGCAGGATTCGAACCTGCGGCCTCCTGCTCCCAAAGCAGGCGCGATAACCGGGCTACGCTACACCCCGAAAGCGAGTGCAAATATAGAATTAATAATTAGGAAACAAAAGCTTTTTATTTTTTTTCGCTCCGATATAATTTCTATTTTTGTTGAAACAAAAACAACACAACTTTATATGCTAATTATTGGAATTGCTGGCGGTACCGGAAGTGGAAAAACAACTGTTGTCCAACAGATTATTAACGAGTTACCCGAGACCGAAGTTGGTGTAATCTCTCAGGATTCTTATTACAGAGAAAACAATAACCTGAGTTTTGAAGAAAGAGCACTAATCAATTTTGATCATCCTCGAGCCATTGATTTCGAATTGTTAGTAGAACATCTTGCCAAATTAAAAAAGGGTGAAATCATCGAACAGCCTGTTTATTCTTTCGTAACACACAACCGTACAGACGATAGCATCATAACACATCCTAGAAAAGTAATGATTGTTGAAGGGATTTTGATTCTTGCCAATCCTGAATTAAGAGAAATGTTTGATGTCAAAATATTTGTACACGCCGATTCTGATGAAAGATTGATTCGTCGTTTAAAAAGAGACATCGCTGAGCGTGGTCGTGATATGGAAGAAGTCTTAAACCGTTACCAAACGACTTTGAAACCAATGCACCAACAATTTATTGAGCCTACCAAAGGATTTGCTGACATTATTATTCCAAATGATAAATACAATACCGTGGCGATTGACGTGGTAAGAGCCGTTATCAATCAAAGAATTACCTAAAATTTTCTTTTCATGAGTTACTTTAAAAATCTAACGAATGCTTATCCAATTCTGAGAATTCTCGGAAACAGATATGTTATTGTGTTGGCTTTTTTTACCGTATGGATGCTGTTTCTAGACAATACTTCTTATATGGAACACCGCATTTTGAACAAGCAACTCAACGAACTCGAAGACAATAAAAAATATTATCAGGACGAAATAAAAAAAGATGATGAAAACATCAAACAACTTAAAAATCCTGACCAAATAGAAAAATATGCCCGCGAAAAATATTATATGAAACGCGATAGCGAAGACATCTACATTATTGAATTTGAAGGCGATACTATTCAGGACGAAAAGTCAAAATCAAAATCTTTATAAATCATGTGGGATAATCTATTTGATGCTTTCGAACCCGTTTCTTCAAAACAATGGAAACAGCAAATTCAATACGAACTCAAAGGTGCCGATTATAATGACACTTTAGTTTGGGAAAGTCTGGAAGGCATCAAAGTAAGGCCGTTTTATCACGAAGACGAAACAGAAATAAAGTATACTTTAAAAGAAAGTTCTGTGCCTTTTTCCATACTTCAAAACATCTATGTTCATGATGTCACCTTATCCAATAAACGAGCTTTTGACAGTATAAATCGTGGCGCCGAAAGCATTCGTTTTACAATTGAAAACCAGAACGTTGTCGTTGCTGACTTGATGCAAAACTTGCCATTAGAAAACACATCTTATTTTTTTTATTTGCCATTTCTTTCAATCGATTTCGTTACCAAAATTAATGATTACGCGAGTAAGAATAATGCCAAATGTTTTATCCAAGTTGACCCAATTGGTCAGTTAACCAGAGACGGAAATTGGTTTGAAAACCTCGACAAAGACTTTGACAAACTAAATAGTATTACGGCTAAAACTACTATTCCGTTTATAACTATCAATGCCGGAATTTACCAAAATGCCGGAGCCAATATGGTACAGCAATTGGCTTACACCCTAGCCCACGCTAACGAATATTTTAACCGTATCAAAAACATTAACCAACCTATTACTATAGAAGTTGCGGTTGGCACAAATTACTTTTTTGAAATTGCCAAATTGCGTGCGCTGCGTTTATTGTTCAACACTTTGGCAAAAGAATACAATCATACTTTCGATTGTCATATTGTTGTCACGCCTACCAAACGCAACAAAACATTGTACGATTATAACGTAAACATGCTGCGTACCACTACCGAATGCATGAGTGCGATTTTAGGCGGAGCTAATAGTATTGCCAATCTTCCTTATGATGCGCTGTATCACAAAGACAACGAATTTGGCGACCGAATTGCACGTAACCAATTGCTTGTTTTAAAACACGAAAGCTATTTCGATAAAGTCAATAATGCTGCAGACGGTGCTTATTATATCGAAAGTCTGACCGAACAATTAGCCGAAAAAGGGTTGTTGCTTTTCAAAGAAATAGAAGAAAAAGGTGGTTTTATCACCCAGCTTATAGAAGGAAACATCCAAAAGAAAATCACCGAAAGCAATGCTAAGGAACAGGAACTGTTTGATACCGGAAAAGAAGTCTTATTGGGAACCAATAAATATCCCAACAAGAATGACAAGATGAAACACGATTTGGAATTGTATCCTTTCATCAAACAAAATCCACGCAAAACGCTAATTACACCAATTATTGAAAAGCGTTTAGCAGAGAAATTAGAACAGGAACGGATAGCAACTGAAGAATAATGCCTATACTTTTTATAATATTGAGTGTATTAGCTGTAGCTTCATTTGGCTATGGAATGTATCATTTAATAACGTGTATAATTAAACGAGAAAGAGGTAATTTAAAATCAGGTCTGATTTATTTAGGATTAGGAGTAATCTCAATAGCATTGCTATTTATTATTGTTATAGCAGATTTTGCGGATTCATTCAATTATTAAAAATATTCGTGTATTCATGGCAAAATAAATACTGAAACAAATTCAGCATAAATGAGAAAAAACATTCAACATATAACCCTTTCCAGCGACAAAGGAACTGATAACAGACAACCGATAACAGACAACTTCCTCACAGCTGAAGGCATCGAACTTAAACCAACCTATTCTGAGCAGGACATAGCCGACTTAGAACACATTGGTTTCGGAGCTGGATTTGCCCCTAACCTTCGTGGTCCTTATGCTACAATGTATGTGCGTCGCCCTTGGACGATTCGCCAATATGCTGGTTTCTCTACTGCCGAAGAAAGCAATGCTTTTTACAGAAGAAATTTAGCTGCAGGACAAAAAGGCTTGTCTGTGGCTTTTGATTTAGCTACGCACCGTGGTTATGATTCAGATCATGAACGTGTGGTTGGCGATGTTGGAAAAGCAGGAGTCGCCATAGATTCTGTCGAAGACATGAAAGTCTTATTCGACCAAATTCCGTTAGATGAAATGTCGGTATCCATGACAATGAACGGTGCGGTTTTGCCAATTATGGCTTTCTATATTGTCGCTGCCGAAGAACAAGGCGTTTCAGCCGATAAACTTTCGGGAACAATACAAAATGATATTCTGAAAGAGTTCATGGTTCGTAATACCTATATCTATCCGCCAACGCCATCGATGAAAATCATTGCCGATATTTTTGAATACACCAGCAAAAAAATGCCAAAGTTCAACTCAATTTCTATTTCGGGTTATCATATGCAGGAAGCGGGTGCCACTGCCGATATCGAATTAGCATACACTTTAGCAGATGGCTTAGAATATATCAGAACAGGTTTAGCCACAGGCATGAAAATCGATGAGTTCGCTCCACGTCTTTCATTCTTTTGGGCTATTGGAATGAACCATTTTATGGAAATCGCCAAGATGCGTGCAGGCCGAATGCTTTGGGCAAAACTCCTAAAACAATTCAGTCCAAAAGATGAAAAATCTCTGGTGCTTCGTACACATTGCCAAACATCTGGCTGGAGTTTAACCGAGCAGGATCCTTTTAATAATGTGGCGCGTACCGCTATCGAAGCTGCTGCTGCTGCTTTTGGCGGAACACAATCTTTACATACTAATGCTTTAGACGAAGCTATTGCGTTACCAACAGATTTCTCGGCACGTATTGCACGTAACACACAGATATTTTTACAAGAAGAAACCAAAATTACTAAAACAGTCGACCCTTGGGCTGGTAGTTATTATGTAGAAAAGCTTACCGCAGAAATCACCGAAAAAGCCTGGGCTTTGATTGAAGAAGTCGAAGAACTAGGAGGAATGACAAAAGCCATCGAAGCCGGAATTCCAAAACTTCGTATTGAAGAAGCTGCAGCGCGTAAACAGGCACGTATCGACAGCAGTCAGGATATTATTGTTGGAGTTAACAAATACCGTTTAGATAAAGAAGATCCGTTGCATATTTTGGATGTCGATAATCAAATGGTGCGTAAGCAACAAATCGAGCAATTAGAACACATTAAAGCGACACGCGATACCGAAAAAGTAAAAGCCTCTCTGGTAAAATTAACCATGGCCGCCAAGGCTTGTATAGCTCCTGATTTTAATCAGGGAAAAAAGGATGATGAAAATTTACTATCTTTAGCCGTAGAAGCTGCCCGAAACAGAGCCACGCTGGGTGAAATCAGTGATGCACTCGAAGAAGTTTTCGGCAGATACAAAGCACAAATCAGATCTTTTAGCGGCGTGTATAGCAAAGAAATAAAAAACGACCAAAGCTTTGAAAAAGCAAAACAACTAGCCGATGCTTTCGCGGTTAAAGAAGGGCGTCGTCCGCGTATTATGATTGCCAAAATGGGACAGGACGGTCACGACCGTGGTGCCAAGGTAGTCGCTACGGGTTATGCCGATGTTGGTTTTGATGTTGACATTGGACCACTATTTCAAACTCCCGCCGAAGCTGCTAAACAAGCCGTAGAAAACGATGTGCACATTTTAGGTGTTTCCTCTTTAGCTGCAGGACACAAAACCCTAGTTCCTCAGGTTATTGAAGAACTAAAAAACTATGGTCGCGAAGATATTATGGTGATTGTTGGCGGAGTAATTCCGGCACAGGATTACCAATTTCTTTTTGATGCTGGAGCCGTTGCAGTCTTTGGACCCGGCACCAAGATTAGCGATGCCGCAATTACGATTTTGGAGGTATTGATAGCTGATTAATTTTCACTATTTCAAACCTAACATTTTTCAATTTTACTTGCAATTTTAACTTAACCTACATAAGGTGATAGGATTTTGCTACGGAATAAGTACTTGAAGAAAAAAGAGAAGATTAGAGAAAGAAATTTTTTTACCATATCATTGATGCCAATTGGGTATAGTTTTATCAGCATATTTTCTCATTATGTTATTAAACGGATATCGTTTTAGTCTCTCTTTAATTAGTGAGATTCCATAAGGTTTGCTTTTTTTAGACTGTAAAATTATACTTATATAATTTGCATAATATTTTTTAAAATATTTTTCATACAATCGGTCATCATCAAGAAGAAGTTTCAAAATCCCAGAAACAGTTTTATCGGCATTTTTTCCAAAAAAATTATTTATAATAATCCCATCAATAAAAAATATTAATTGAATACTAGTTAATTTTTCATTTTCATTTAAAGTTGAATGGGCTTTTTCATAAAATTGCTTTAGCTTTTGAGGTCGTGTTGAAATTAATTTGTTCAATTGCTTAAAATTTGCTTCTTTTATAATTCTTTCGCCTCTTGCAAATTGTAGTAAATATTCTTCAAGATTATCCAATATAGTAGAGCAAATAACTTTCGTTTCAGCTTTCTGTTTAAAAAGTAATTTATTTATCAATACAGCATTAAAATCTACAGAATTAATTTTATCAAAGATATTAATCAAATCACTTTCAGTCAGTGTTGTTAGATATTCTGAACCTTTAATGAGTAAAATTTTTGATATTTTTATTTCAGATTTTAAAGCATAATCATAAATACCAACACTAATGGACTGTACATTTTTTATATTGGAATTTAAATGAGTTTCTAGATTAGATGCCCATCCATTAATTTTTTTATAGAATTTTGATGTTTCATTGTAATTATTCGCAAATATTTTTTGAGATATTTCATCAAATTTTCCTACTGTTGAAATAATGTTCAAGCGATTTCCAAGTCCTTGAGTATTGATTATCTTTCTTAAAATATTTTTTACAACTTCATATTCAGTATTTACAATACAGATATCCAAAAGATTTTGTAAAGTTGTAAGTTTCTCTACAATATAGGCTATATTATTTACATCAACATTTTCATCTGAGATTTCATTATTAATATTTGTATAATTTTCAATAGGTTCTTTTATATCAGTAATTAATGAAAACGCTATAAGTATATCATACAATTCCTCATCTTCATCTTTTGCTTCTAAAATAGTATCATTAATTAACGATTTATTAATTGTTACATCAGTTAAAAGGCTTTCGTTTGCAATTTTAACCAAACATTCGTAATAATCGGTTAGTAATGAAATATTATCCTCTTCAATGTCACGGATCTTCTCTTTTAAATTTGTAACTAGTTTTATAAATTTATATTTATTCGTTTTTTGCAAAAGCACTAAATTTTCAAGCTCTGTTTGTAAATCTTCTATAACTAAAATATTGTCTTTATAAAAGAATTCAATTAAATCCTTCTCATCACAATCAAGTTTATAAATTTTAAAAGTCTTAGGTGAAATATCTAAAAGATGAAAAAAACTTGCCGCATTTACTTTTCGGCGATGTAATTTTAAATCATTTAATGTTGATGGAACTTTTTGTTTGCTTAAAAAGTTTTCAATGGCATTTACATTTTCTATATACCCCATTTCTGAGACAATATCAGTTGTTTGTCGAAACATTAATTCTATACATCTGTTTAAGGCCCTTATACCATATACTCGATGTTTATTAAATATTTTTTGATGCAATTCCGTCATTTTTATATTGCAATGTTCAATCTCATGAATTTGAACAACTAAATGTTTCCAATAACTATCAAGAAGATCATGTGAAATAATTTTATCTTTTTCTAGTTTTATTAAAATATCCGGTATGCGTATTAAAGTTTCTTCATTTATTTGACTGAAAGCTGTTTCTATAAATATCTTTTCAAAAAATAAAGAGAATGATGATGAATTTGTAAAATTATCTACTGCTTCTACATTACCTTGTTTTAACATACGAGATATTTCGGGGGATAGGAGTACTTCCTCTGCTTCTTCTACAGAAACACCAAAGAACATAGCCGAAATATGTTTGTCTAGTTCTTCGTCTTCTCTAAATAAAAAACTTGTATTAGAATTCAAATAACCTCTCCCAAGCAAAACAGGAATCGGGTTAAGAATAATTTGGTCTTTAGTCATAGAAAACAATGCCAAATAGCGAAACTTAATATCTGGAAATTGCAAATGCAAAGTAATTATATCATTAACGTAATTTACAATTTGTCGAGGCTTAATTATCGCACTGACTGCATAATTATCGAATATTTTTTTCATATAATGGACTTCGGTTTTGTTATTTTTAACAAACTCCCGTCCTAAACCTTCAACTAAATTACTTTGCAGTAATCCCTCCCAATTTGAATAGATAGGTGGAGGAACTCTGAATTTCACAGCAAAAGTCTTTTCAATCAAACCCTTTGCTATCTCTTCGTTATCATCAAAGCTTTTAATAATTTTACTTTCGTCGTATGGTATTATTAGCCATATATTATCATAAAATTTTTTATCCCCGTCTTCTGCAAAAAAAATATTTATTGTGGACCATAATGCTTTAACCTTTTCACCTGTTAACCTATCAATGTTGTCAATAGTTAGCACTAAGTATTTATTTTTTTGTTGTAACTGTAAATTAATTTCGTGAAGGAAACTCTTAAATTGTTTATTAGAAGGTTCATTTTCTATAACATAATCGGTAGTATTACTTTCTACTTCCTTACCATTAAGCAGATAAAATACCTGACCATAAAATTGCTTTGTATTTAATTGCTTTTCTTTATCTCGTTTTTGATTTTTTTCGTACTCTTCAATTATTGTTAGAACTAAAAAATAAAACCCTGTCACAAATAACATTATAGGAATAGACCAAACGGAAATAATTGTTTTCCAAACGTCAAAATGATAAGCAGGAATCATATTCCGTGATTCGTAAAGTGGAAATAAGGCTTTTAGAAATTGATATGAAAGAAAACTTGAAATAAAAAAAATCCAAAAGATTTTCACTTGAGGAAAAATATTTTTTACTGAAGTAATTGTTTTACCATCAAGCTCTTTTCTTTTATTTTTCCATTGTTTAGTACTCTCAATGATATCTTTATCGTCAATAAAATCTAACAATTCTTCCAGTAACGCCCTTCTATCTAAATCCTCTTGATGACCCCAAGAATCATAGGTAAAATGGAGATAATTCATAGTATTTAGATGCCCTTTTGCATTTTGAATTATCTTAATAATATTAGATTTACCAGAACCCCAATCCCCTTCTAGTCCAATAATTTGTTTTTTTATTTCAAAATTTCTTTCTTTTATTATGGATGAAATTATTTTAGCAATTTTATCATGAGCATTGCCTTTAAATTTGTCTTTGCCAATTGGAAGTGTTGAAATGAATTTTGGGTAATTATTATCCATATATTTTGGTGTAATTGCAATTGAATAAATCTGCAAATTGATAATTCTATCTAAACGAATATATAAATAAAAGTCTTACGATGAGCATTTTGCGTTTTTAAGAAAAGCATCCGACAGTGCGAATTTATAATTCTTATCAGCTAACAAAATTAAAAGCACCTCTTCGGGTGCTTTTGTTTATATTCATAAGTTATTCTTAATCCATTCTTTATACCACCGCACTAATACCCTTCTTTTTAGACACTACAACCACAGCTTCTTTATCAAGTTCCTGTTGAATGACTTTAATCACAGCATCAAAGCCATCACTTAAAGCAACCAAAAGATCTCCTTTTTTTATTATCTTAAAAGCATGGACAATGGCATCAGCTTCAACAGGAACAAAGTCATAAGTTACATTTCTTTTGGCAGAAAGGATTCCTTTTTCCATCAATGCATTGATTTCATCAACTGTTTTTCCTCTGAGGCTGTGTTCCTGTCTTACGATAATGTGGTCAAACATCGTAGCCGCTATTTTTGCCAGTTCAATGGTATCTTCATCACGTCTGTCACCAATTCCTGCAATGATGCCTATCTTTCTTTTGAAATTAAAATTATCCAGATAATCCTTTAATGCTAAAAGCCCGTGCGGATTGTGCGCATAATCAACCAGCACTTTATAATTTTTAAATTCAAAGAAATTCAAACGTCCCGGTGTCATTTGATGTCCGGGTATAAAAGTCAATAACGCCTGCTGAATCTGCTCCACAGAAAAACCCCATGCAAAAGCTGCTACAGAAGCCGCCAGTATATTGGCGACCATAAATCCGGCTTTGCCATTATCAGTTAGTGGAATATTTGAAACTTCTTCAATTCGGTATTTTTCACCTTCATAAATAATGGTGACATAATTCGCTTCAACTACAGCAACAAGTGCATCACTGTTTATAAGTTTATGAACTCTGTCATCTGTAGCATCCATTGCAAAATAAGCGATGTTACAACAAAGCTTTTCAGCAATTTTAAGGCAGTTGTCATCTTCGGCATTCAATACAGCCCAACCACTTTTCTTTACGCTTCTGGGAATAACCGCTTTTACATTGGTGAGGTCTTCCAGAGTGTGAATATCTTCAAGTCCCAAATGATCTTCGGCTATATTGGTGATAATCCCAACATCGCAATGGTCAAAACAAAGTCCACTGCGCAGCAATCCGCCACGTGCGGTTTCGAGAACTGCAAAATCTACAGTTGGATCGCGAAGTACAATCGTACCGCTTGAAGGTCCGGAACAATCGCCTTTTTTTATCTGATAACCGTTGACATAAATTCCGTCGGTGGTAGTATAACCTACGGTATGTCCCGCGGTTTTGGCAATATGCGCCAGTAAACGTGTCGTTGTTGTTTTACCATTGGTACCGGTAACGGCAAATAATGGCATTGTTGGAGTGCTTCCTTTTGGAAAAAGCATGTCCACCACAGCTGCAGCAACATTTCTTGGTTTTCCAACAGAAGGATCAAGATGCATTCTGAAACCCGGCGCCGCATTGACTTCAAGTACCACACCGCCGTTTGTTCGCAAAGGCTCTTTTATGGATTCAGCCATAACATCAATACCACAAACATCGAGTCCAATGATTTTGGCAACGCGTTCCGCCATAAATTTATTCTCAGGATGAATATCATCGGTTACATCTTCTGCAGTGCCACCTGTACTCAGATTAGCAGTCGATTTCAGATAAATGATTTCGCCTTTTGCCGGAACAGAAGCAATCGTGTAGCCATATTTTTCAAGCTGGGTAAAAGTATCCTGATCAAAAGTAATTTTTGTCAATGAACATTCATGACCGTCTCCGCGTCGTGGCTCATCGTTTACTTTATGAATTAGAGTATCAATTGAATTGACTCCATCTCCGGTTATCATCGCCGGAATGCGCTTTGAAGCAGCAGTAAATTTGCCATCTATAACTAACAGCCGATAATCTGAACCTTTTACAAAACGCTCTACGAGTATATAATTACTGTATTGTTTTGCGAATTCAAAGGCATGCAGTGCAGCGTCCAAATCAGGAATATTTATCGTTGCGCCTCTTCCCTGATTGCCATCAAGCGGTTTTATAACGATAGGGAAACCTATTTTATCCACAATCTCTTTCAATCCTTCTTCCGTTGAACAACTGTCGCCAATCGCTACCGGAATATAATATTGAGCCAATAGTTTTTTAGCCACATCTTTATTTCCTGCTGTGCGAACTGCCACATCTGAAGTGTTGCAGGTCATGGTCGCCTGGAATATCTTTTGTGCGGCACCATAGCCAAGCTGTATCTTTGAGTTTGTGCCAAACCGAATCCAAGGAATGCCTCTGCGTTCGGCTTCTTCGACTATGCTTTTTGTGCTTGGACCAAGTCCGTATCGGCGGGCTAATACTTTTAGTTCTTCAATGTCTTTATCATAATCATAAGCTTCATCTTTGGCTATCGCTTCCACCATTCTAAACGCAGCTTCCGCGGCAAACAAACCAGCCTCTTCAATCTTATAAGTGAAAACCATATTATAAACACCGCGGATATTGGTGCCTTTGGTGCGGCCAAAACCACATTCCATTCCCGCCATCGATTGGATTTCAAGGGCAACATGTTCCATCACATGACCAAGCCAGGTGCCGCGTCGAAGTCTTTCAAAGAAGCCGCCTTTGGCACCTTCAGAACATTCATGTGCTTCCATGTCTGGGAAGACCGCAATAAAACGATCAGTAAAACCTTCAATTTTATCGGTGGGAAAGTCTTCCATTTCTTCCAGGTCAAGTCTAACCTGTATAAGCCTGTTGCGATAATTGCTCCATACGTTAGGGCCGCGAAGCACTTGTAATTTTAGAATTCTCATAACTTGGTGTTGGGTAAAGTGTTACACAAATTTCAAGTTATAACAGCAATTTTAATTACATGATTTATGGTTTTTATTATAGAATGATAATGATAATTACAAGGAGTTGGTGATGCTGGGATTACTATTTTGTAGGTTTAGTTAAAAAATAGATTCAAACCAATAAAATAACCGATAGAATTATAAAAAATAATTTCATATTTTTTATAATCATAAATTATTTGTCCGTAAATTTGTCCGTGTCCGTAAAAACATCCGTAATATGATTAATGTTAAATTCTACCTCGACAAAGCTGATAAAAGCAAAAAATTCCCTATCCATCTGGTGATTAGGCAAAAAGAAATACAAGTTAAAGTCGCTACTGGTGAGAAAATTTCCAAAAAAGACTGGGACAATAAGAACCAAATTGTTAAGGATTCTGAATATTGTCATAAATCAATAAACAAATTTTTAAGCTTTTTGAAACAAGAGGTTGAAAAATATTTTGAAGCAGAACCACATTCTAACTTTACAGACAAAAAAATTAAAGAAAAGATCTTGTCATTAGTTAATAGCCGAAAAGAAAATACCGACGTAAAAATCGTCAATGAATTACCTGATACTTATGACAAAAACGAAAAAATAACCTTTGTAGATTTATTTGCTGGTGCAGGTGGTTTTAGTGAAGGATTTCTTCAAGCCGAAACTAATACCAAATATTTTGATTTCTTGCTTGGAAGTGATATTAACGAAAACTGTGAACTCACTCACCTAGCTAGATATAATTATCAATTAGGCATGGATGCAGAGTTCTTGAAACAGGATATTACAGAACCAGATTTTTTAGATAACTTATTAAAAAAAATAAAAAATAAAAATGTCGATGTAGTCTGTGGTGGCCCTCCATGTCAAAGTTTTAGTTTAGCAGGTAAAAGAAAAAAGTTTGATAAAAAAGATGATTTATTTGCTCATTATTTAAATGTAATTAAAATCCTAAGGCCAAAATATTTTGTTATGGAAAACGTAAAAGGGATTCTAACAAAAGAAAATGGAAAGATTAAAGAAATGGTTTTACAAGAAATCAAATCTATTATTGATTTAAAAGAATTTAATCAGCTATTATTATTTATTTCAAGACTTCGAAAAATGGAAAAAGAAAATCCGTTCATTCTTGATTGTTATAATTTAAGGTTACAGTTTGAACAACAGACTGAAAAGAAACTTGAAAAAATCAGAGAAAGTTTTATTCTAAATGTTGAGAACAAATTTAGGCTACTTACGCCAAAAATAGTTGACTATAAAACTAGTAAAACAGACATTAACATTGGGACAATTCGTCATGGTTTTAACTTACTGAAACGTGGAAGTGAACTTGCATACATAAGAAAAAAAGTGATTCTTGAAAAAGCTAATAGCGACTTAGACAACGATTATTTTGCTGATAAGTTTGATGATTTTCTAACTTCCATTGAACCTGAAGAAATAATTAAACAAATTAATCAATCATTCTTGAATCTTAATCATCCTGAAAAATTTAAAAATGAAGTCAATGAAATAATCACAGCTCTTGAGATTTATAATTTTTCCTTTGATGAATGTGTTAATGGATTAAAACCTTTTTTAAATAATATTAAATTAGAAAAAGAATTTGATGAGATTCTTTCACATATAAGACTATATAATATTGAACAACCATTTGTGGCTTTAGCTTCAAACTATGGAGTGCCACAAAATAGAGAAAGAGTTCTTTTCATAGGATGTAGAAAAGACCAAATTTTAATTAAAGATGTGCCTCCAACAGTTTCAGAAAATGAAAAAGTCACTGTTTTTGAAGCCTTATATGATTTAGATTTCGTTAAAAATGATGATGAGAAATTTGTTTACGAAAAAATAGATTTAAAGGCTCAATATAATGGTTCAACTAAAAAAATGACCTCCCTTATAAAGAAAAGAAATATAGATGGTAAACTAAATGAAAATAAAGGATTAACTTATGCTGAATGGTCTAAAAAAGGGAGATTGAATGGCCGTTTTATTAATGCAAAAAACCCTTTTTATGTAAAAAGTTTAGAAGAGTTAGAAAATCAATTAACGCATTTAGTTGCCCCTCTGCATAATCATAAAACCAGCAAGCAAAATGATGTCGTAATTAAAAGGCTTGAAGTCATTCTTAAAGCAGGAGATTATGATTTAGCCAAAAAAGAATTAAATGAGATTGGGTTAAGCTCAGAAAAAAGAAACTATAATGTACTTAAACCAAATTCTCAAAGCCCTACAGTTATGACTATCCCAGATGACTATATTCATTTTTCTAGTCCAAGAGCTTTGACGGTTAGAGAGATGGCAAGATTACAATCATTCGATGATTCTTTTGTTTTTCAAGGCAAACGTTCTACTGGTGGAAATAAACGTAAATTTGAAGTGCCACAATTTACATTAGTAGGTAATGCTGTACCACCATTAATGGCAAGAGCAGTAGCTTTAGAGATTCTTAAGAATATAGACTAAAGTCCAAAATAATCCAAAGAATTGTTATTAGTTAATTCAGGAATCGCAGCTCTTATATCAGTCCTTAATGTTGTTCTTGATCCAGATTGAAAGTTATTCGTGAAAATTTCTTTCATCGACTTTGCTACATTTTGAACTGACGGTTTACCCCAATAGTTACCACCAGATAAATTTGTAACTCTTTTTACTGCAACTCCCTCTGGCTTGTATATTGTATTTTGATTAGAAGGGACCGTAACAAAGGAATAAGTGAAACTTTGAGCATCTTGGATATTAAATCCGTTTCGACCAATTGTTATATTTCTGTTTCTAAACCCTCCTGCTGAATAAATCATATCCCAAAGCATTGGAATTTGGGCGTTGTCATTCCAATTTGTTTTACATTGAATTACACCTATCTCAAACAAATGAAAATCTCTCTCTGTTAATATATTAGTAAGATTAGGATTGAATTTATTTCTAATAATAGTTGGGATTTGAACTCCATTATTATCAGTGACGTTTAATTGATTAACGTCTATATTATATTCATTAATATCCGGAAATATTATTATTGTAATATCTGACTCAGTATTACAAGCAAAATTACCATAATTCACAGTAATTGCATCTTGTATTGGTTTTGGAACTAGACTCATCTTTTTTATTGCTACAATTCTACTTCCAACTGTACACAAATTTATATACCAACAAACAAGAGATTCCCAGGCAATACCGCCAGCTGATAACTCTCCCTGTCCTCTGCCATTTCCGCCTGTTGATTTAAATATTTCTGATAAATGATCTCCTAAATTAATTATTTCATTTTCAGTGTAGTTATTCCCTAAATGCCTATTAATTTCAGGTTGCCAAGTTTGCCAGCAATTTTGGAAAGTAGGAGTGCTAAAAACACTTTCAGTTGATGCTTTTCTTAGGATATCAGGAATAGAATTATACATATGATATAATTTGTTTATTAAGTTGTTTTAAAAATTAATTAAAACTTAGCAAATTTATACAAAACCTTTATACAAAACACATCAATGATGATAATGAAAAAACTGTTTCAACAGTTAATGTAGTTTTCTCAATGAATAATCCTGTTGAAGACAATATTTACGATTATATCACAGAAAATTAAATGTAAAATCTGTCCAAATAATCATTCACTTTCACTTTTCACAAAAAAACCCATCCATTTCCTTTGAATTTTTTGTAAATTAGTAATCCTAAAAATCCCTTCAGATAAATAGTTATGTCAACCGTAAAAAATAGCGAACCCATAGTACTTATTATCATTGTGACAAGCGTCTTGGCATATCATATTATAAAAGGTAAAAAGTTCACTTATTTAGGACACCATTGGAGACATCATATAATTACACCATCAATGAAAGCGCTCAGAATTAAGTCGATACTAAGCCGGGAATTAAAAAAATCAATCGGACAATAAAATAATTCCTGTCCGAAACTCCTTAGGGTAACCCACTGTCAAACTGTTAAATAACAATATACTTTTCAAAAAAATCGTACATTTGAGAAACTCAATCCATAATGGCATAGAGTTAAAATAAACAGCACAACTGATTCCCCAATGAAGAGATTGTTTAACATTCAGTTTTTGTTATTCCAATTGCTATTTCCAATAGTTTGTCTTGGGTTCGACTTAACGGTTACTCCTACCCAGGAAACCTGTCCGGGAAATGCCTCTCTAAATTTTACAGTAAATAATACAATTCCGGGAAGTTCCATTGTATATGTTGTTTATAAACTTCCTGATTTAACAACACCTTACGCTTCCGGAACGGAGACTACAGTTAATGGGCTTATACCCGGGAATTATCGGGTTATTGCAAGAGAAACTGTAGGCAGTACTACCACAACACAGCAACAGGATGTTACGATAACAAGTTCGTTTGTACCTCTAAACTATACCGTTGAAGCACTAAATCAGGCGTGTTCAACGACAAGTAATATTTCAGTTATGGTCAGTTCGGGAACTGCTGCTACTTATGAAATAATTGCCGGACCAACAACCTTTCCGCCACAAGCATCCAATACCTTTTCGGGTTTGACGAATGGTGTTTACAGAATAAAAGTAACTGACAACTGTGGAAATTCTGTTGTGCAGGCATTTACCGTAACTATAAATCCAACACTTCTAACTGTAAATAATCCCAGCTTTACATATACGGCTCCGCCATCGTGCAATGAACTTGTAGCTAACAATACTATAACCCCTGCCGCTGGAACCGTCATAGGTTATCCGTTGCATATCGATTACGTTTTGCACTTGCCGACAGGAATTGTCCATATTCCGGTGGTTTTGAATTCGGGCAACCCAACATCGCAGGACATTTCACAAACAGTTCCGTATCCTAATAGTCTGGATTATCTTTATGATGTCATAATAACCGATGCCTGCGGGATGACATATGGTAGTAGTTTTTTTGTAAACAGGGAAATTTCATTAAGCTCAACTATTCACACCCTGCCTTGTAACCAATATTATTTTACGCTTAACGCAGATAATTTTATTGGATCTTATACGCTGAATTTTGACAGTTTTCCTGCAGGATTCAATCCCGCGGCATTCAACAGTACTTATCCCGGACCTTATACTCAGTCTAGTGTTGATTTTGGTAGTGAAACCCAACCTGTTCCTATAGGAGATTATACAGTAACCATTACTGATATTTGCGGCAAGACCAAAACAATTGAGGTTAAAATCTTAGACAAACCACCTGTTCCTAATATTTTAGGGATTAGTAATGGTTGCTTAAGCAATAACGGAAGAATAATACTTAGCCTCGCAGATTATATAATTGTCACCGCAGTAGTAACATCTGCTCCTGCCAGTTATCCTTTTCCTTTGCCGCATGATGTAAGTGCTTTAATAAGTAGCGATGGCACCATTTTGACTTTAAACCCTGTGCCATTGGGTGATTATGTTATTCAAATCACAGATAACTGTGATGATATTATTGCTCCTTTATCTGTAACGGTGCCTGCATTTGAACCTCCGCCAATTTTAATTGATGTATTGCAAGGATGTGATATTGACACGGCTTCAGTAAAAATAACAAGCAGTGAAACGGTTTCGATAAAAATTACGGCTGCTCCTGCGAGTTATCCTTTTTCGCTTCCGCATGATGTTTCCAATAATATTACCAGTACCGGCGAAATATATCTGACTGGTTTAACATCTGGGAATTATACTTTTAGTATAGTTAATAGTTGTGGAGCTACTGCTAATGAATCTATAAACATTGATGGCTACACCATAACAAGAAGTGATTTCGCTTTGATACCGGATTGTGGCGCATTTAATATTCTACTTGATTTTGTGGACAACGTGACAGAAGATGAAACTTTTTGGCTCCAAAAATTATTAGATTCAGCAACCAACACTTGGGGAAATCCGGTTACAGATGTTATTTATATCGATGGGACAGTACCCGACGATACCAATTCTCTTGCGCTGCAAAATAACGCAACCACTTTTAATCTCACCATTAACGGAGTGTTTCGCATAGTACATCATTTTACTTCTTATAATAATGGCAGCGACATCAAAAACAATGTTGTTACTTCTGAAACCAAAGACTGCATCGAAATTTTGGCTCCCAATCTGAGCTTTAACAGTGCCCTTACTATTAATGATGTCTATCTTATTCCATGTTCGTTAAGCGGTAGTTTTGATGTTTTTTTGTCAGCCAGTGGTATTCCTCCACTGCATTTTCAAATTACTGAAAAAGATGGAATCCCATTTGTTGTAGATAATGGCACTTCAGACGTTTTCTTAAACCTGACACCAGGCGTTTATAAGTTTGAAGTGGAAGACAGTTGCGGCAACAGTATCAACAGGACATTTGATGTTTCTGATTTGGGTTCGTTGGTTATTATCTATCCAACATGCCCTATATTTAGTTGTGTCAGCACAATAACCGGTAATGAAACTTTTGATTTATCGTCTCAAAGTGCGGTCATACTTGGTATTCAATCACCAAGTGAATATACATTATCCTATCATCTCTCGCAGTCAGATGCTGATACCAATTCCAATCCGATAACCAATCTAACCAATTTTAATCCTGTTACTAATCCACAAACGATTTACATCAGGCTAATATTTAACCAGTTCCCCAATTGTTATCAGACAGGAAGTTTTGATTTAATTACAGGACAAATCCCAAGAATTAATCTGGCGCCAGAATATGTGGATTGTGACAGTCTACCGGTAGTTTTGGATGCTTCTCCCGGCAATTTACCAACAACCAGTTATTCCTGGTCAAACGGATTAACTACGCCAAGTATTACCATTAGTGACATCGGCACTACTTTAATAAATGTTATAGCTGGCAATAGTTATGGTACTTGCAATACTTTAGACCTTAGTTGTACCACATTAAGAGAGATTGTTGTCAATATTGCAGATGTGCCCGAAATAGATCATATAGAAACACATGATTGGACTGATAATGAAAATAGTATTACTGTTGTCACGACAAATAATGGCGCTTTTGAGTACTCTATTGATGGAATTAATTTTCAGGAAAGTCCAACCTTCGCCCATTTAATCCCCGGACTTTATACGGTTTATGTCCGCGATGCCGGTGGTTGCAGAACGCTGACAGAAGTTGTATGGCTCCTTAATTATCCTAAATTCTTTACGCCAAATGGAGATGGTTATCACGAGACCTGGTTTATCATAAATTCAGAAAATGAGCCCGACTTTAAAGTGTATATTTATGATCGTTATGGCAAACTAATTACTGGTATTATTTCTAATGGTCCTGGTTGGGATGGAAAATACAATGGAAGATTACTTTTTGCAGACGACTATTGGTTTGTGGCCTACCGACAGGATGGAAGTATACATAAAGGGCATTTTTCTTTATTGCGGTAGAAATTATTAAAAAAAACTCCCAAGTTTTCACTTGGGAGTTTTTATGGGACATAAACGCAACTAAAGTTTGCATACCTGACTGCCACTGGTTAAAACCGAATGTCCACTGGACATTCTCCTCTTAATATCAAATATACATTTTCTTTCTCATTTCCTGAATCTTCGCATCATCAAGATATTCATCAAAAGTCATATAGCGGTCGATAACGCCGTTTGGTGTAATTTCCAAAACACGGTTGGCAACAGTTTGCGCAAACTCGTGGTCATGAGTCGTAAATAACACAGAGCCTTTGAAGTTTTTCAACGAGTTGTTAAACGCCGTAATCGATTCCAAATCAAGGTGATTTGTTGGTTCATCCAACATCAAAACGTTGGCACGTATCATCATCATTCGCGATAACATGCAACGTACTTTTTCTCCTCCTGATAATACCGTACATTTTTTCAAAGCTTCTTCACCGGAGAAAATCATTTTCCCCAGAAAACCACGAACATAAACCTCATCGCGCTCTTCTTCTGTTTTTACCCATTGACGTAACCAGTCAACAAGATTTAAATCGCCGTCGGTAAAGAATTGGCTATTGTCATTTGGCAAATACGATTGATTCGTAGTAATTCCCCAATCAAAAGTTCCTGTATCAGCTTTTAAGTTTCCGTTTAGTATTTCGTAGAAAGCAGTTGTAGCACGTGAATCTTTTGAAAACACAACTACTTTATCGCCTTTTGCCATATTCAAATCTACATTCTTAAACAATACTTCTCCATCCATTGATGCAGAAAGATTCTGAACATGCAGAATTTGATCTCCGGCTTCTCTTTCTACATCAAAAATAATCGCAGGATATCTACGACTTGATGGCTTGATTTCGTCTAGGTTTAATTTCTCAATCATCTTTTTACGCGAAGTAGCTTGTTTTGATTTGGCTACGTTGGCACTAAAACGACGGATGAATTCTTCCAGCTCGGCTTTCTTTTCTTCAGCTTTTTTGTTTTGTTGCGCTTTTTGACGCGCTGCTAACTGACTTGATTCATACCAAAAAGTATAGTTTCCGGAGTAATGATTGATTTTTGAAAAGTCAATATCCGAAATATGTGTACAAACTGCATCCAAAAAGTGACGGTCGTGAGATACAACAATTACAGTGTTATCATAATTCGCAAGGAAGTTCTCTAACCAAGAGATAGTTTCAAAATCCAGGTCATTCGTAGGCTCATCCATTACCAACACATCAGGATTTCCGAAAAGTGCCTGCGCCAAAAGCACACGAACTTTTAATTTCCCTTCCACGTCACCCATCAAAGTATAATGCATATCGGCAGTAATCCCAAGATTTGACAACATCGCACCGGCATCAGACTCAGCATTCCATCCGTTCATTTCTTCAAACTGCACCTGCAACTCTCCTATCCTATCGGCATTTGAATCATCATAATCGGCATACAAAGCATCCATTTCTGATTTCACAGCAAATAAAACTTTGTTTCCCATCATGACGGTTTCCAAAACAGTATGCTCATCAAACTTATTGTGATCCTGGCTCAAAACCGACATACGTTTTCCAGGCTCAAGAAAAACTCTCCCTGAAGTTGGATCGATATCGCCTGCAAGGATTTTAAGGAAAGTAGATTTCCCCGCACCGTTAGCACCAATTACACCATAGCAATTGCCTTGTGTGAACGTAGTGTTTACTTCGTCAAACAATATTCTTTTACCAAACTGAACCGATAAATTATTTACAGTTAACATGAATTGTATTTTATTAAATTTTGGTGCAAAAGTAATGAAATATGCCGATAATAAGAAACGGAAATACGTCTAAAAAAATATTGGATAATTACAAAGAAAACGGCATATTTACCACGATTCAACTTTAACGATAGGTTAACAGTAAAATCCATTATATAGGAATATTTTTGTTTTCTAGTCTCGAATGATGCATAGCTTAAGAAATATAAAAGTTTTTAGTTTAGTTTTCCCATTAATTGCTCTTTTGAGTTCATGTAAAAGTGAATTTAAAGGTTGCGAATATGTGGCTTATTTTGGTGGTGAAGTAGTAAATCCGAATAATCCTTATGTGTTTTTCTGCAAAGACAATGAAGTGATTGACACTTTAGAACTTGACGAAAACAATCGCTTTTTTACCCAATTCGATTCTCTTGCTCCTGGACTTTACTCTTTTAAACATGAGCCTGAATATCAATATGTATATTTTGATAAGAACGATAGTATCATGGTTCGTGTGAATTCGAGAGAATTTGATGAGTCAATTGCTTTTTGTGGCCGTGGCGGAGAAAAAAATAATTTCCTGA
>NZ_JBDSMB010000047.1:0-18348 GCF_039916025.1 Flavobacterium sp.
GCGTTTTAGTTAATAAAAATTCAAAAATAATAGTACAAGGATTTACAGGAAGCGAAGGAACTTTTCACGCTGAACAAATGATTGAATATGGTACTAATGTTGTTGGTGGTGTTACACCTGGAAAAGGTGGAACAACACATTTAGAAAGACCTGTTTTCAATACGGTAAAAGATGCTGTTGAAAAAGCAGGAGCTGATACTTCAATTATTTTTGTTCCGCCGGCTTTTGCTGCTGATGCTATTATGGAAGCTGCTGATGCAGGTATCAAAGTGATTATTGCTATCACAGAAGGTATTCCGGTAGCTGATATGATTAAGGCATATGCTTATGTAAAAGAAAGAGATTGCAGATTAATTGGTCCAAACTGTCCTGGAGTAATCACTCCTGAAGAAGCTAAAGTTGGTATCATGCCAGGTTTTGTATTCAAAAAAGGAACTGTTGGAATTGTTTCTAAATCAGGAACATTGACTTATGAAGCTGCAGATCAGGTTGTAAAACAAGGAATGGGAATTACAACTGCTATCGGAATAGGTGGTGACCCAATTATTGGAACTACAACTAAAGAAGCTGTGGAATTATTGATGAACGATTCAGAAACTAAATGCATCGTAATGATTGGAGAAATTGGTGGTCAATTGGAAGCTGATGCTGCCAAATGGATTAAAGCTGATGGAAACCGCAAACCTGTTGTTGGTTTTATTGCCGGTGAAACTGCGCCAAAAGGAAGAACAATGGGACACGCCGGTGCAATTGTTGGCGGTGCTGATGATACAGCCGAAGCAAAGAAACGCATCATGAGAGAATGTGGAATTCACGTAGTTGATTCTCCAGCTGAAATCGGTAAAAAAGTAAAAGAAGTAATGGGATAATCCCACTTGAATAATTACACGAAAAGGCTCCGAAAATGGGGCCTTTTCTTTTTAAAATATTTTTATACATTTGGCCTTTAATTAATTATATGAAATATCTCTACACTTTCGTCATTGCAGTGCTAATCAATTTTAGCCTTGAGGCACAAATAGTGAACATTCCTGATGCTTCTTTTAAAACAATATTGTTGGCGTCAAGAACAAATAATGCTATCGCCAAAAATGCTGCGGGAAATAATATGAGAATTGACGCTAACATTGATGGCGAAATACAGGTAAGTGAAGCTTTATTGGTATATCAGTTAAATCTAAATCAGGCATCATCTTCAGTCTTTGCTTTAGTTGCGGACCTTACTGGTATAGCAAGTTTTCCAAATCTGACTTTACTTTCATGCACTAACAATCAACTTACGAGTTTGGATGTAAGTAGTAATATAAACTTAACACGATTGGATTGCTATAATGATAATCTTACTTATTTGGATGTTTCTCATTGTCCTAACATAACTAATTTAAATTGTAGCATGAATGAAATGACGAGTTTGAATGTGAACAACAATGTCAACCTTCAATACTTTTCCTGCGGAACCAATCATCTTACGAACATTGATGTAAGCAACAATGTAAATTTGCTGTGGCTTTATTGCGGTCTTAATCCCATTGCAAGCCTTGATGTAAGCCACAACCTGATGTTGAATATTTTATCCTGTACCTATAGCCAGATTACAGAATTGGATATTGAACCAAACTGGAGAATAACCGATTTAGCTTGTCAGGGAAATCCAAACCTTGTTCGTTTAAATATTAAAAACAATGAGCGTTATTCTTATTGGGATAATTTAGATTTTAGTGCCTGCCCAAACTTACGATACGTTTGTTGTGATGAAGGCAACTTAGATTTGGTGCAACAAAAAATCACTCAAAACGGTTATCCTTGTAATGCTAACAGCTATTGCTATTTTGAGCCAAGCGGTTATGTAGTGAATGGTATCTCTCGATTTGACGGAAATAGTAATGGTTGTGATACAAGCGATATAGGTTATCCAAATATGAAATTTACCATTAATACAAGCAGCAGCAATACGCAAGTAGGTACATTTATTACCAGAAATACAGGAAACTACTCCATAAACCTGCCTGTCGGAAACTATTATATTTACCCATCACTTGAAGTTCCGGCTTATTTTAATGTTTCGCCTGTTTCAAATTATATTTCGTTTAGTGTCAGTACATCTGGTCCGTATGAAAGAAATTTTTGTGTAACATCAAATGGTGTTTATAATGATTTAGAAGTAGTAATTATACCAGTCGTAAGAGCAAGACCAGGTTTTGATGCAAAATATAAAATCATATATAGAAACAAAGGAAATCAGGTTGCGAATGGTACATTGAATTTTGATTTTGATGATAACCTTATGGATTTGGTTTCAGCGGTTCCTGCAAATGATGCTACTGCAACTAATAGTTTAATTTGGAATTTCAGCAATCTCAATCCATTTGAAACAAGGGAAATTACTTTGGTATTCAATATCAATTCGCCAACAGAAACTCCGGCAGTAAATAGTGGAGATGTTTTACCTTTCATAGCAACAATTTCATCAGGAACAGATGAAACTCCAAATGATAATAGATTTGTGCTTAATCAAAGAGTGGTAAATTCATTAGACCCAAATGACAAGATTTGCTTAGAAGGAAATAGCATCACACCAAGTATGGTCGGAGATTATGTTCACTATACTATTCACTTTGAAAATACAGGAACTTTTGCAGCAGAAAATATTGTAGTTGCTGATATTATAGATGCAACTAAATTTGACCTTACATCATTGGTAGCTCTTGACGGAAGCCATCCGTTTTATACGCGTGTTATTGGTACTGGTAAAGTAGAGTTCATCTTTGAAAATATCAATCTACCTTTTGATGATGCAAACAATGACGGTTATGTAGCTTTCAAAATCAAAACAAAACCAACATTAGTGGTGGGAGATACTTTTAGCAACACAGCTAACATCTATTTTGATTATAATTTCCCAATTATTACCAATACAGCTACAACAACAATTCAAACGTTAGGGAATCAGGATTTTGAATTTACCAGCGTATTTAGTTTGTCGCCGGTTCCGGCCAAAAATGTTTTAAACATTGCCGCTAAACAATCGGTAATAATATCTTCTGTTACTATTTATAATATGCTTGGGCAATTGATTCAAGTGAATGTAAATCCAAATGAAACAATAGATGTTTCGGGATTAAAAACCGGAAGTTATTTTATAAAGATTATCAGTGATAAAGGAATATTCAGTAGTAAATTTATTAAGGAATAAAATATAATAAGGTTAACATTAGTTAGCCTTTTTTATTTCCTATTTTTCTTATCTTTGAGATTCGAAAATCTACTACACCTATGAAAAAATATTACATTTTATTTATTCTTTTATTAAGTTTATTTGCAGTAAATGCTCAAATCATAAATATTCCGGATGCTATCTTCAAAGCAAAATTGGTGACTTCAACCACCGAAAACGGAATTGCCTATGGACTAGATACACTGCCGATGGCAGTTGATTCTAATGCCGATGGAGAAATAGAAGTGAGTGAAGCAGCTCAGGTAAAGTTTTTATATTTGAACCAGTATTCAATTTCATCATTAGAAGGAATTCAATATTTTAATAACATCACAAGTCTTTATTGCCATCATAATCTGCTTACTTCACTTGATGTTAGTGCGCTTGCAAACTTAACATGGCTGGAATGCGACAGTAACAATCTAACTTCTTTAAATGTGAGTGGTTTGAATAATTTAGCCAGATTAGTTTGTAGTTATAATCAATTGACAACACTTGACGTAAGTGGATTGCAAAGTTTACAAAACCTGAATTGTTATAATAATCCTCAGCTAACTTCATTGAATGCAAGTAATGCTCCACATTTAGAGACTATAGGATGCTTTCAATGTCAGCTGAATTCACTAAATGTTTCCGGAGATGTGAATTTAAATTATCTTCATTGTACTGAAAATCAATTGACATCATTAGATGTGAGCGGTTTAACTAATTTACAAACATTGTATTGTTCTGATAATAATCTATCAACATTGAATGTAAGTGGAGCAACTTTTCTTTATTCACTCTTATGTGACAATAATCATATTCAGACACTAGATTTAGAAGGAATGCATTTATTAGGTTACCTTGGATGTAGTAATAATGAATTGACTTCACTGGTTGTTTCCTATACAACTTATCAATTATTTTTAAACTGCTCCAATAATCTTTTAACCAGTCTGGATATTAAAAACGGTGTAACCGAAACCAGTTTGGATTTTAGCGGTAATCCTGATTTGCATTACCTATGTGCTGACGACAATGAAATTACGACGGTTCAAAACAAAGTTTTGGAATATGGCTATGCTAATTGTGTGCTGAATTCCTATTGTACTTTCACTCCTGGCGGACCTTATTCTACTATTGAAGGAAACACAAAATTTGATTTAGCAAATGATGGTTGTGATGCTTCAGATAGCTTTGCGCCAAATGTTAGATTTTCGGTTACTAACTCGGCAACTATTAGTTCTTTAGTTTCCGATATATCGGGACATTATGAATTACCGATAGAAAATGGAACGCATGTTATAGCACCACAGTTTGAAAACCCAAGCTATTATACAGCTTCACCAGCAAATGTTTCGGTAACATTTCCTGCAACGCCCAGTCCTTTTACTCAGGATTTTTGTATAAGACCTAACGGAAACCACAACGATTTAGAAGTTGTAATTTTACCTCTTGGTCCTGCTGTTCCGGGATTTGATATCCATTATGGTTTATTATTCAGAAATAAAGGTACGACTGTTCAAAATGGTGTTGTAAACCTGTCTTACAGCGATGCTATTTTAGATTTGGTATCAACAGTACCATTATTCAGCAATCAATCAACCGATATGTTAAGCTGGAACTTCAACAATCTTCAGCCATTTGAAAGCAGGTATATAAATGTAACTTTTAACCTCAATTCTTCAATGGACATTCCACCCGTTATTAATGGAGAACTGCTTAATTATGAAGCAACAATTATTGGCGCTACCGATGAAACTCCAATTGACAATATAGCATCATTAGTTGACTATACAGTTGTGTCATTGGATCCAAACGACAAAACCTGTTTAGAAGGTGATACTGTAAGTCCGGCAATGGTTGGCGAATATGTTCATTATATCATCCGCTTTGAAAATACCGGAACTTTTGCAGCACAAAATGTAGTGGTTACAGATGAAATCGATTTAACCAGGTTTAATATTAATTCATTAGTTCCACAACAAGCTAGTCATGATTTTGTTACCCGAATTAAAAACAATAAAGTTGAATTTATATTTGAGAATATCAACCTTCCATTTGATGATGCAAACAATGACGGTTATGTAGCTTTCAAAATCAAAACAAAACCAACATTAGTGGTGGGAGATACTTTTAGCAACACAGCTAACATCTATTTTGATTATAATTTTCCAATTATTACCAATGCAGCTGCAACAACAATTCAAACGTTAGGAAATCAGGATTTTGAATTTAATAGTGTATTTAGTCTGTCGCCGGTGCCAGCCAAAAATGTTTTAAACATTGCCGCTAAACAATCGGTAACAATATCTTCTGTTACTATTTATAATACACTTGGGCAATTGATTCAGGTGAATACTAATCCAAATGAAACGATAGATGTTTCGGGATTAAAAACAGGAAGTTATTTTATAAAGATAATCAGTGATAAAGGAACTGCAGGCAGCAAGTTCATTAAAGAATAAAACACAAAACTCTCAATTTATTTGGGAGTTTTTTATTTGTAAGATTATCTTAAATGAGTTTTGTATATATTTGTTAATCAAACTATTTTTATGAAGAAACTTTATACGCTTTTAACTTTTGCATTTATTGTATTTGTAGGCAATGCACAGATTGTGAATATTCCGGATGCGAATTTTAAAACAAGATTATTATCGCTTAGTGTTGCTGATGCATCCGGTAATTACATATATGATGTTGATACTAATAATGATGGTGAAATACAAGTTAGCGAAGCCCAGGCTGTAACTAATTTATCAGTCTCGAATGGGTCAATCAGTGATTTAACAGGAATAGAAGCTTTTACTAATTTGACTATATTAGGGTGTTACACCAATTTAATTACTACACTTGATGTAAGTATGATGCCCAATTTATACAATTTGAATTGCTCTTACAATCACCTTACCTCTCTGAATTTAGGGCCTTTACCTTATTTATATAGTTTGAATTGTAACAATAATCAGTTGCAATTGTTGAACATCGGAAGTTTACCTTACCTGAGTACCCTTGATTGCAGTGTAAACCAGCTAACAACTTTAGATTTGAGTAATACTCATGACCTAACACTGCTGAATTGTTATTTTAATCAAATTACATCTTTGGATTTGAGCGGTTTGCGTTATCTCTATAATTTGACCTGTTATTATAACCCATTAATTGATTTGAATATCAAAAACGGAAATAATGAAACAACTTTAAATTTTTCGAATTGTCCCAGTTTGCAATATGTCTGTTCTGATGATGCACAAATAGCAACTGTGCAAACTAAAATTGACCAGTATGGTTATACCAATTGTCATGTCAATACGTATTGTAGTTTTACGCCGGGAGGTGCATTTTATACCATTCAGGGCAATAGTAAATATGACATCAACGGGAATGGATATGACGGCACCGATTTAGATGTGCCAAATTTAAAACTAAGTTTCACCGATGGAACGCATACAGGAACCATTATTCCGGATAGTGATGGGAATTACAGTTACGATGTGCAGGCTGGGTCGCATACCTTGACACCAGTTCTTGAAAATCCTACTTATTTTGGTGTAACTCCTTTAAGCTTTACAGCAAATTTCCCAACTAATCCGAGCCCGGTTACCCGGAATTTTTCTATCACGGCTACTAACTTACATCAGGATGTTGAAACATGGATTATACCATTAACATCTGCCAGGCCCGGTTTTGATTCCAGATATAAAATCAAATTTAAAAATAAAGGGAATGTTACTGTTTCAGGACATTTAAATTTTTCTTTTGACGATGATTATATGGATTTTATTTCGGCTACACCAATACCAAACAGTCAAAACTTTAGTCTGTTGAGCTGGGATTATACAGCTTTAATACCTTTTGAAACCCGTGAAATTAATATTACTTTTAATTTGAATACACCATTGGAAAGTCTTCCGCTTAATACTGGAGATTTAATAAAATTCGAGTCAACAGTTTACCCATTAACAGGAGACGAACTCATGACTGATAATTCTAATCATTTAAGACAGCTTGTTATTAACTCTCACGACCCGAATGATAAAACCTGTGTTGAAGGAACTACTATCGAACCTGAAATGGTTGGTGAATATGTTCATTATGTAATTCGTTTTGAAAATACAGGAACAGCTAATGCAGAAAATATTGTGGTTAAAGATATGATTGATACAACAAAATACGATATTGCCACTTTAATACCGTTGAGCGGAAGCGCTAATTTTGTTACGAATATAAGGAATACAAATCAGGTAGAATTTATCTTTGAAAATATCAACCTTCCTTTTGAGGATACTAATAATGATGGTTATGTTGCATTTAAAATTAAAACGAAACCAACATTAGTATTAGGAGATACTTTTAGCAATACAGCAAATATCTATTTTGATTATAACGCACCGGTTATTACTAATACTTATACCACAACTGTAGCTGTTTTAGGAACAGCTGATTTTGAGTTTAGCAGTGTGTTTAGTTTGTCGCCTGTTCCGGCTAAAAGCTTTTTAAACATTACCACTAAACAAGTCATTACGATAAGTTCGATAAGTATTTATAATACGCTTGGGCAATTGGTTCAGGTAATTACAAATCCAAATAAAACTATTGATGTTTCGGGATTGAAAACCGGTAGTTATTTCATTAAAATTATCAGTGATAAAGGAACTGCAGGTACTAAGTTTGTTAAGGAATAAAACATAAAAAAACTCCTCTCGTTTTTTAATGAGAGGAGTTTTTATTTTTAAATGGCTTATATACTTATTTACTTAATACTACTTTAAACGTTTTATTATCTTTTGAGCTTGCAACTTTTACAAAGTAAATCCCATTGTTAACCGTTGTTAAATCCATTATGCAAAGTGTGCTTCCCTGAAGTATTTCATTGGTTTGAATTACTTTACCAAGTTCATCAATCAGCGTAATATTCAAATTATCTTCTATCATATCCGACTGAATAGCAATAAAATCCTGAGCGGGATTTGGGTAGATTTTAATATTCAGTTTTGACAGATTAAAATCAGGATTTGCCAAAGTGTACTGGGTTGTAGCTTCCGAAATGCTAGTTACTTTAACTGCAGTTTTATTGCCATAAAAAGTTGGGCCTACAACATAAGGATAAGCCGAATTATGATTAGCATCAACAGTTGCAAAATAACAATAAATGCCTAGCGGATATTCAGGAGTTATGCAAAATCTCCCATTGTGAGCATCTAAATAACTTGCATCAGAAGGATGCGCAACATATTCATAATCTTCTCTAAAATAGCCTAAAGGATATGTCGTACTTACTGCCGGACCATCGGTTACATTTGTTCCATCCGCATAAACGGTTCGCGTTGTAATATTACGCAATTGATAACTTGATTTTATTCGGACAATGCCTCCGGTTCCATCAGCATTAGCATAACCATAAGCACCATAAATTGGAAAGCCATCATAGGCAAACCCAATCAGCGGGGAATGTTCAGCTGTGTTGATAACATATAATCCATCAGAAGGGTATGTGCTGCATACAGTTGATATAACAGCCAAATCTAAATTAAAAGCACTCGGATTTTGGTGATGGTGATAATTCCCCATGGCAGGATGTGCTTTAGCACAATCAAATCCGCCGCGTTCAGCCGGAATAGCATCTCTGTTCCAAACGGCATCGCCGGTGCAAGCAGGCATCACTGGTCCACCGCAAATAGTTTGTGTGCTGTTTTTCCATGAAACGCCATCTCTGTAATCAAATAAGGCCACACCGTTTTTGAACAAACCAATATTTCCTCCATTTGTTGCAGTTGGCGTTCCGGTATTTTGAGTCGGAGTTAAAGGCATTTTAAATATGGCTCCGGCCTGACTTGTAGCCAACGAAGGATTGCCATCTAGAAAAGGACCAGTGATATAAGCCGGAATACCGTTCGTAGTTACATAAACCCAATTGGTTGAATATTGAACTGTCTGCACATTGGCCGCAACAGCATCATTTATTGGTGTTGGATTTCCTGAAACATAATGACGTCCGGTTATACCAGTTGTATTACGTAACCATTGTGTGATAATTGGGTTCTGCGCATTGGCTGCGAGAACTAAAAAGTAAGTTAATAATACAATTGGTTTTTTCATTTGTTTTGGTTTTAATGTCTTAGACGAAACTATTATTTAATTCGTGCGTTGTTTTAAAAAAAATTATCTTGGAAATTGAAATCTTGGATTTTTAATAAAATTTTCATCGGTCAACGTCAATAAAAACTGAAGCAGATTATTTTTATCGGCTTCACTTAAAACTATTTTTTTATTTAATTGTTTTGATAGGGTTGGACTGTTGTATATATCTTCTGTATAATGAAACAAAACCATCTGCAGATTTTTAATTCGGCCATCATGCATATATGGCCTGGTAAGTTCAATGTTCCTTAAGGTTGGCACTTTAAACCGTAGCGAATCTTTTCTGTCTTTGGTAATTTTAATTCTGCCACCATCTTTAAAAGACACATCAGGTTTCAAACCATTATTTTCAAATTTATCATCAGCAAATAAAGGCTCTTTATGACAGGAAGCACAATTGGTTTTAAAAAGCTCATATCCTTTTTCTTCCTGCTCAGTAAACTGCGTTTCCTTACGCATCACTTTATCATATTTTGAATCGGAAGAACTCAGCATCACCGTGAATTGAGCCAAAGCTTTCAGTAGTCTCTGACTTGTAACTTTTTCATCACCAAAAGCTTTAGCAAATAGCTTTCTGTATTTTTCGCTTCGCTGCAACTTTGCAACAACATTCTCCAATGTTTCATCCATTTCTAATGGATTTGTAATCGGATTTATAGGCTGCATTTCCAGATTATTCACACCGCCATCCCACATAAAGTCTTTGCTCCAGGCAAGATTAATCAGCGCCATAGAATTCCGGGTGCCAATCTTTCCTTCAATGCCGTGACTTACATCGTGATCAATGTGTGTAAAGCCTGTGTTTTGCAAATGGCAACTCTGACAGGAAATAGTATTGTCCCTTGACAAAATCGGATCATAAAATAAGTTTCTGCCAAGTTGGAATCCTTCTTCTGTTATTGGATTTCTTTTGAAATCGTAAGTTGGCTTTGGCCAACCATTTGGAACTTCAAGATATATTGGTGTAGTAAATCGGTTTGAAAATCCAAAACCTATTAAAACAACACAAACTGTCAAGATATGTTTCCAATGTTTTTTCATTCTAAATGAAACATTTTAGTGCTGAGATTTGCTAATTCCATGGCGAGTTTCCCGGGAATCATAACGCTATTTATTTGCTTTAGATTTACATTCGAGAAAAAAACATTTAAATCAATTCCAATATTGATATTGATATTGCCATTGATTTCTATTGTTCGCATAGCATAATAGGGTTGGAGATAACCGCCAACATGAAACTGGAATTCGTTTTTCTGGGTTTTACAGCTCGAACTTTTACCTTCTATTTTCATATTGATATAACCGCTTTGCCATGCCCAATACATTCCTTTTGCGGGATCTAAATCGCCGGTCAATGCTCCGGAATTATTGGTTACGCTGTCAATGCCAATATTGAAAGTGATTTTAGAAATTAGCTTATCACTTTTTTTAGTTATCGGAATTTTAAATGAATTTGGTTTGTCTAAATCGAGTAGGTGATAGCTGTCTTTTTGAGTAAAGACTGACTTGTCATTGTAGTGAACTTGAATGTTGGATATATAACATCGAAACGTTTCAATCGTCAAAGTGTCTTTGCTTGACGAAACATATTTCTTATTTACTTCAAGTGGAAGTTTATCGAATTCTAAATGAAAATTAACCGCTAAAGAATCACTTTTGTTTTGCGCCAAAAGCGAAAAACAAAAAAATAAAAGGAAAACTATATGAATTCCTTTTTTAGTCATGTCTTGGTCCGCGTGGTTTTGGCGCAAATATTCTGGATAATTCTTCCGTCAATTCGTTGAAGTTTTGCATCTGATCTTGGCGACACAGCTTTTTGATATCTTCAAAATGTTTGAAATGAGTTTCTTCTACTTGCTTTTGATATGAATTTATCACAGTAATCAAACTATCTTCTGTTTTTTGATTCGTTTCAGTCTGACTTAATTGAGAATAAAGTTCATTCTTTACTTGACGAATATTATCGTCAAGCTTTGTAATTTCACCATGGTGCCATTGGATTAATTTGGCATATTCTTTTTGTTGCTGTGCATCTAAATGCAATTTATCAATAATAATTGTTTTAGGTTCCTGTCTGCCTTCACGTGGCGGTCTGTGTCCTTTAGGTCCATTTAAAAATAAAAACCCTAATGTGCCCAAATTGAGTAGCAATAATCCGATTACTGTAATCGTTAATAGTTTCGTTTTTTCCATTGTTATTGATATAACTGATTACTTTTATTGACAGTCATTTCTAAGTAGGCTGTGGTTGAACTTGTTTTTTGTTTTGTATTAGAAGCTAAAGCTGAAAAGTTCAGCATCACTAAAACAGCAATTGAGGCAGCAACAAGCCAAACTGTTTTTGATGAAACTTTGCTTTCTACTTGAATTCTTTTCTGAATTTTTGAAAACAAATCATCACTTGGAGTTACATGCGTAATTCCGTTAGTGCTGTTTAAAATGGTTTCTATCCAATTTTCTTTTTCCATAATTGCTTTGACGAATGTTATTACTTTTTCTTGCGGTAGTTGTTGAATTTTTCAGATAATTTATCCTGAAGCGCTGCTTTCGCCCTAAAAATAAGCGATTCCACAGATGAGACACTAAGTTGCATAATCTCAGAAATCTCAGGATTACTCAAACCATCAAGCTTTGAAAGCACGAAAGCTGTCTTTTGATTTTCGGTAAGCGTATTGATGACTTCAAAAAGAATAGCGGCATTTTCCTTATTTTCCATCAAAATTCCGGGATGTTCAAATGTGGCTGTGTTCAGGTATTCCTGTTCGTTCTGGCTTTTCTTTCCAAAAATAAAAAAGCGCTTCTGACTATTCTTTTGTTTGATACAATCCAAGCACTGATTAATGGTAATTCGGTAAATCCACGTTTTATGCGACGATTTTTGATTGAAGTTTTCCAGCGAATTATAAACCTTTACAAAAACATCCTGGGTAACTTCTTCAGCATCTTCAACATTTTGCAAATAATTCAATGCCACATTATACACAAGTGTTTTATACTCATGATACAATTTTTCAAAATGGAATTGGTTTTCAATCATTTGGTTGGGCTGTCAACTTTCGACTTACAATGATACTAAAGGTTTAAATATAAATGATTTTTTAGAAGTATAAATTATTCTATATTTGGGCTATCAAATTAAACTTTTTATAAAATGAAATAGCCGCATTAGTTTTACAAGAAGAATCTAGATATTTTCTTGTGGCTATTACATATGACAATTAAGAAACAATAACTAAGACATATGAAATTATTAGAAGGAAAAGTAGCCATCATCACTGGAGCAAGTAGAGGAATTGGAAGCGGCATCGCAAAAGTATTTGCACAACACGGAGCAAATGTTGCGTTTACTTATAGTTCATCTGCCGAATCAGCGTTGGTATTGGAAAACGAATTATCGGCGATGGGAATCAAAGCCAAAGGATATAAATCAAATGCTGCAGATTTCAACGAAGCACAAAAACTGGTTGATGATGTTATGGTAGATTTCGGAAATGTTGACATATTAATCAACAACGCCGGAATTACAAAAGACAATCTTTTAATGCGTATGTCGGAAGAAGATTTTGATAAAGTAATTGAAATCAATCTGAAATCAGTTTTCAATATGACCAAAGCGGTTCAAAAAATCATGCTCAAAAACCGCAAAGGTTCAATCGTGAATATGAGTAGTGTAGTAGGAGTGAAAGGTAATGCCGGACAAGCGAATTATGCTGCTTCAAAAGCTGGAATGATTGGTTTTACCAAATCTGTTGCATTGGAATTAGGTTCAAGAAACATTCGTTGCAATGCTATTGCGCCAGGTTTTATAGAAACTGAAATGACTGCAAAATTGAATGAAGATGTGGTGCAAGGCTGGAGAGATTCTATTCCGTTGAAACGCGGTGGAACTCCGGAAGATGTTGCTAATGCATGTCTTTTCTTTGCTTCTGATATGAGCGCTTATGTTTCAGGTCAAGTGTTGAATGTTTGCGGTGGAATGCTAACCTAAAATTATTATAAATTTTGAATTATGAATTTTGAATTATTTGGATTCATTTATAATTTAGAATTTAAAATTTAAAATAAACCAATAAATGAATACCACAACAATCCTGTTATTACTCGTATCAATACTAATTGCTGCTGGTTTATCATTTTACCAATATTTCTACAAAGTCAAAAGCAGGTCGAAAGCCACTTTGCTTTTGGCTTTTTTGCGTTTCTTTAGCATCTTCGGATTGTTATTACTGCTGATAAACCCAATCATTTCAAGAAAAACTGTTGAAACGGTTAAAACACCTTTACCGATTGTTATTGACAATTCAGCTTCTGTAAAAGATTTAAAAGCTGATAAATCTGCGATGGAAGTCTTCCAAAAGCTTTCAGAGAATTCAGATTTAGCCAATAAATTTGATGTGCAAACCTATCAGTTTGATGCTGATTTCCTGCCATCTGATACTATTGATTTCAAAGGAACACAATCCAATATTGATGTTGTTGCCAAAAATCTGAAAAACATTTACAAAAACCAGCATTATCCAACGGTTCTGATTTCTGATGGAAACCAGACTTCGGGTGAAGATTATGTATTCGGATTTAATCCTGACAATAAGGTTTATCCTTTGGTAGTTGGTGATACTGCAACTTATCTCGATTTGAGGATTTCGCAACTGAATGTCAACAAATATGCTTTTCACAAGAACAAATTCCCGGTTGAAATATTCCTGAATTATGCCGGAACAAAAAGCATCAACGCCACATTTAAAATCTTGCAAGGAAATAGTCTTCTAAATGAACAAACCGTTGCTTTTTCTCCTTCTAAAAAATCAGCAACACTGAATGTTTTGTTGCCTGCAGATAAAGTTGGACTGCAGATTATGAGAGCAACTATTTCATCAAAAGAGCCCGAAAAGAATACGTATAATAACACCAAGAATTTTGCTGTAGAAGTTATTGATCAAAAGACAGAAGTCGCGTTGGTTTCTTCTATTTCACATCCTGATTTAGGTGCAATTAAAAGAAGTATTGAATCTAATGCACAACGAAAAGTAACTATTCTTAAACCAAATCAAGTCAACTCGTTAACAGATTATAACGTTTTGATTTTGTATCAGCCAAACGCAGAATTTAAAACAATATTTGAACAAAACAAAAACGCCAAAATCAACACCTGGATAATTACAGGAAATGACACCGATTATAACTTTTTGAATCAAAATCAAAGCAGTTATTCTTTCAAAATGAGCGGAAGCAAAGAAGATTATTCGGCTGCTTATGATAGTCAGTTTAATCTGTTTGCGCTTGACAATATTGGCTTTGAAAGTTTTCCACCTTTGGAAAATCCTTTTGGAGCGATTACGGCTAACGGCAATACTAATACGTTGTTGTCTTCTACCATTCGTAACATTGCAACCAATCAGCCATTATTGGCTTTCGCCGAAAATCAGGGAAAACGAAGCGCTTTCTTATTTGGTGAAAACATCTGGAAATGGCGAGCAAATACTTATGTCGACAAAAAGAGCTTTGCCGATTTTGATGTTTTCTTAGACAAAACTATACAGTATTTAGCATCAAACAATGCCAGAAAATCTTTGGTGGTAACTCATGAACGTTTTTATAATTCGGGAGAAGCTATTGAAATTACGGCTCAGTATTTCAATAAAAACTATGAACTCGACGAAAAAGCGCGTTTGACTATTGCCGTTGCAAATACCAAAACCAAGCAAGTAAAAAATTATGATTTGCTACGAACTACAAATGCTTTTCAAGTTAATCTTGATGGATTGTCAGCTGGAAATTATGCTTTTAAAGTCAAAGAATTGAATTCGAATTCAACTTACAGCAGTAGTTTTGAAGTATTGGATTTCGATATCGAAAAGCAATTTGTAAATCCGGATTGGAGCAAACTAAACCAATTAGCGTCGCAAACCAAAGGTAAAGCATTCCTGCCAAATCAAGTGGATACTTTGATTAAACAGCTTCTTGCTGATGATAGTTATAAAGCAATTCAAAAAACACTGGTAAAGAAATCGCCTTTGATTGATTGGGTTTGGTTATTGGTTTTGATTACCATTTCTCTTGCTGCCGAATGGTTTATTCGAAAGTATAACGGATTGTTATAGTTTCTGATAAACCATTACTTAGTGTCTTGTCAAATTTACAAAGTTCTTTTTCCACTAAATGTTCCGTCTTCTCCTGCTGTCAGATTTTCCCATTCACCTGCACAGCCATAGATAGTAATTTGACCTTGAAAAGTAGCACCTGAACTAACACTTCCAAAAAGAGCATTGAAGCTATTATCAACAATTGTAGATGTTGCTGAATAACTTGGCGCATCTTCTTCTTTGGTACTGTAAACGTAGCCTATTAATTGTCCATTATTAACCATGCATGCAAATTTTCCATAATCACCACCACCATAACCGCCTTTATAACAAAGAACTTGGGCAAAAGATAGTTCGTGAATGGCGTATACTTCTGGATTTGAAACACCTGTAAATGTAAAATCTTGAATAGTTGGATTTGAACCATTACTATTAGTTGAAAATTTAAATGAAGAGCCAGAGGTAGAAAACTCAGCATTTACTATAGGTTCTCCGAGTGTAAATGTACCGGTAGTGGTTAATGTTTTTACAATTTTATTTTTTTTATAAATGTAGGCAACGGCCACATTGTCACCATTATTAATCACTATTTTGATAGCACTATCTTCCAAGCCTAAAACAACTCCCTTGTATACTCCAAAGGAAGTATTATCAAATTCTGCTTTTGTTTCTGGTTCTGTAGCATAATCTGGAGCATCCTCAGAACTGCTACAAGATAGGGTTAAAAATAAAATGGATACGAATAAAAAAAGTCTTGATTTCATAAATTTTGGCATTAAAAAGTTAGTAATAAAAAAGTTGGTTTTTTAAGAAAAGAATTTAAATGTACAAATAATTTTAACAAAATATTACCTGATATAAAGTAAATAGTATGACGACTAATGTTGGAGGAATATTAGGGTAGTAATTTATTTGTTCAACTTTTATAACTCTTGTCTTCTTCTACTTAAATAACAAAATACATTCACATTATTATTTTAACAAAAACTTTCCAAATGACAAACCAATTTTACTTAAATTCGTATCACTAAAATCAACACATGAAAATTGCCATTGTATGCTACCCAACCTTTGGAGGAAGCGGCGTAGTAGCAACCGAATTAGGACTCGAGCTTGCTCACCGCGGACACGAAATTCATTTTATTACTTATCGTCAACCAGTGCGGTTAGCACTCTTGAACTCAAATGTGCATTACCATGAAGTTAATGTTCCGGAATATCCTTTGTTTCATTATCAGCCTTATGAGTTAGCATTGTCCAGCAAGTTGGTAGATATGGTAAAACTTTATAAAATTGAATTATTACATGTTCACTATGCTATTCCACATGCTTATGCAGGCTATATGGCAAAGCAAATGTTGAAGAATGAAGGAATAAAAATCCCGATGGTAACTACACTTCACGGTACAGATATTACGTTGGTTGGAAATCATCCGGTTTACAAACCTGCAGTTACTTTTAGCATTAATAAATCGGATATTGTGACTTCGGTTTCACAAAGCCTAAAGGATGAAACGAATAAATTATTCAATATCAAAAAAGAAATTCATGTGATTCCGAATTTTATCGAATTGGATAAAATAAGAAACGAGAGCCAGATTTCATGTCATCGCTCTGCTATGGCAAAAAAAGAGGAACGCATCGTTACGCACATAAGTAACTTTAGAAAAGTAAAACGCATTCCTGATATCATCAAGATATTTTATAAAATCCAGCAAAAAATTCCGGCCAAATTAATGATGGTAGGTGATGGTCCCGAAAAATCAAGAGCTGAACAACTTTGTAAAGAACTTGGCATTCAGGACAAAGTAATTTTCTTTGGAAATAGCAACGAGATAGATCAAATTCTTTCCTATTCAGATTTGTTTTTATTGCCATCAGAAACCGAAAGTTTTGGTTTAGCCGCACTTGAAGCTATGGCGTGGAGTGTTCCTGTAATATCTAGTAATTCAGGTGGTTTGCCCGAAGTAAACTTTGATGGAATATCAGGATATCTTAGCAGCGTGGGAGATATTGATAGTATGGCAGAAAATGCTTTAAAAATTCTTTCGGATGATGCCAGCTTGTCCAAATTTAGAGAACAAGCATTAAGTGTTGCCCAACAATTTGACATCAAAAATATTCTTCCTTTGTATGAAGCATTATACCACAAAGCCCTTAACAACTCCAAATGAAAAAAGTAATTTCGATAATATTAATTGCGCTATTATATTCGTGTTCGTCAACAAAGAGTGCGGCCAGCAAACCTTTGTATGAAGTATTGATGGTCAATAATGATGGTGGCGCTAATATCAAGTTCTATGAAGTGTTGACTGAACCAAAGGAAATCAATATGCTTATGGGAGATGAAACGCTGCGCAAAAAAATGCAATCCAGTGATATTAGCAACTGTAATTTTGTAATCCTTAATACCGGGCCAACGGAGGAAAACAGTAATAAAGTAACGATTGAAAAAGTTATTGAAACTCCAACACAAATAGAAGTTTACGTCAAAGACAATCAAAAGAATATTGATGCAGTTCAAACAAATGATGAAACCTTATATCCTTACACAGTTCTAAAAATCAATTCGAAGAAGCCAATTATCATCAAATAAAAATCCCGCCTCGTTTGGAACGAGACGGGATTTTTGTTTTATATTATAGTTTGATTACCATCTGTAACGAATACCAAGGGCGATGTCCGGACCAAAACTGTCATAATTATCAAAGTCACTTCTGTTATCACCAAAGTATAGCTCAGGTCTGAAGTCTAACGATAATTGAATTGGAGCTTCCTCAAAGTCATATTCGATTCCGATATCTCCGGCAGCTAACAAGAATGTTCCACCATCTGGATCCGGACTACCTGGACCATTATAGCTCCAGCTTCCAATACCGGCACCAACACCTGCGTACCAATTGAAACCTCCGTCAATATTCCAAA
>NZ_JBDSMB010000048.1:0-46724 GCF_039916025.1 Flavobacterium sp.
TGAAACATAAAATTATTAAATATCTGTTAGTACTACTTGTTGTTTTTTTAACATCAAAATTAAGTGCGCAACAAGATCCACAGTTTACTCACTATATGTATAATATGAGTGTTATAAATCCTGCCTACGCCACAGATAATGCTGATGTGATAAATTTTGGTGGATTGTATCGCACACAATGGGTTGGAATTGAAGGCGCACCAACAACACAAACCTTCTTTGCCCACAAACCAGTATCCAAAAGAGTAGAAGTAGGTATTTCAGTTGTTCATGATGAAATTGGAGATGTAGTAAAAGAGAACAATATTTTTGCCGACTTTGCGTATGTTTTACCATTAGGCGAAACAACGAAGCTGTCATTTGGATTAAAAGCTGGAGTTACTTTGTTTGATACTAACTTTAACGGATTTGTATTAACAGATCCAACTATTGATCCTGCATTTCAAAATAATATCAGCCAAACGTTTCCTAACATCGGAGTTGGAACTTATTTGTTTGGGTCCAATTATTATCTTGGTTTTTCTGCGCCAAACTTAATGACATCGAGACATCTGGAAACTATTAACGGGCATGCCGGAAGTGGCGTAGAGTCGGTTCACTTTTTTATGACCGGTGGTTATGTATTCACGTTTAACGGAAATGATAACTTCAAACTGAAACCTGCGTTTATGGCAAAAGGTGTTGAAGGCGCACCAGTTTCGTTAGATTTAACAACCAATGTTTTAATCAATAATAAATTTGAAGCCGGAGTTGGTTATCGTATAGGAGATTCCGTTAGCGGTTTAGCCAGTTTTTATATCACGCCAACACTCAGAATAGGTTATTCTTATGATTATACGCTTTCTAATTTGAAAGATTTCAATTCTGGTTCGCATGAAGTTTTTTTACTATTTGATTTAGATTTAGGTAAACTTTCAGGTAAAGGATACGATAAATCACCACGATTCTTTTAAAATGAAAATGATGAAAAAATTATACTACATACTTTTTATTTTTTGCAGTATCACCACTCTTTTTGCCCAAAAAAAAGTCAGTGTTAAACAGGCCAACACTCTGTTTGCAAGTAAGTCTTATGTCAAAGCTGCCGAAGCTTATGAAGAAGTAATCAAGACTAAACAATCCAAACAGGTGTTGCAAAATTTAGGAGATTGTTATTATTACAATTTCCAAATGACAAACGCGGTTCGTGCCTACGGACAACTATTTTTCACCTATAAAGACAGTGTGAAAAAAGACGTGCTTTTCAGATATGCCAATGCCTTGAAAGGAACAAAAGATTTCGATAAAGGCGACGCAATGATGTCGGAGTATTTAGGGTTTGACCAAAATACTCCTAAATTCATGAAGAACATAACCCGAAACACACCAAATAGTTTCAAGTTGGAAATCATGTCAAAAAACAAAACCAATGGTGATTTCGGAATTTCGTTCTATGGCGACAAAGTGACTTTTGCTTCTACAAGAAATGCCCAGGAGAAAGCTTATGGCTGGAACGATAAACCTTATCTGGATTTGTTTTCTGCATCGGTTGACAAAAATGGTCAACTGGTAAGTGTGGAACCATTTCCGGCTATCATCAATACAAAAAAACACGAAAGCTCTGCAACATTCAGCGCCGATGGGAAAACAATGTATTTCAACAGAAGTGGTGAGAAACAGGTTAAAATTGGCGAAGAAAAAGTCGCAATGATTAAAATCTATAAAGCAGAATTTACAGATGGAAAATGGACCAATGTCAAAATGCTGCCTTTTTCAAGTGATACGTATTCTGTGGAGCATCCATTCCTGACTAAAGACGGAAAGAAACTTTACTTTGCCAGCGATATGCCCGGAACTTTAGGTTCAATGGATATTTTCGTTGTTGATGTAAATGAAGACGGAACTTACAGCCAGCCAAGAAATTTAGGCGAAACGATTAATACGATTCAGAGAGAACAGTTTCCTTTTTTAACTGAAGATGGAACGCTATATTTTGCTTCTGACGGACATCAGGGCAATGGGAATTTGGATGTTTTTATGAGTTTAAAGCTTAGCGATACCGAATTTGATAAACCGCTTAATTTAGGGTCGACTATCAATAGCGAAATGGATGATTTCAATTTCATTTTGGATGAGAAAACCGATAAAGGATATTTTGCTTCCAACAGAACAGGCGATGATAATTTATACACTTTCATTCAGGAAGATAATAAATTGCAATATTTGGTTGAAGGTGAAGTTCGGGATATAAAATCAACGGAACTTTTGCCTGGTGCGACAGTAAAATTATACGACGACAAAGGCAATCTTCTGGAAGAAATTTTGGTAGGCAAAGATGGTACTTTTACTTTCAATACCGAGCCAAACAAGAAATACAAAATCATGGCTTTCAAAGATTTTTATATTCCGGCCGAAGCCGAATTCGACACCAGCCAAAAAGGGAAAGTGTATATAGATTTGCAAATGAAAGTCGAGTCTTATTATGATGCAGAAGATATTATCAACAAAAAAGATGACGGAACCGTTCTTATCGATTTAGAAAACATTTATTTTGATTTGGATAAATGGGATATCAAACCACAGGCTGCGCAAGTGCTTGATGTCTTAGTCGGATTATTGAAAAAATATCCATACATGGAAATCCAAGTCGGTTCCCACACAGATACACGGGCTTCAGCAGTTTATAATCTGAGGCTGTCAAACAAACGTGCGGCTTCAGCCTTAGAATACTTAGTACAAAACGGAATTGACAGAAAGAGGCTGCGTTCAATAGGTTACGGCGAAACCAAACCATTGATTATTTGCCCTAGTAATGATTGTACCGAAGCAGAGCACGCCACAAATCGTAGATGTACGTTTATGATTTTGAAATAAGAGTAGTTAGTTGTTGTTAAATATTTGAATTTTTTTTTAGCAAAATGCACACTTTAAACGGTGTGCATTTTTTTGTCGACTATTCATCCCTAATCTGTATTTTTGTGATACAATTACATCTTATGAAAAAAATTCTTCCTTTCGTATTCTTCTTATTTGTTATTTCAAATCTGTCAGCGCAGCAAAGACCAAAATTGGTAGTTGGTATTGTTGTTGACCAAATGAAAATGGAATATTTGTATCGCTTTCAAAGTGATTTTTCCGAGAATGGCTTTAAGCGATTGATGAATGATGGTTTTACGTTTTATAATATGCATTACAATTATATGCCAACTTATACCGCACCTGGGCATGCGTCAATTTATACAGGAACGACACCAGCAATGCACGGAATCGTGAGCAATGAATGGTATAGCAGAAGTTTGGGAAAAGAAAGATATTGCACAGATGATGCTTCGGTACAAACTCTTGGTGATGGCACCAAAGAAGAAGGTGAAATGTCGCCAAAAAATCTGCAGACAACAACAATCACAGATGAGCTTCGTTTGTCAACCAACTTTAAAGGAAAAGTAATTGGCATCAGCATGAAAGACAGAGGCGCAATTCTTCCTGCTGGGCATTTTGCCAATTGGGCATTTTGGTACAGCAAAACAGGCAGCTTTATTTCGAGTACTTTTTATGGAGAAAAATTTCCGGATTGGGCAACCGAATTCAATGCGCAAAAAGGCTATATGAAATATATAAATCAAGGTTGGGATTTATTAAAGCCAGTCGCGACTTATGATGAAAGTTTACCAGATGATAATCCGTATGAAGGCAAATTATACAAAGTCGACAAGCCTATTTTTCCGTATGATTTAAAAGCCATGCTTGAAAAAAATAACCCAAGTATTTTGAGAGCAACACCTTTTGGAAATGATTATGTGGCTGACTTTGCCAAATTAGCTATCGAGAAAGAATCTTTGGGAAAAGACAATGTTACCGATTTTTTAGCTGTTAGTTTTTCTTCTACGGATTATGTCGGACACATTCTTGGACCTCGTTCAATGGAACTACAAGATACCTATTTGCGTTTGGATTTGACAATTGCGGATTTCTTAAACTATCTTGATAAAACAGTCGGAAAAGGAAATTATTTACTTTTCCTGACAGCTGACCATGCCGGTGCAGAGAATGCGCAATTCCTTAAAGCAAATAAATACGATGTAACCAATATCGACAATAAGGAAAGCACCAAAAATTTGAGGAAATTCTCTACTGATACTTTTGGAGCAGATTTGGTTTTGCAGTATGATAGCTTTAATCTGTTTTTCAATAAAGAAATTATCAAAACCAGGGGTTTGGATTTGGTTAAGGTAAAACAGGCTTTTAAAGACTTCTTAATGACGCAAAACTATGTAAAGCGAGTTTATACTGAAGAAGAGATTTTAGCCAATTCGGGAGCCGATTATCATTTGGATTGTATTGCAAAAGGTTATGACGTAACTCAAAACGGGGATATGATTATTCTCGATAAGCCAGGTTATATTGAATACGGACCAACGGGAACTTCGCATGGGACAACTTATAGTTATGATACCAATGTTCCGTTATTGTTTTATGGCTGGAATATAAAACATGGAGAATCTCATGATAAAAAAGTAATTACCGAAATTGCGCCAACACTTTCACAAAAACTGAAAATCACTATTCCGAATGGCTCTGAAAGTCATGTGCTAACAGAGATTTTGGATAAATAAATGTTGTCTTATCCGCAAAAAAGCAAAGCTTAAATCAATAATTGATTAAAAAAGCTTTCGCTAATCGATAATTTTTGAATTTTAACGATGAGTTTTGGTTAGCCCAATAAAGATGGGTACATTAGTTTTGAACTTTAAAACTCGTTAATATGAAAAAAATCTACTTTTTTATGGGTTTGCTTTTCGCAAACTTTACTTTCGCTCAAATTCAAACTGAAGATTTTGAAGCGGACACCTTGCCATTAGGCTGGACTACCAATATGGTTTCGGGTACTTTCGACTGGGCATTTGGTTCCGGAACGATGCCGTCAGGAGCTAGTTTTACTTCAAACGCAGCTATTTATGATGATGACGCTGCAGGTGAAGGAGCATTGGATAACACGGTGGAACTTTTGTCACCAGCAATAAATTTGACTTCATACACTGATCTTAATTTAAGTTTTGAATACGCTATTCAGGATTATATTGGGTCAGGTTATTTCACTGCAGAAGTTTGGGACGGCACAGCATGGGTTGAGATTTTAAACGTTTCAGTCGATACGAGTCCCACTGTATTTACATTAGATGTTACTGCTTATGCCAATCCTGCTTTTCAGGTTAAATTTACTTATGGAGATGATAATGACTGGGGCTGGGGTGCAGGTGTCGACAATTTTAGTATAACCGGAACTTTGGGTATCAACAGTTTTAATCAATCCAGAATTACAGTTTCACCAAACCCAACTGCTGATTTTATCAATATCAATACTACGGATGTTTTAACAAACATGAGAATTGTTGATATAAGCGGTAAAATAGTTCAGAATATTCAAAATGGAACTTCCAGAGTAGATATTTCAAATCTGTCTGCAGGTACGTACTTTTTACAATATGACACCGAAGGGAATCATTATTTAAACAGAATCGTTAGAAAATAAATTGAACAAAAAAGACTGCGAAAGCAGTCTTTTTTTTATACCTCAATCATAATCTGATTTTGCAATAAATCATCAAACGTTTCGCGTTCTCTAATCAAATGACCTTTGCCGTTTTTCCATAAAACTTCGGCTGGTTTAAAGCGCGAATTATAATTAGATGCCATCGAGAAACAATAGGCTCCTGCATTTTTAAAACAAAGAACATCACCTTCGTGAATTTCGGCAATTCGGCGGTTATTGGCAAACGTATCCGTTTCGCAGATGTAACCTACAACAGTATAAAAACGCTCTTTTCCTTTTGGATGTGAAATGTTTTCAATGCTATGTTGTGAACCATAAAACATTGGGCGTATTAAATGATTAAACCCACTGTCAATTCCGGCAAAAACTGTTGATGTGGTTTGTTTGACCACATTCACTTTTGCTAAAAAATAACCAGCTTCGCTTACAAGAAATTTTCCGGGTTCAAAAGCCAATGTCAATTCGCGGCCGTATTCTTTCTCGAAAGCCAAAAAACGTTTGGTCAACTTTTTGCCCAATTCTTCAACATTCGTTTCGATATCGTCTTTTTTATAAGGCACTTTAAATCCGGAACCAAAATCAAGGAATTCTAAATCTTTGAATTGCTTCGCGGTATCGAATAGAATTTCAGAAGCATACAGGAACACTTCAATATCCAAAATATCAGAACCTGTGTGCATGTGGATTCCGTTGATATTCATTTTAGTATTTTCAACAATACGCAACACATGTGGAATTTGATAAATAGAAATCCCAAATTTGCTGTCGATATGACCTACGGAAATGTTCTCGTTTCCACCAGCCATAACATGCGGATTGATACGGATGCAAACCGGAATTTTTGGATACTTAGCACCAAAATGCTCTAGAATAGAAAGGTTGTCAATGTTGATTTGAACACCCATTTTGGCAACTTCTTCAATCTCTTCAAAGGAAACGCCGTTTGGAGTAAAAATAATCCTGTCAGGAGTAAAACCAGCATGCAAACCCAATTGTACTTCCTGAATAGAAACAGTATCTAAACCCGAACCCAAATTCTTCAGCAGCTTCAGGATAGAAATATTAGACAAGGCTTTCATCGCATAATTAATACGAAGCTTTTCAACTTTGAAAGCATTGGTCAAACGGTTGTACTGAAAGGCAATTTTATCAGCATCATAAACATATAACGGATTCCCGAATTGTTCTGCTAAGTCAAGTAATTCTTTGGGTTGCATTAATATTTAATGTTAAATGTTCCTTCGGTAATGGCTAAATCTGGGTATCCGCCCATTACTCCCGAAAAAGCCCCAATTAGCTTATTATCATTTCCATTGGAAGTAATAGTATATAAAAAATCATCTGTAGGAAGATAACCAATATCGCCTTCTTTTACATAAGTGAAATTGTAAATATGGTCCATATCTCCTTTTATAAAAGAAAAGCTAACACCATCATTGTAAGCACCTAGATTGGCGTAAATGTCCACACCAATATATTCATCAGGCGTGCCTTGCAAATAGGTTTCTTCATGAAAATTAATTGATTTAAATGTTTTCAGATAACCATCTACTTTAAAGGATATTGTTCCTGTTGCTTTATCATAATCCGATTTTCCACCGCCATCACTTGAACAGGAGTTTATAGAAAAGGCTGCTATTATCAAAATTAGAAGTAAAAATATTCTTTTCATAACTTTTTTAGTATAAGTTAGGGAATTGGTTTGGTTTTGCTTCGTGCATAATCGCATACACTTTCTCGAAAACATCTTCTGCAGATGGTTTTGAGAAATAATCGCCATCAGTTCCATAAGCCGGACGATGCGCTTTAGAAGTCAGGGTTTGCGGTTGGCTATCCAAATATTGATATGCATTTTGCTCGTCGATGATTTGTTGCAAAATATAGGCAGACGCTCCACCGGGAACATCTTCGTCAATTACCAGCAAACGATTTGTTTTCATAACCGATTTCACACAGTCTTTATTGATGTCAAATGGCAACAACGATTGCGCATCAATAATTTCTACATCAATACCAACTTCCAATAATTCCTTAGCAGCCTGCTCGATAATTCTAAGTGTTGAACCATAAGAAACAATAGTCAGATCGGTTCCTGTTTTGATGGTTTCAACAACTCCAATCGGAGTTTTGAATTCACCCAAATTGGTTGGCATTTTTTCTTTTAAACGGTAACCATTCAGACACTCAATAACTAAAGCCGGTTCATCAGTTTCTAACAAAGTATTGTAAAAGCCTGCCGCTTTCGTCATGTTTCTCGGCACCAAAACATGGATTCCACGAATTGCATTGATAATCATTCCCATTGGTGAACCCGAATGCCAGATTCCTTCCAAACGGTGTCCACGGGTTCTGATAATCAACGGCGCTTTTTGTCTGCCTTGTGTCCTGTATTGTAAAGTTGCCAAATCATCACTCATGATTTGAATGGCATATAACAAATAATCTAAATATTGTATTTCGGCAATTGGTCGTAAACCACGCATTGCCATTCCGATTCCCTGTCCGAGAATGGTAGCTTCACGAATTCCAACATCAGCAACACGAAGTTCTCCGTATTTCTCCTGCATTCCTTCCAGACCTTGGTTCACATCACCAATGTTTCCGGCATCTTCTCCAAAAACCAAAGCTTCAGGATATTTATTGAATATTGCGTCAAAGTTGTCACGCAAGACCAAACGTGCATCTACTTCTTCGGCAGTGTCATCGTAATTGGCCGGTACTTCAGTAGCATTCAGTACATTTTTATCAGATTGCGAAAATAAATGTGAACTGAATTTTGGCTGAATTTGGTTAATGTAATTTGTTATCCAGTTTGCCAATTCTTGTCTTCCATTTTCGTTGACAATCAATCGTAAAACTTTACGGGCAACCGTTAAAATTTCTTTACGGATCGGCTCTTTTATGGATGCTAAATCTGAAGCTTCTTTTTCGATAAAAACTTTGTTAGCGCTTGAGCCGGCTATTGAATTCAATAAAGAAACTAATTCCTGTTGTTCTTCTTTCATCGGAGAAACAAACGCTGCCCAAGCCGCTTTTTTGCCTTCCAAAACGTCTTTTTTAGAAGAGGTTTCAATCTCTTCTAATTCTTCAGCTGTAGCCAAATCATTTTGAAGTAACCACGTTCTCATTTGAGCCACGCAATCAAACTCAGTTTCCCAAGCCAATCGTTCAGCATTTTTATAACGCTCGTGTGAACCCGAAGTTGAATGTCCTTGTGGTTGTGTTAACTGATATACGTGAATTAGAACCGGAACATGCTCTTCACGGGCAATTTCAGCAGCTTTTTCATAGGTAGAAACCAATGAAGGATAATCCCAGCCTTTAACGGTTAAGATTTCGTAGCCATTTGCATTTTCATCACGCTGAAAACCTTTCATGATTTCAGAAATACTTTCTTTTGTTGTCTGATGTCTGGCGTGAACTGAGATTCCGTATTCGTCATCCCAAACGCTTATTACCATTGGAACTTGCAGCACTCCGGCAGCATTCAGAGTTTCAAAAAATAACCCTTCTGATGTCGAAGCATTACCAATTGTTCCCCAGGCAACTTCATTTCCTTGATTCGAGAAATTGGTGAAATCTTCCAATCCGCGAACGTTTCTATATATTTTTGATGCTTGTGCCAATCCTAACAATCTCGGCATTTGCCCAGCAGTTGGAGAAATATCAGCACTTGAATTTTTTTGTTGTGTCAGGTTTTTCCAATTTCCATTTTCATCGATAGAATGCGTTGTAAAATGTCCGCCCATTTGTCTACCAGCACTCATTGGATCGTGTGCCAAGTCAGAATGCCCATATAAACCGGCAAAGAATTGCTGAATGGATAATTCGCCAATCGCCATCATGAATGTCTGGTCGCGATAATAACCCGAACGAAAATCACCATTTTGAAATGCCTTAGCCATGGCTAATTGTGGCACTTCTTTTCCGTCACCAAAAATTCCGAATTTTGCTTTTCCGGTTAGTACTTCCTTTCGTCCCAACAGACTACATTCTCTACTTATTGTGGCAATTTTGTAATCATTTAAAACTTCTTGCTTGAAATCTTCAAATGTAATTTCGGTTTTGGATGTAGCTTCAGACATAGTGGAAAATTATTTCTTTACGCAACAAATTTAAAGTAAAAAGAGGAAATAATATATTTTTACTTCGATTTAAAATATTATTTTGATTTTTTTGTTAAAAGATAATTCAAATAAAAATGTTGACTATAAGTATCATTTATTTTTGTATATTTGTCAATATAATTAAAACTTTCTAATGTTAGTTAAACAACCTAAAAACATCTCACAAATTTCGTTTTTCCTTGAAAAGGTTGTTTTTGGGCAAAATGGATATGAAAAAAGTTTAAATACAACTGACAGAAAGAAGAACGGGGTTTTTTTAACTAATTCTTTACATACAGTTGAAGATTTATTAAATGTGGTAATTATTGATTCCGAAATTTTAAGTAAAAGAATTCTTGAACCATCCTGTGGTCAGGGAATTTTTATTTTGAAATTATTATCCGATGTTTATTTAAAATACCCAGATAGTTTATTGATTTCAAGTTTCATTTCAAATAATATTTACTTTGTTGATGTTCAAGAAGAAATGATTGAAAAGACTAAAAATAATATTAAAAATCTATTTACTTTTTTGTTTGATGAAGATTTTGAAGGCTCATTTAATGATATAACTTGGGATTTTACGGATAAAATTTCTACTCGAATATCTTTGTTTGATGAAATAAGAACAACTCCATTTTCCGACTTGTATAATTCATTTGATTATGTGATTGGTAATCCGCCTTATGTTACTTTATATGGACGTAGAGATAAGAAAGAAAATGAGCAGCAAAGGATTAATTATCTGAATAACTACCAACAGTTTCCAAGCTCTGTAAAAAATGGGAAACTAAATCTTGTAATGTTATTTATTGAGCATTCTCTTGATTTTTTAAAAGTAGATGGAAAGTTGAGTTTCATTATTGATGTTTCTTTTTTTGAAACTGCATATGAATTTACAAGAAAGTATTTGTTAGACAATACAACTATTGATGAACTACAAGTCAATATTAAAGATTTTGAGGTTGCAAGTGGCCAAGTCATTATTAAACTATCAAAATCTAAAAAAACAAATAATAAAGTACAAATAATTGACCATAAAACGCAGCATAATTATTTGGTTGATCAATCAAGTTGGGATAATAAAAGGGATGAGTATAAATTTAGATACAATGGATGTTTTGTTTTTAAACAAATATTAGATAAAGTTGAAGCAAAAAAAGATAAAACTATACTTGAACTATATCCCAATAAAAATTTGCGGACTTGTGTAATGCTTCTTGATATGGAAGACAAATTTACTTTTGTTGAAAAAGAAAGTAGAGATGAGAAATTACTTTATCCTTACTATCAGGGTTCAAAAGCACTTTCTGAGAAATATTGCAAACTGAATTATAAGAAATACTTTTTTTATGATAAACCATTACAGGATTCAATTAATGATGAGCTGAAAATCGAACTTATAAAACAAGGTATTAAGAATAAAAAAAGATTAGGATTAGGAGAACCTATTATCTATGATAATCCAAAACTATTCGTTAGACAATCAGCTAAAGAAATAATCACAACCATTGATTTAAGTAAAAGCGCTGCAAATAATAGTCTGTATGTTTTTTCATTAAGAGATAATTCACAAAAATCTATAGAGTTTTTGTATTTTTTATGCGGCTTCTTAAATAGCGATTTTGTCACTTATTATGCTCAGCAAATGAATATAATAAGATTTTCACAGGGTAAGCAGCCACAAATTAAAATTGGAGATTTAGGGACAATTTACATTCCGAATGATGTTAAATTACAAGATGAAATTTCTGTTTTATGCAGAGAGATTTACAATGATTTAGATTCAAAGGAAGTGATTAGTTCAAAAATAAACAGTTTAATTTATACTTATTACAACTTGACTAATGCTGAAATTGATAACATTCAGGAAAGTATTATAGTTTTTTGATTTTATCTTCCTGTATCTTGTTTAGTTTTTTTAATAGCTCTATTGTAATTTCTTTTTGTTTAGCCGTTTCTTTTTTTAATATTCCAGTCTTGAAATTTTCTAATTCTTGAGCAGCTTTTTTTAATTTTCTTTGATTAGACTCAATTTTTTTTTGCAATAAAAAAGATAAAAAATCCTCTCTGGTTCTATATTCAGTTTCAGCAAATCCGTCAACTTGCATTTGATTTGCGGGAGTTATTCTCATGCTTGAACTTATATTTTTAAGAAGATATGATTTCACAAAAAGATCATTTTTTTGAACAAATTCAAGTCCATTCTCTGCGCCTTTATAATATATTATGATATATGCTAAATAGAAAAATCCGCTTTGCATTAATGTGATAACTTTATCAGGTGTCCCACTGTCAGGATTTGTGGCTTCATTGTCAATATTAAGAGCTTTGAAATCTATCCAAATTAACTCACGGTGTCCATTCAATTCAAAAACAGTTTGTACGTCAAAAGGGTTTTTAGTTTTTCCCTCAGGAGAAGCTATAGATTCACGAAAATATTTGTGATTTTGAGTAGACTCAACAAATTTATTTTCAAGAAATTTGCTAATCCCATCTCCGACACGTTCTCCTTTTTTTACGGCAATTTTAAGGTTTGGATTTTCTTTAATAATATTTTCAATGAGTTGGTCCAATTGAGATATAATAAGCGCCTCGTATTTTTCAATTTCCATAATTATTTGAATAAATCTGATTTAAAGAATTCACAAACAGACATATCAAAGGCTTTAGCTATTTTTTCAATATTTTCTACAGAAACATTCCTTTTTCCTTGTTCAATACTGGCAATATATGTTCTGTCAAGTTCGCAAACAAATGAAAACTTTTCCTGACTAAGGCCCCTTTTATTTCTAAGTTCTTTTAGCCGTAACCCTATTTTTTCTCGTATGTCCATTGTTGTAAAGATGTAGAATTGTTGTATATAATACAACGGACTATAAGTATAGTTGTTTCAGGAAAGCAATAAAAATTTAAAACCATTTTCTGGTAAAAAGATTGATAAGAGTTTCAGGTCGGAATGTTACAATAAAACGAATCTTTTCACCATAATTTTTGTCTCCAATTTCCCAACCATTATTAGAATAAACAGGAAAAAACAACTCGAAATAATCGGTAACTAAGTTCAACCGAATTCCACTATCATTTACAAATTTTGGGTTAACATCTTTATTTTTGATGAAACCAATATCACTATAACCTTCTACCCAACTCCAAATAGTGTAGCTTGCATTAACTGTTGTCATCCACCGATTTGCTGTTCGGGTTTCCAGTTTTGACTTAAAAAAACCATCGGCAACAATCGATTGCTGACTAAATAATCCAGTGGTTTCTGAACGGCCTAAATATTCGCTTTCAAAAAGATAATCTGACGGTCTGTCCAGACCAAAATCAAAATAGTTAGAAGTTGTTTTATTGTGTAAAAAAGTACCGGCAAACAGTCGAAGATTGAGCGAACGGTTGTTGTCAAACAATTTTCGGTATTGTACTTCAGCAGCTAATTTTCCAAAAACATTTGAATATTGGAAATCACCTAAAAACGAAAAATGATTGGTTACCTCGGTTTTAGTATTGATATATTTTGCGTTAAAAATTTGATAATTTTCGCTGTTTTCGGTAACTGTAAAGGCGGATTTTTGTTTGTCTACAATGATTTCTTTAATAATAATTAATTGCTTTCTGTTATCCCTAAAATTATCGGGCCTGAAATTCAAAAAAACGGTCGGTGCTAATTTCTTATAATAGGCGTCAGGTGCATAATGCAAATAACTTCCGCTAAGCATATACTTAATGTGATTCAAATTACTGTCGCGATTGAATTGGTTTACATACACAAACCCTTTTCCCGAAAAACTCTTGGTTTTGGTTGAAATCGTTGGATTAAGATCGAAAATGAATGATTTATCTAAAATGGTTTTGTTATGAAAACGAAAACCAGGCAGTAAACCATCATATAAATTGTATTCTAAGGTTGGAACATATAAAATTTGGTTGTAATATGGATCTTCCAAATCCTTCATAAAATTGAATTTTATCGGGCGATTATTGAGATGGAATCCATGTAAAGAACGCCAGTTGTTTCTCAGATTATATTCGGGAACTTCATTTTTGTAATTGATAACGATTTTCTCTGCATCTTTTCTCGGAATAGTATAAATGCTATCGGAAGCAACATTATCTAACCATTTTTTAAAGACTATATTTTTATCTTTTATTCCATACACTGAAATCGGGACATTTGTTTCGGTTTTGTTCTTTAACGAAAAGCTAATGCTGTCTTTGGTTCGGGTAACTTTGTCGAATTTAAAATCTATAATGTCACGTGAATCGATGATTTTGTCAAAAAACCAATCGATTTTTTTAGGAGAATTGGCAGCTAAAATGCTGTCAAAATCCTTTCGGTTTGTTTGTTGCTTTTCATTCAAAACAAGAAATTGCTGAATACTATTTGGAACAATATCATTTTCCAGATAACTGTCCAAATATCTCAAACTCAATCCTGCTCTGTATTTGGAAGCAATTTTTTCGTTGAATTTGATTAAAGTATTTTTTGGATTGCTCAATGGCTGGTCTAAGTTTTTTCTGGCCATTAGCATATACAAATAACTGTATTGACCATTAAAATCTAATGAAACTAAGTTATAGCCTTTTAGCAGTTTCAGCTTGGCAACACTTCCCATCATCTTGCTGTCAGGATGATTTTCTTCTATATATTTCATCATAATATACACCTGAATTCCATCATAAATCCAGTTGTCTTTTCGTGGGTCAAGCTGTAAGGTGCTGTGCAGATAATTGTTCGTATAAGTTTTTAAAAACTTGATTTCATATAAAAATTCATCTGGAAACGGACTGATAAAAAATGGTAATTGATTCAGTCCATAGAATGGATTTTTATCATAATCGGCTTGGGCTACCGTTACTTTTGATTGTGGAAATTTCCCCAGATTTGCTGAAACATAATTCACAATCCTATCAATGACAATCGCTCTTTGAATGTCGTTCAGCCGAGTGTCTTTTAAATTCGAAACTATTTCAACATCACCGTTTTTATAGACTTCAAAATCTTTTTTACTATCAACAAACAGATTGAAATCCAAGCGATTTTTTGCTGTAAAATGATAATTGTTAAAACCGTTTACAGTTTCTTTTTGTGCTTCATTCAAATCAGAAAACAAGTCAAAATTTTGTGGAATTCTGACATCAATATCATAGTCAGAAAGCGCGTTGGCACAATCGTCTAAATTTAAATTGTCATATTTGGCAAAGGCTCTGTTTTCGTATCGCGCCGGAATAAGAAAGCAGTTTTTGAGATACATTTTACCATTTTCAGCATAACCATATTTAGTGAATTTATCACTTGGAATTTTTACGGTATAAGTCAGTGTAAATGTTGCTTTTTGATTGGGCAGCAACTTATCTTTAAGCCGAATTTGAATAACATCGGGATAGTTCTTATCTCTTTCCCAAGTCATCAAAGTTTTGCTTTCATCAATGATATTAATGTTGCTCGTTCTGCCTCTTTCTTTTTCTTTTGCCAAATGAAAACTTCTTTCAAATTCATCGGAAAACCTTGCGGCTAAAGGCGTGTTCTTTGAAGTATAGCCATTCATCCAATCGTTTAAAACGATATTGGTCAGCGTGTCATTCGTTTGGTTGTAATAAGTCAATTCCTCATTAACGGTCAATTCTTTTTTTTCATTGTCAATTTCCACAATCATTTTGGAATGATGTTGTGCCAATAATTTTATCGGAAATGATAAAAGTAAACCAAGAAAAAATATTTTAAAAATTGATTTCAATGAAGGTTAATTACAAGATTTAGGAAAACATACGTTAGAAGTTTGGACTCAAATTGTACTTTTTATAGAAATTATCCAGTGCTTCAACTACTTCGTCTTCGGTGTCAACGATTTTGATTAAGCTCAAATCGTCGGCATTGGCGTTGCCTTCTTTTGCAATCATTACCGTTTTTATCCATTCAAATAGTCCTGCCCAGAATTCTGAACCAACAAGTATGATTGGGAATTTTCCAATTTTCTTGGTTTGGATAAGTGTTACGGCTTCAAACAATTCGTCTAAAGTTCCGAATCCGCCAGGCATAACTACGAATCCCTGTGAATACTTAACAAACATTACTTTACGCACAAAGAAATAATCAAAGTTTAGGTTTTTATCTTTATCGATATACGGATTGTAATGTTGTTCAAAAGGTAATTCGATGTTTAAACCAACAGACGTTCCTTCGCCATTATGCGCACCTTTATTTCCGGCTTCCATAATTCCGGGACCACCGCCAGTGATAACGCCATAACCGGCTTTACTGATTTTATAAGCAATCTTTTCGGCTAATAAGTAATATTTCGTATCAGGTTTTGTTCGTGCTGAACCAAAAATAGAAACGCAAGGACCAATTCGCGCCATGCTCTCGTAACCATTTACAAACTCGGACATGATTTTAAAAATCGCCCAGGAGTCGTTGGTTCTAACTTCGTTCCAGGTTTTTTGTTTTAATTTTTCCTGAATTCTATCATCTTCATTTAGAAATTCTTCTTTCTTCATTTTATATATTGATTGTAATTTTTAATGTTTAAGCAAACGCGCTAAAGTAATTCTTTTTTCAAAAACGGCGCGGTATAACTTTTCTTGTTTTTTGCAATTTCTTCCGGCGTTCCTTTGGCAACGATTTCGCCACCCGCTTTTCCGCCTTCGGGACCAATGTCAATAATATAATCCGCTAATTTAATTACGTCCATATTGTGTTCAATAATTAAAACAGAATTGCCTTTGTCAACCAGTTTATTGATTACATCCATCAGCACACGAATATCTTCAAAATGCAAACCAGTTGTGGGTTCATCCATGATATAGAATGTATTCCCGGTATCTTTTTTGGATAATTCAGTCGCCAGTTTGATACGCTGCGCTTCACCGCCCGAAAGCGTGGTGCTTTGTTGTCCCAAAGTGATATAACCCAAACCAACGTCTTGTATGGTTTTGACTTTGCGATATATTTTCGGAATGTTTTCAAAAAACGGCACCGCTTCATCAACCGTCATATTCAACACATCCGAAATGGATTTTCCTTTGTAACGAATTTCCAAAGTTTCTCTGTTGAAACGCTTGCCCTGACAGGTTTCGCATTCAACATACACATCCGGAAGGAAACTCATTTCGATTGTTCTAACTCCAGAACCTTCACAGGTTTCACATCTTCCACCGGAAACATTAAAGCTAAAACGACCTGCTTTATAACCGCGAATCATCGCTTCGGGCGTCATAGTATACAAACTTCTAATTTCAGAAAACACTTCAGTATAAGTCGCTGGATTACTTCTTGGCGTTCTTCCAATCGGACTTTGGTCGATGTCGATTACTTTGTCGATATGTTCTAAGCCTTCAATTTTTTTATACGGCTGTGGCTTTTTGACGCCATTAAAATAATAGGCGTTCAGAATCGGATATAGCGTTTCATTTATCAAAGTCGATTTTCCGCTTCCCGAAACTCCGGTCACGCAAATCAGTTTTCCTAATGGTAATTCAATGGAAACATTTTTCAGATTATTTCCATTCGCGCCAGTCAGTTTCATGAATTTTCCATTGCCTTCGCGTCGTTTCTTTGGCACCTCAATTTTCATTTCACCATTCAGATACATTGCCGTCATCGTGTGTTCTTTCAGCAACTCTTTTGGAGTTCCTTTGCTGATGATTTCGCCACCAAATTTTCCTGCTTTTGGTCCAATATCAATCACATAATCAGCACGTTCAATCATGTCTTTATCGTGCTCGACAACCAAAACAGAATTTCCAATGTCGCGCAATTGTTCCAAAGAATGAATCAGTTTTTCGTTGTCTCTTTGGTGCAAACCAATACTTGGTTCATCCAAAATATATAAAACGCCAACCAATTGCGAACCAATTTGAGTTGCTAAGCGAATACGTTGTGCTTCGCCACCCGAAAGTGATTTGGAACTGCGGTTTATCGATAAATAATTCAGTCCAACATTCACCAAAAAGCGCAAACGGTCTTTGATTTCCTTGACGATTTCCGTTGCAATTATTTTTTGTTTTTCATTCAGATGTTTATCCAAATCATCAAACCAGCCTGATAATTCAGAAATATCCATTGTAGACAAATCAAAAATATTTTTCTCGTAAATTCGGAAATACATCGCTTCTTTTTTCAAACGCGAACCTTGACATTCGGGACAAGTTACTTCGTCCATGAATTCTTTTGCCCAACGTTTTATGGATGTTGACTGACTTTCGTCGAATTGGTTTTTGATGAAATGCGATATTCCTTCAAACTCTATTTTGTATTCTTTGGTAATGCCCAATGTTTTTGATTCGACAGAGAATTTTTCTTTTCCGCCAAGCAAAATAACTTCCATTGCTTCGTCCGAAATTTTCTCAATTGGATCAGTTAACGAGAATCCGAATTTTTCGCCAATGATTTCCAATTGCTTGAACATCCAGGAATTTTTGTATTCACCAAGCGGAGCAAAACCACCATTTTTGATAGACAATTTTGGGTTTGGAATTATCTTTTTCAGATTGATTTCGTGTACAGTTCCTAATCCTTTACAGACTTCACAGGCGCCTTTTGGTGAATTGAACGAAAATAAATTCGGTTCCGGATTCTGATAAGAAATCCCCGAAGTTGGGCACATTAAATTCCGGCTGAAATAGCGAACTTCATTAGTATCCTGATCCAAAATCATCAATACATTTTCGCCGTGATACATCGCGGTTTTGATGCTTTCGGTCAAGCGTTTTTCATTCTCTTCGCTGTTCTCAATTACCATTCTGTCGATGACAATTTCGATATCATGGGTTTTATAACGGTCGAGTTTCATTCCCGGAAGTAAATCCTGAACTTCGCCATTGACACGGACTTTTACAAATCCCTGTTTAGTAATTTGCTGGAATAATTCGGCATAATGACCTTTTCGTGCGCGAATAACTGGCGCCAGGATATTAATACGTTTCCCGGTAAAATTTTTGATAATCAATTCCTTGATTTGGTCATCTGAATACGAAACCATTTTTTCACCAGTGACATAACTGTAAGCTTCACCAGCACGGGCATAAAGCAAACGCAGGAAATCATAAATTTCGGTAATCGTTCCTACGGTTGAACGCGGACTTTTACTTGTAGTTTTTTGTTCGATGGCAATTACTGGTGAAAGCCCGTCAATTTTATCAACATCAGGACGTTCCAATCCGCCAAGGAATTGACGTGCATAAGCCGAGAATGTTTCGATATAACGACGCTGACCTTCGGCATAAATCGTATCGAATGCTAAAGACGATTTTCCCGAACCCGAAAGTCCGGTAATAACCACCAGTTTTTCTCTGGGAATCGTGATGTCTATATTCTTCAGATTGTGCACACGGGCACCAAGAACTTCAATCGTATTTTCAGTATCTAGCATAGCAATTTGGCAAAACGCAAAGGTAGTGTTTTGGCTTGGAATTTCTAGTAATGAGATAAGAAGTTATTGTTAAAAAAGACTAATCAATTATCATCTCTTTTAACCGCTGGCGATAATTTTCTAAGACATCAATTTTGGAAAGGAAACCAAAGTATTTTCCTTTTTGAATCACAGGTAAAATATTTGTGTTGGAAGTTTCAAATTGTTTCATCACTTTTTCCGGTTTGTCTTCTAATTGAATGACATTTTCCGGTTGACTCATTATTTCACTGATAGATGTAAATTTTACACTATACTGATTGAAAATTACTGCTTTCGCTGCTTCGAAGTTTATGATGCCAATTAGGTTTTTCTCTTCGTCAAGAATAGGGATTATTTTTTGTTCTGTTGAGGAGAAGATTTTTACTGCACTTTCTACGGTGTTATCAAGTGATAATGTTTTGTATTTTTTCTGAACAAGATTATAAAGATCAATGCTTTGCAAAATATTTTTGTCTTTATCACTAGTGAAAACATCGCCTTTATCGGCCAGCGCTTTTACATCCATCGAATGCTTTTCAAATTGTTTGGAAACAGCATAACTAACCGAAGAAACTATCATCAATGGCACCATCAAATCATAACCGCCAGTTATTTCACCAATAAGGAAAATCGCGGTCAACGGCGCATGGAACAAGCCACTCAGAATTCCGGCCATGCCTACAATAGTGAAATTGGCAATTGGTAAATGATGTGTGAAATTAAGCAGGTTTACTGTTTTGGCCACAAAAAAACCAAGATACGAACCCACAAAAAGCGAAGGCGCAAAGTTACCACCGTTTCCGCCGCTTCCCACAGTTAAACCAGTTGCAAAAGCTTTCAGCAAAACAGTTATTCCAATAAAAGCCAGTAAAACCCATTCGTTGCTTTTAAAGTGTTCCAGCATTGTATTGTCTAATAAAACTCCCGGGTTTTTGGAAGCCAGTATCTTAATGCTTTCATAACCTTCACCAAATAGCGAAGGAGAAAAGAAAATTAATACTGCCAAAATCGATGCGCCAAACAATGCTCTGCGGTAGCCTTTGTTTTTAAATGTCCCGAAAAATTTTTCTACACGCTGGAAATTACGCGCATGATAAAGAGAAGCAAAACCTGCCAAAATTCCCAAAAGAATATAAAAAGGCGTGTTGTGATAATCGAATTTGAGTGTTTGTTCAAAATTTAACAACGTATCCGGACTCAAAGTAACTTTAGAAATCAATGCACCTGTAGCTGCCGAAATAATGATCGGGATAAAAGCCGAAATTGAAACATCGGTAAGCACTACTTCAATGGCGAATAACACCCCGGCAATTGGCGCATTAAATGCCGCTCCAATTCCGGCCGCGACGCCACAAGCTAAAAGAAGAATTCTATCTTTTTGTGAGAGATGGTATTTCTGCGCAAAGTTGGAACCAAAAGCCGCACCCGTAATTACAATTGGGCTTTCTAATCCGGCGGAACCACCAAGACCAACGGTTAATGAACTCGTGACAATCTGCGCATACATTTGTTTTTTGGGAACAATACCGCCTTTTCGGGCAACGGCATATAAAATCTTAGAACTTCCTTTTTCGAGGCTGTTTCCTAAGAAATTACGAACTACAAAAACGGTCAATAGAATACCTGCAATTGGAAGTAAACTATTGATATAAGGAAGTTTTAAATAACCATTGATGTCATTTGCCCAAAGGAAAATATTATGCGCAAAACTTTTAAGGATAATTACGGCTAAGGAACACGTAATAGCTACAACGACACTCGCAAAGTAGATAAAATTCCGCTCGCTTACTCTGTCTTTCAAAAGATAAATTAAATTCTCAGCTCTTCTGAAAAAACTTCTGAATATGATTTTAAAAAAGGAAGCTTTGCTCTTCGACATTATTCAAATTTTGAATTTGCTAAAATACTTCTTAAAAGCAGTATTTTGCAACAATCATTCGTTAAATTAAGATAATTTTAAAAACCGGCTGCTTTATCATCACCACGAAAATCGGCTCCGCCTTCCAGTTTTCCTTCAGGCTGGACTAAAATGGCATCAACTTTTCCAAGAACTGGAGCGAATTTTTCATTGATGTTGTATCCTTTAGACATAAGATTTTCCAAAGTGATTTTATCAAATTTTTTGGGTTCTACCATGATATCATCAGGCAGCCATTGGTTGTGAAATCTTGGTGCATCAACGGCTTGTTGCATGTTCATTTTGAATTCGTATACATTCAGGATTGTCTGTAAAACAGAAGTGATAATCGTAGAACCACCAGGCGAACCCAACAGCATTAAAAGTTTGCCATTTTTTTCTACTATTGTTGGCGTCATTGAACTCAGCATTCTCTTTTTTGGCGCAATGCTATTCGCTTCGGCACCGACCAAACCGTAAAGATTCGGAACTCCGGGTTTTGAAGAAAAATCATCCATTTGATCATTCAAAAAGAAACCCAATTCGTCACAATATAACTTGGAACCATAAGCATCGTTGAGTGTTGTTGTCACTGCAATGGCATTACCTTCACTATCAACAATAGAGTAATGTGTGGTTTCCATACTTTCATAAACAGAAACATTTCCATGGCTGACATCAGCAGAAGAAGTTGCTTTTTCAAAAGAAAAACTCTTCATTCGGTCTTTGAGATATGTTTCATTCAGCAATTGTTTCTGTGGAATTTTGACAAAATCAGGATCGCCTAGGAAATAGTTTCTGTCGGCATAAGCTCTACGTTCTGCTTCCGCCAAAAGTTGTATATATTTTGGTGAATTATGATCTAGTTTCGAAATATCATAAGGTTCAATCATTTTCATAATCTGCGCCAAAGTAATGCCTCCGCTTGACGGTGGTGCCATCGAAATAATTTTTAATTCTTTGTACCTAAAAGTTATCGGTTTGCGCCAAACGACTTTGTAATCGGCTAAATCTTTCATCGTAATAATGCCACCATTTTGCTGCAGAAATGCAACTAATTTTTTAGCGGTGTTTCCTTTGTAGAATTCGTTTTTTCCGTTCTTCAGGATTTGTTTCAGCGTATTGGCTAAAGCCAGATATTTGATAGTGTCGCCAACCTGAAACGTCTTATTATATAAGGTTTTGTCACCACTTATTTTTACGATTGCAGCGCGATATTCGTCTAATTTGGCTTTCTCTTTTTCGGAAACGATAATTCCTTTTTCAGCCAAATCTATAGCTGGCTGGAACAAGTCTTTCAACGGAAGTTTTCCAAACTTTTTATGGACTTCAAAAATCGCAGCAATACTTCCCGGAATACCAGCAGCTAAAGCGCCATTGACGCTCAAGTTTGGAATTACATTTCCGTCTTTATCCAAGTACATATTTTTGCTGGCTTTCTGTGGTGCTTTTTCGCGAAAGTCTAACGAGCCAACATCGCCGTTTGCTTTTCGGTACACCATAAATCCGCCACCGGAAATATTTCCTGCATAAGGATAAGCCACTGCTAAAGCTAACTGTGTTGCAACCATAGCATCAAAAGCATTGCCGCCTTTTTTGATAATGTCAACCCCAATTTTGGATGCTTCTTCCTTTGCCGAAACGACCATTGCTTTGTCGGCAACGAGGCTTTTTTGTTGGGAGAAAATAGAGAAAGAAATAAAAAAAAGTAATAGAAAAATCTTTTTCATAAAGCTATAAAATGATTCGTGTATTCGTGGCTTTAACCATTTAATTCTTTTATTTTTTCTGCACAATGCTGACGCAATTCTTCAAAAAACAAAGTGAATTCCTGCTCAAATTCGGTGTAGTATTGTTTTAGTTCGACAATTGATTCGTGCATGTCGACACGGTTTTTGGTGCGATGATCCATATGAAACATAATCATTTGCAAACCGTCAATAGTTGCATAACTTACCAGCCAATTTCTGGCAAACATATACGGAATCATGGCTTTGACTTTCTCGGTCAGGATTTCGTAATTATCTTTTAGCAGATGGTAAAAAGTATCGGCATAGACTTCTAGTTTTATATTGGAATAAGTGCTCCAGTTTTTGGCTAAGAAATGGTCATAGAAAATATCCATAATCACACCCGAATAATGACCGTATTTTTCGTGTAAACGGTGCTTGCTCTGCCTGTAAATTGGATGCATATCAGTAAAACTATCTATAGAACGGTGCAACAGTATTCCTTTTCTAACCTCGCCTTCATATTCATCATAACTGTGTCCGCGAATACTATCCGCCATAAAGTTGCCGATTTTTAGCAAATCGTTGTCGCCGGAAAGATAAATGTGCGCTAGGAAGTTCATTTTAGTTAAGGTTATAAGTTGCTAAGGTACTAAGGCACTAAGGTTGTGTTGCTGTTTTGTAAATATAGAAAAAGTTTAGCTTTAATTACACTGTTTTTAAAACTTAGCGCCTAAGCGTCTTAGTTCCTTAGTAACTTTTTTTACATTTGTATTCCAAAACAAAACACATAAAATGACTTTAATAAAATCTATATCGGGAATTCGTGGCACTATTGGTGGTAAAGTTGGTGATAATTTAACGCCTGTTGATGCGGTGAAATTTGCTTCGGCTTATGGAACCTTCCTGAAACAAAATTCCAATAATAAAATTCCAAATTCCAAACTAAAAGTTGTAATTGGTCGTGATGCCCGTATTTCGGGACCAATGATTCATAATTTGGTGATGAATACCTTACTTGGATTGGGGATTGATGTTATCGACTTAGGACTTTCAACAACACCAACGGTTGAGATTGCTGTTCCATTGGAAAAAGCTGATGGCGGAATTATCCTTACCGCTTCACACAATCCGAAACAATGGAATGCTTTGAAATTATTGAATTCTAAAGGCGAATTTTTAAGTGGGAAAGAAGGGGAATTGATTTTAGAAATTGCCGAATCTGAAGCTTTTGATTTTTCGGATGTGGATTCTTTGGGAGAAATTACCGTGAATGATGCTTATATGGATATTCATATTGATGAGGTTTTGGAATTGCCTTTGGTGGATGCCGGAGCTGTTGCCAAAAGAAAATTCAAGGTTGTTGTTGACGGTGTGAATTCTTCGGGCGGAATTATTATTCCGAAGTTATTGGAATTAATGGGTGTGGAGTGCGTGAAATTATACTGTGAACCAAACGGACATTTTCCACATAATCCTGAACCGTTGAAAGAGCATTTGGGTGATATCTGTAAATTGGTTGTAGAAGAAAAAGCCGATTTCGGAATTGTGGTTGATCCTGATGTTGACCGTTTGGCTTTCATTTCAAATGATGGCGAAATGTTTGGTGAAGAATATACTTTGGTAGCCTGCGCCGATTATGTATTGAGTAAAACTCCCGGAAATACAGTTTCCAATATGAGTTCGTCACGTGCTTTGCGCGATATTACAAACAAACATAGCGGAAGCTATCAGGCGAGTGCTGTTGGTGAAGTCAATGTAGTTGAACTGATGAAAAAGACTAATGCAATAATTGGCGGCGAAGGAAACGGCGGAATCATTTATCCTGAATCGCATTATGGAAGGGATAGCTTGGTTGGTGTTGCGTTGTTCCTGACACATTTGGCGAATCTTGATATGACGGTTGCAGAATTGAGAGCTTCGTATCCACAATATTATATGAGCAAAAACAAAATAGAATTGACGCCACAAATTGATGTTGATACGATTTTGGTTGCAATGACGGAGAAATACAAAAACGAAGAAATCAATACGATTGACGGAGTAAAAATTGACTTTGCTGAAAATTGGGTTCACTTACGTAAATCGAACACAGAACCAATTATCAGGATTTATACTGAAGCACAAACGCAACAGTTGGCTGATGATTTGGCCATTCGAATTATCAATGAGATCAAAGCGGTAGCCGGGATTTAATATAATATTGCAAAACGTCTTAAAAAATGGAACCACCAAAAATCAATTTTGGTGGTTTTTTTGTTTAAATTTGATTCATTCTCTATTTTAGGGAATTACACAACTAATCCAACTTTTAAAATTAGAAATCATGAAAAGACAAATTATGTTTACGCTATCGTTTATTGTTTTTGGGTTTACTGTCAATCAAACGTTTGCTCAGGAAGCAGCTGCTGTTACCAAAACCGCAGGTTATGATTTGAAAAAAAATGTAAAATGCAGAATGGCCAGTACTCCGGAAGGTTGTTCGGTTGTTTTTGAACACGTCAATCCATTAACCAGAGAGACGAGCAGCGGCATGTCAACAGGAAGAAGAAAATACGAACCTATCCGCCTCATAAAAGAGTATAGAGTTAGTGCGACAGACAATTCGGTTTCGGAAGTTAGAAGTCCAAGAGATTTGGCTTCTGGTCAGGCTACCGGAAGGGCAGCGCAAAAAGCTGAAGAGATAGTAGAAACAACAGCGGTTGCTTCAACTGGTTTGGGAGTAGGGAAAGTATCCATTCAGGATATTCATTTTGTCGTGAGCAACAAGGACACTAAAAGAGAATTGGCCACAACGAACGGCGAATGTGATTTACCAAACGATTTACCTGATGGAACATACACTATGACTGCTTCTTGGAGTTGGGGCATGTCACAATCAGGAGGAACTAGTTCAGGAGGAATGTCAAGTGGCAGAAGTGCAAATAAAGGTTGCTCAGTTGACTTCTTAGTAGAAATCAAAGGTGGTAATTATATGGCGATTAACGAAAAAGGATTGCCAGGCGATAAAGGGCCTAAAAAAAGTAACAAGTAAAGCAAAAACCCTTTCTAATTTAGAAAGGGTTTTTTTATTTAAAGATTTTAAACTTAAGCACAAATTTCTTTTGCTGAATCAGCGAACGCCAGTCAATAAATAAAAGTGCACAGAGCAATAGCAAACTTCCTGTTAAACCTGCAATAGACTGCCATGAAAAAATATTTTCTTCGAGCGTATTTACATTTTCTGACGCAAATTTACCCATTGACAATGCTATGGAGTCGCTTGTGAATTTACCAACAAAAAATGCCGGAATAATATACAACGGACCCATTCTGGACATACCGGCGGCAACAAATAAAGGAGTTGTAGGCAAAGGCAATAAAGAATAAGCAACAATTACCAATTGGCTTTTCCATCCTTTTTCTTTTAGTTTTTTCCCTAAAAAAATAATGTCTTTGTTTTTAGCAGGTTTGAAATAGGAATCAGAAATGTAAGGAATATATAAAGTCAGAATATAACGTCCAAGAATGGAACCTGCTACACCAATACAAATGCAAGCCCATAAGTTTAGATCGAAATAAATCTGCAAAAAAATCATGATAGTAAAAGCGGGAAGAAATGGAAAAGGGACAATGTCAAATAACAAGGCTCCCAAAAAAACTAAACAGTATTGCCACCACATATTTTGAAGATTTCATGAATGGCTAATTTACAACAATTGATTTCCGGGCTTGTTACATAATTTTCACTTTTTAATATGAAATATTTTTGTTTAATGGTTGTGTTTTACATCAAAAAGGTAATATAAGATTGCTTCCCTTTGAGCAGGATTATCAAGTTCCTTCCTTAACAACTGATGATAAGTATTGATAAAAAGCAACTCATTTTCTTCAAGGTAATAGGTTAGGATTTGTGTTTTGTTGATTTTGGAATGCGCATAATCTCCTTCGAGCATTTTTGTTTTTTCGTTCCATTTATATTTAACCAAAGTAGAATCGTTAATAATCCATAAAGTTTCACGGTCGATATTTGGAGAGAATGGCTGTTGGCGGTAAACCATTTTTAAAGTCAGTGGGTTCGTGCTGACTATGGTTGATTTTAGCCATAGAGTTCTGTTTCCGGGCCAGGTCATGTTTGCATTTTGAAGTTCGTTTAGAATTGGAATCAAACGGTCTCCCTCATATTTATAGAAATAATAGTTAAACCACCAGATTCCGCTACCACTTTCATAATTTTCTTTGTAGTAAACAATGGTTTTTCCATCAAGATCTTTGTAATGTTCTAATTCAAGCCCATATCTATGATAGATGTGATGTTTTGAAATCAGTTTTTTCGTTTTAAAAAAGTATGCATCACTTGTCCAACTCAATCCAAGATAGCCTAAACATATTGCAAACTCATTATAGTCAGTTTTGTTCTTATCAAAAGAGAAAAGCGTTATTAGAATTTTTCCTTCTTCAACTTCTGTAGAATCAAAAGGGAATTTTTCAAAAATACGTTCAGCAAACTTGATGTCAATTTGTTTGTTTTTAATCGCCAGCTTGAGCTGTTGGAATTCGGAAGAAGATAATTTTTTATTGATTTTTTCCATATTTTTAAAAATGGAATCAGTCCTAAAAGAAACTTTATCCTGTAAAGATTTGGAAGACAATTTGGCCACACTATCCATAAAAGCAATTAATTCTTTTTCAGGATATTGAATTTGAGCAAGTTGTTTCTCTTTTTTTACCATTGGCTTGACCGTCTTTTTAGGAATTGCAACCTTTTTTTCTTCCTGCTTACAGGAAAACAAAGCCGCTATTAAAAGAAGAACAACGAGTGGTTTGGCGAGTTTCATATATATCTTAATTATATATCCACATCAAAACAGGTTTTTTGGTTGCCTGCAGCATTGGGTCAAGAATTTTCATATTGTTGTTGGATATTGTTGGACAGCCCCAACCTTCGGCAGTTCCATCGGGATAAACTTCTTTTTCAGAAACTTTTTCCCAAGAATGGAAAACAATAAAACGACTTTCGGCATTGCTATTGGTCTTTTCAAGTCCATGCATTACATATTTGATATTAATTCCCCAATTGCTGTATGCTCTTTTCCCAATTTTATATTTCCCTAAAGAAGATAAGTGACTTCCATCCGTATTGCTAAAACCAGGATTATCCCTTGACCAATCGTAACTCCAAGGATAATTTCCGCAGCCATGTCCGACAAGCATGCTCAATGAAGTTGTGTTTTTCCTGAAATCATAAACAAAAAAGCGATTCAATCCGGAGTGAATGCTCATGTCAATGAGTATGCAGAAATCTTCATTATAGTTGTTCTTTTTACAAAATGCTAAGGCTTCTTTGGCTTTGGTTTCTGTCCGGGCGATATTGGTTTTGGGAATATTGTTTTTGGCAACAAATCTGTTATATCTGTTATAACCAAAGGCGCTGACAACAATTATAAGCATTAAGAGAAAGGCCTTTTTCATATACTATTTAGGTTTTGAACGCATCTTTTTATAAAACGTAAATAATCAGAAAATATTATCTTTTTCGTTTGATTAATTTATGATAAACCAAAGCTACTACGATGGCTGTCAGCCAATAATAAAAAGCGAATACCCAAAAGTAAATTAAAAACCAAACTGTCCAAGTACAAATATAATCTTGCCAATTGGTATCCCAGTAATTTTCGATGAAAATCCAATCATCATATATCATATAAGTCCAATATGTTATTGAAAACAGAATTGAGAGATATTTGAAAAGTTTTAGTGCTTTTTTAAAGGAGTTTTTCATTTTTTATGCATCTCCATATAATCTAAAACCAAATTACAGGTTGCTTTTAGTCCTGTTTTGAAAGCGCTGTCATCAATGATAAATGTTGGAGTGTGATGCGGTCCTGAAGTTTTTGCATCGGCGCCTTTTGGTAAACCACCAATAAAAAAATACATGCCCGGAACTTTTTCCTGAAAGAAAGAGAAATCTTCTGCGCCTGTAATAGCAGGCACTAACTGTACATTTTCTTTGCCAGCCGATTTTTGTAGCGATGGCAGCATTTCTGCGGTTAGTTTTTCGTTATTGAAGGTAACAGGATAATAATGCTCATAAGGCAATATTACATCTGCAGTAGCTCCGGCAGCTTCGGCAGTTTTCTCAGCAATTTGTCGGATTCGGGCATAGATTAATTTTTCATCTTCTTGAGTAAAAGTTCTTACTGTACCAAGCATTTCTACCTTTTCAGAGATGATGTTATCGCGGTTTCCACCATGTATGGAAGCAATAGTTACTACCGCAGGGTTTTGTGTGATGTTTACATTACGGCTGACTATCGTTTGCAAACTATTGATTATTTGCGCTGAAACCACAATTGGATCAACAGATGTCCATGGTGCGGCACCATGAGATGGTTTTCCATTAACGGTTATTTTGACAGTTCCAACAGCAGCCATAAAGCCACCGGGTTTGTAATTAATTTTTCCAACTTCGGTTTGTGCAGCCATGTGCAGTCCAAAGATTACATCTACTTTTGGGTTTTCGAGTACGCCTTCTTTTATCATTAACGCTGCTCCGCCTTCTTCTCCGGCAGGCACACCTTCTTCAGCAGGTTGAAAGATGAATTTCACGGTTCCTTTTAAATCCTTTTTCATACCCGAAAGCATTTCTGCTACTCCCATTAATATGGCTACATGTGCATCGTGTCCGCAGGCGTGCATCACGGAAGTTTCCTTTCCGTTGTACATGGTTTTTACTTTGGAACAATAAGGCAAATCATTTCTTTCTTCAACTGGCAGTGCATCCATATCGGCACGAAGTGCCACTACTGGTCCGGGTTTGTCACCTTTTAAGATGCCAACTACGCCTGTTATTCCGACTCCGGTTTTTACTTCTATGCCTAACGATTCCAGGTGTTTCGCGATCAAAGCTGCGGTGCGCACTTCGTGGTTTCCCAATTCGGGATGCTCGTGAATGTCGTGACGCCAGGCTATGACTTTAGATTCTATTTTATCGGCGGCTGCACTAATTACAGCAGCGTGATTTGTTTTTTGAGCATGTAAAGAAATTGAAGCGAGGGTTAATAAGAATATTAGTTTTTTCATTTGGTTGGTTTTATGATTTGTTGTTGGCACGGATTACAAATCCGAGCTATCGGATAAGAAAATAAAGAAAAGCAGAAGTGAGGCAAGTTGGTTGGTTTTCATGATGTAATGTTTTGTATGCTAATATAATAAAAAAAGGCAATCCTTTTGGAATGCCTTTAGATATCGTAAAACTATGATTAGCTTTTGCTTTGTTCTGAAGCAAATCGCTCTTTCAACTCTTTTGTCATTGATTTTATAAATCCTTCTTTATCTTTCTTAGCTTCTTTTATTCTTGCTTGTATTTCAGGAGAAATTAAAAAATATTTGTTTGCCCAAAAATGAATTTCAAGTAAAATAGGCAATAAGTCAATTCCTTTCGGTGTCATTGTATAGAGCACTTTTGCTTTACTGTCTGGATGTTCTAATTTTTTTAAAATTCCATTTTCTTCAAGTGTTTGTAATCTTGATGCTAAAATATTAGTGGCAATTTTTTCTTCTGATTTTAAAAAATCACCATACGTGTTTTTATTGAAGAATAGCATATCGCGGATTATCAATAAAGACCATTTGTCTCCAAATATATCGAGCGTACAACTAATCGGACACTCTGATCTGTTTATGTTTTTTTTCATAGTTCTTAAAAATATTTTTAAAAAGCACTTGCAAATTAAAAGTAATATTATACATTTGTACTTGCAAAACGCAAGCAAATATAATTATAAAAAAAATAAGAACAAAATGGAATTAAAAGACAAAACAATTTTGATAACCGGAGGTGCCTCTGGCATTGGGCTGGAAGCGGCCAAACAATTTTTAGAAAACGGAGCCAAAGTAATTATTACAGGTAGAAGCCAGAAAAAATTAGATGCTGCGAAAAAACTTTACCCATCGATAACAGCCATCAATAGCGATGTAGTAAGCGCTGAAAATGCAGCTTCATTATTCAAAGAAATTCAAAAACTTGGCGGGATTGACATTTTATATAACAATGCAGGTGTTATTAGCAAACCCAAAAATTTGGGACTTGCCAGCGAAGGACATTTTGAAACTGCTGAATACGAAATGAGTATTAATTATTTTGGAGTAATCCGTATGAATAATTTGTTTATGGATATGCTTAAATCTAGAAACGAGAGCGCTATTATCAATACGGCTTCTATTTTGAGCTATGTGCCGTTGAATCTTACACCAACGTATTCTGCATCAAAAGCTGCCGTTCGGTTTTATACTGATTCTTTGCGCAATCATTTAGAGATTTTAAAAAGTAATGTCAAAGTATTTGAACTTTCACCGCCATTAGTGGCAACAGCAATGGCCGATGGTATGAGTGCAAAAACAATCACCACTGAAAAACTAGTAAATGGATTAATTAGTGGTTTAAAAAACAATAACTACAAGATTCGTATTGGTGATACAAAAGCTATTTATCTTTTAAACCGATTTTTACCTAAAATTGCCTGGGGCTTAATCAATGGAAAATCAAATGCAAAACAACTTCAAAACTAGATTTAGATTTGTCTATCACTCAGCGCGTTTGACTTGAATTTTCTCAAGTCCTTTGATATATCGCCTGCCGCTTTTAAAATCGCCGGTGGAGATAAAGAGTATTCTTTGCTCCATGTCTTTGATTTTTTTACCTTCCATTTCGGTGACGAAATAGAAGTTGTTTCCGGCTTCGGAATTGTAAATTTCATTCCATGAAAAAACAACTTTATATCCATCTGTGGCAACAAAAACAAAATAAAACTCGTTGAGTTCTTTTGGTTTGTCATAATCAAACTGAATAGAAGCCAATACTGTTTTGAGCAAAACTCCTTTCATATTCTTAACCGTGCTTTTCGCTTCTCCTTTATGGTTGTAAAGCGTTTGGTCTGGTATAGCAACTTTTGGAAAAGTGTCTATATCGGTTATAGAAAATGTCTTTTCAGCTTTTATCTTTCCTTCAATTTTTAGTGTTTCAGATGGAGTTACCTTTCGCTGGGCATTAATGGAATAACATGTTAAAAAGAGTACGATAAGAAGTTGTTTCATTTTCATATTTTATCTGCTAACTGCGACTGCCAACTGAACACTATTTTTGTGGAGCTTCATCAAAATTTATCATCCAGTGGATGCCAAACTTATCAACGAACATTCCAAAGTAAGCACCCCAAAACGTATTTTGCATTGCCATTATTACATTTCCACCAGCCGAAAGTCCGTTAAATAGTTTATCAGCTTCAGCTCTGCTTTCCGTATTTAAAGACATCGAAACATTTGAGCCAATAACTACATCGCCGCTTTGTGAAGTGCTGTCGCTTCCCATTAAAATGCTTCCGCCACCGATAGGCAAAGAAACATGCATTACTCTGTCGGCATCTGCAGCAGAAGGTGGTGGGCAATTTTCATCATCAGAAGGTGGCATATCACTGAATTTTCCTATGTATGGAAACTCGCCTCCAAAAACAGATTTGTAAAATAGGAACGCTGCTTCGCAATTTCCGTTGAAAATTAAATAAGGATTGATTGTTGTCATTATTTTTTTAGTAATTAGTAATTAGTAAATAGTGATTAGTAAATAGTGGCTAGTGATTTTATATGTGCGCCAAATTGTTTATGGCTTTTCACTAATCACTAATTACTTTTCACTTAAATTTGTTCTACATATTTTTTAAAATTGTCTAATATAGTTTGCCATCCGCCACGTTGCATATCATGTGGATTCGCATTTTCAGGTTCGAAGTTTTCGGTAACGATTACTGTGCCATCCAAAACATCAAATTTCACAGTTACTTTTCTTCCGTCTGCGATAACGTAAACGTATTTTTTCATTGGAACCACTTCTGTATAAGTTCCGTCAAAATCAAAGCTCATTGCGCCATCTTTCGAAGCCATCGTTGTGCTGAATGTGCCACCGACTTTTAAATCGCTTTCCGCTTTTGGACAATGCCAGTCATCTGAAGCAAAGCACCAATTGACAATATGTTCCGGCTTGGTAAAATAGTCCCAGACTTTTTCAAGCGATTCTTTTGTGGAATTTCTAACCGTGATTGATTTGGTATCGCTTTCGGCAATTTCTTTTAACTTTTGCAATGCTTTTGGAAACGCATCATTAAAATAATCAGCAAATTTTTCGACTACGTCCATTGTTGTTTTTACAGTTGTAATTCCGTCTTTTTCGGTCAAATCATAACGTTCTTCTGAACCAGACCAGGCTTTAGTTTCTTCGGTTATTGGAAGTTCTTTAAAATTTTTCAGTTCACCATTATGGATAAATGACATTACGTCAAATGGTTTTTTGATAGTAATTTTGGAATTCATTCCACCGCCATTTGGTCCCATGAAGTATATTTTGCTTCCTTCATTCCAGTCGGAAACTGCATAACAACCTTCGCTGAAAGCTGAAGTCCAGTTTTCATAATTTTCGTCATCCCAAAGCGAATACCATACTTTTTCTTTGGTCGCTTTGATATCAATACTAAATGTTGTTTTTTTCATGCTTTTTAAGTTATCGGTTGTCAGTTATTAGTTATCTGAACATTGCCATTTGAACACAGATTACTGTGGCATTTTGCTAAAATCCATATGGAGAACATTCCAACGGTGACCATCTAAATCACAGAAACCACAACCATACATCCAACCTTGGTTATCGGCTGGTTCGGCAAAAACAGTTCCGCCGGCAGCTTTCGCATTCTGGGCAATTGCATCTACTTCTTCGCGATTTTCGGCATCAATAGAAATCAGGAATTCACTCGATTGTTTGGTATCTGTAATTTGGTGCTGGATAAAATTCTGAAACATGCTTTCGGCAAACAGCATCACTACAAAGTTGCTTTCGCCAACGAGCATGCAAGCCGAATCAGGTGTAGTTCTTTCTTCAAAAAATGTAAATCCAATTTTACTAAAAAAGTCTTTTGACTTCGAGGCATCTTTAACGGGAAGATTTAGCCAAATTTGTTTTGTCATAATGTGTCGTTTAATAATTATTCCAACATTCTTTCGCGAATATACTTCACAGGCGAACTACCAAAACTTAAGAATTTTTCATGGAAATCTTTCAGGCTGTATTTGTCGCCCATTTTCTTTTTGTAATCATCTCTAAGCTGCTGAATGGCTGTTGCGCCACTGAAGTATGAACAAAGCTGAACCTGCGAAACAGTAGCTCTGTGGTATTTCTCCTCAACCTGCTGAGCGGTTTGAAAGCACTCTTTTGTCAAAAGGTTTACGATATCTTCTTTTGGTTTGTTCAGACATTGAATATCATAATCAATGATAACATTCGCCAATTCGCGAAGTTTCCAAACACCTAATGCCAATTCGATTTCCGGTTCGTGATTTCCCCAGCCGTTTTCAACCATCATGCCTTCACAATACACAGCCCAACCTTCAATCATAGCACCATTTTGGAAAACAGAACGCAACACATCAGGTGATTTTTTGTTGTTGTAAATTCCCTGTACGCAATGACCGGGAACCGCTTCGTGGATTGATAATATCTGCGAAGAATAAGAATTGGTTTCGCGCAAAGCACTTTCTGCTTTCGCTGGTGGATATAAAGTTAGGTCGTCTATATTATAATAAGTTGTTCCCTTTTTTTGATATGGCGGAACAAACTCGGCGCTTGCCATGGCAAAACCTCTTGCATATTCCGGCATATAACGAACTTTGATAGGCGTAGAAGTAGTGTCGAAATCGAATAAGTCTTTTTCGATGATGAATTTTTTCAATTGCGTTACCTGATCTTTAAGCGTTCCGTAGAATTTCGCAGGCGTTGGATGATTCAATTGCATTTTGCTCAAAACCATTCGGATTACTTCCAGACTGTCTTTTGGTTTGGCTTGTGTTGGATAGTATTTTTTCCACACTTTATCGGCAGTAACATACATTTTGTTGTGCCACATTTTCTTATCGGCAACAGCCTTGTCATAAATCTGCTCCGGAGTAAAATCGGTAGCCAAATCGTATTTGAATTTTTCGGCAAACAGCTTTTTACCAATTCTGTAATCTTTGAATTTAAAATTCTTATCAGCATCAATTTTTTCCAAACCTTTTACATAATCACCCATTGCAGTAACTGCTTTTGTAATGTTTTTTTGCAGCGCATCTTTATCAGCTGTATTCAAATGAGAAGCCGCAATCGAATCGGTAAGTGATTTGCCAAACAACTGCATTCCGCCTTTGTTTTGATTTATCGCCATTTCCAAATGTTCTTTGGTTGGCTGTTTCAGGTTTTCTAAAGCTGCTTTATAATATGCATCTGAATTCTCAAGATATTTAGTCAATATTTTCAAACGCTCATCCAATGGCGCATATGGCTGATTGATGATATAATCGCAAGAACCGCTGATATTGTAAACAGAAGCATCCCATTCCTGTTGTTTGAAAACTGTGATGTACCAAATATCGCTTTCCAATTGGTTTTTGATGATGTTGGAACTTATCTTGTTGTTGTCGCTTAGTTGATCATAATCCAAAGCATTTAAATCGGCTAACCATTTTTTAGAAAAACTGACATTATCGGCAAACGCAGCCGAATTTGGCACAACCAGTTTATCATAATATTTGCCATAACCCTGCGCTATAGAACCCGAAGGATATTGTTTCCAGTAAGCATCTAAAAATTTAGTTTCAAAAGATGAGAAGTTTGTGTCGGTGTTGTCTGTGTTGTCGTTGTTTTCTTTTTTTGGAGAATTACAACTAACGAATGTAATGGTTAGCAATACAATAAGTGCAGCAAAGGATTTTTTCATGAGATTGGTTGATTAATTTTTGGATTACGAATTTACGAAAATATATTCAGTAAATAGTTTGGTTTTATTTACTTTAACTCATGAAAAAAGCATAAAACCTTAAGCAATAGTTTTATTCACAACAAGCAGGTAAATTATATAGCTGGGTTATTTCTGTTGGTGTTAGAATGTGGTCATAAATAATTACATCATCTAGCAAACCAGTGAAATTGTCTCCTAAAAATAAATCACCGGTATTTGTTGTTGGGAAGCTTGTACCACCACAACCTGTGTTTGCAGTTTGTGTTGTTAAGGTGCCATTTATGTATAGTTTTAAATCGGTGCCTTGACAAGTAACTACAAGATGTTTCCATTGAGTAGCTATTGCTGTTACATCATACCAAAGGCTATATTCATTAATTCCAAATACAGGATTTCGTAAATCATAAAGAGCAACGGACCACTGACCTTGAGTGTCAGGGCAATGAAGAGGAGTGTCTCTACCAATTAAAAGTTCAAAATCACCATTTGATGAAGAAAGGCTTTTGTACCAAAGTGAAATTGAAAATGGCAAAGTTTGAAAATCATTAATAAATGTTGGGTTTGTATATTTAAGAAAATCGCTATTAGCAGCTACAAAATTAAAAGCACAATTAGGATTTCCTGCTCTGTCAGCTCCGGATGCAGCTGTTGAAGTATTTGTCAGATTATAACTGTTTCCTGAATGATCGTTTAGGGAACCATTACTAAATGGGTAAAATGCAATGATACCATTTTGTAAACTTGTTGGAAGACAGTCGGCAGTAATTTGAGTTGACTTATCAGATTCGCAGCCAGCCATAATTACGAGTAAAAATAAAATGCTAATTTTTTTTAAAGTATGTATCATGTTTTTTTATTTAGAGACACAAAAAATTACTTATAGTTGCGTCAAAATTATAACTTCACTTTTTTCAGGTTTGTTTTAATGATGGTGTTGATATCTTCGGAGATTTTTAATCTGTAATTCAAATATACATACAAAGCACCAACCAAAATAGATTTCAATCCGATATTGATAATCGTGTGAAAAGGGAAATCCCAAAAGTAGAACAACAGGAAACAAACCGCTAAGATGCCAAGCGATTCGAGGGTTTTAATAGTAAACGGATACAAATCCATTTTCTTTACGACAAACAAAAGTTTGATTGTGTTGTAAATCATTACCGTAATCAAAGTCGCAAAAGCAGAACCTTCGATGCCGTACATCGGAATAAAAATCATGTTCAGAACAATCATCAATACAACAGTGAAAACTCCGAATAGTAAAACAGTGCGATAGTGTTTCGTATTGACAATGATCGAATTATTATTTCCAAGCAAAACATCGTAGAATTTGGATAATCCAATTAGGAAAACAACCAGAATTCCACCGCTATATTCTTTCGGAATCAGATGATACATTTCTTTGATGTTTACAAAAATGAGTATCATGATAAATCCGCCAATAACCTGCAGATTGATAGCACTCTTTTTATACAAATCGTTAAGTTCATCGTGTTTCTTTTCGACCATTAGTTTGGCGGTAATCGGTGCGATGATTTGTGTCATGGCGCGACTTGGTACTGCAATTACTGTCGAGATAAATATCGCCACAGCATACAAGGCATTTTGACCAATGTCTTTGTATTGCGGAATCATTACTTTGTCAAAATCGACAAGCATCACGGCAACACCGCCCGAAACAATAATGAATGATGAATACTGAATTATTTCTTTAACATTCTTTGGAATGACCAATCGCAGGACAGGCATTTTCACCGAAATCGCATACAATTTCATTCCGACTAATTGCGCAAAATAGGCGAGAGCCACACAATAGACAAAAGTGTCTTTTGCCAGCCAATTAAAATGGACTCCAATAAGTAACCCCATCACAATCAAACGCACCAACACTTCGCTGATAAAATTTCCAATTACGGATTGCATGTGGACTTTTGCCCAGGCATAAAACACTTCGAAATACGCCATGAATAATCCAATTACGGGAATAAGCCAAAAGAACGGTTCGAGCGTTGGGTTTTCTTTTATCCAGCTGTGTGAAATGTTGTCATAGAAAAAGTAAAATCCCAATCCAAGTGGAATAGCCAAAGCCAATGGAAGAAATAAAATGAACGTTAAAAACTCATCGCGCTCTTTCTGATTTTTATAGGATGAAAAGAATCTGATTAGTGTGTTTTGTGCGCCAAAAGCCATCAGCGGCATCATGATATTCGCGCCCGAAAGCACGGTGGCTACAATTCCGTAATGCAGTTTTCCTAGAAAGTTAGTATATAAAAACAACGCATTAATGGCACCAATTCCAAATCCAAGGAACGTGATGATGGTGTTTTTAATGGATTGCCTTTGGACGATGCCCATTTTAGAGTTATGAGTTATGAGTTATGAGTTTTGCCAATTGCGCTGTCAAATTTTTTCTGGAATATTGTTGCAAACCAACGGCATTTACTTTCAAATTTTGATTTTGATATTCCAGATAGTATTTCAAAAGTAATGCTTTTAGTTTTTCTTTTTCGTCATAAGTAAAGAAAACACCGGTATTGGTTGAGGTAATGATTTCGGCAAAATCGGAATCTTCAGGGCCAATGGCAATAATTGGTCTTTCGGAAACCATATATTCAAAAAGTTTCCCGGGAATAATACTTTTTGTAGCTGATGAATTGATTTCTATTAACAATAGAACCTGAGATTTTCTTTGATGTTCAACTGCTTCCTGATGCGAAACATAGCCGAGATTCTGAACATAATCATTGAGTTTGAATTCGGTAATCGTATCCAAAACTTCCTGACTTGTCGCGCCAATCAGTTTCAAACGGAAATCGTTTTTAAAATCTTTATTTTCTTTTATGAGTTCCTTTAATGCTTTCCACAAAATCCTTGGATTTCTTTCAGATAAAAATGAACCAATATGCGCCAAAGTGAACTTTTCGTCTAGAGTTTGTTTCTCAATTTTTTCGATATCATAACCATTCGTGATAACTTCAATTGGTTTTGAAGTTATCGCCTGAAATTCAGTTTTGGTAGTTTTGCTGGTTACGATAATTGTGTCGGCGGAATTCAAAACTTCTTTTTCTAAAGCTTTGTGTTTCTTTTCTGCGGAAGCTGATAATTTCAAAGCTTTGTGATACCCAATAGTTGTCCAAGGATCACGGAAATCGGCGAACCACTTTATGTTTAAATCTTTTTTTAATTGCAAACCAATTAAATGCAGACTATGCGGCGGTCCGGAAGTTACAATCGTGTCGATATTGTTTTCTTCGATATATTTTTTCAGATATTTTACAGAAGGTTTTACCCATAGAAAACGTGCATCGGGAATAAAAAGATTGCCGCGAACCCACAGCAAAGTCTTTTCTAAAAAAGATTGTTTCTTTTGATTCGGAATAATTCCGGAGCTGATTTTTTTGGTTTTGGATTTGCCAAAAAAGGATGCTAAACCATAAGGTTCGAAGATTTTGTTTTTGATGATAATCGCTTTGTCCGAAACTTCACTTTCCAAATCGTTATCAATAATTGGATAGGTTGGGTTTTCGGGAATATAAACAATCGGCTGAATGTTGAACTCGGGTAAATATTTGACAAACTTTAACCAACGCTGTACTCCGGGACCACCGGCTGGCGGCCAATAATAGGTGATGATTAAGAGTTTCTTTGGTTCCAAATTGAGTTTAGTTGTTTAGCCACGAATGCACGAATAATTTTTTTCTATTTTCTTTGTTCTTTTTTCTTGCTTCTTTCTTCTAAATAAACGCCACCAATAATTACTAAGAACATCACAATCGAACTGAACAACGCAATCAAGCTTCCTGTTTTTACAACTTGAGGGTCAAATTTGAATTCGATAGTGTGTTTTCCTTTTGGGATATCCATTCCACGTAAAGTGTAATCTACTTTGAAAATTGAACTTTCTTTTCCATCAATCGTAGCTTTCCAACCATCTTTATAATAGATTTCAGAGAATACTGCGAACCCATCATTAACATTATTAGAAGTATAAATCAAATGGTTTGGTTTGTATAAATCCAATTTAATTGTAGCTGTACTATCGGCTGTAAATTTTCTTGTGCCTTTATTGATGCCTTTTGTTAAAGGTTCAGTTCTGAAAATCGCAACATCTCTGGTTTCAATTTTGCCTAATGCATTGATTTCTTCATCGGCTGAGTTCACTTCCTTCAATTCTTTTACAAACCAGGCATTGCCATTATGAAACGGATTCACAATTGGAATATCGCCTTTTTCGGTACCAACTATTAAATACTTAATGTTGAATGCATTTATTACAGGAATACTTGCTTTAAGCGAAAGTGTTTGTGGATCGATAATGCTTCCCAAATCGCCCATGCTTCTTTCGAAATGATGCTCATAAACTTCTTTAAAACGTCTTGGCATAACCGCACTATAACCACCAATCGATTTATGGAAATAAGACGAGCGTGGACTATAAATGCCACCTGCTAATTCATAAACCCTGAAGTTGGTTGTGTCCTGAAGTATCAGCGAATCGGCTTGTGTTGGTTGGTATGGCATATTAACTTCCTGAGCACTTCTGAATTGTTGTCCATCGTTGCTTAGATAGTTTTTGTCAACAAAGAACAAATCACCCACCATAAATATCCCAACCAAAATCACGGCAGTATTAGCTGCCAGTTTATTTTTGATATACATATAAAGAGCACCAAACGTAATGGCAATCAAAAATCCCGAACGCAATAAATCGGCAGAATATAAATCTTTTCGGTCTTCTTTAAGCGCATCAATAAATTGTGTGCCAAATGCTTTGTCAGGATGTTGTTTAAGTGCGTCTACTAATTGGTGGTCAATTTCGCCCACAAAGTTGAACATGCTTTTACATACAAACAGCAATACTATAATTCCAAAAGTTGTAGCTCCGGTTTTCCATAAGCTTTTCCAACGGTTTTCTTCATCGGTAAAGAAAGACTGTAAACCCATAATCGCTAAAACAGGCACACATAATTCGAGCAAAACCTGAATTGAAGAAACCGCTCTGAACTTGTCATACATCGGAACATAATCGATAAAGAAATCTGTCAGGATTGATAAGTTCTTTCCCCATGAAAGCAATAAAGAGAAAATGGCTCCGGCAAAAAAAGCATATTTTATTTTGCGTTTATCATGATATAATGCCAACACAAAAAGGAAGAAAACGACAGCGCCAATATAAGCAGGTGATGCCACTTGAGGTTGATCGCCCCAATAGGTTACAGCATAATTATCGGTAAGTTCGCGAGCTTCCTGCGGCGATGCGCCATAGTTGAGCATGAAATTATAAACATGTGAATCTTCGGTTAGCTTTTCGTTGTTCCCACCACCGAATAATCGTGGAGAAAACAAATTCAGACTTTCTACAATGCCATAACTATATTCGGTGATATAGCTTCTGTCCATTGCGATGTTGCTTTCTTTTTTAGAACCATCGGCATTGAACTGTAATTCGCTTTTGCCACGCGTACTAAAATCAGCGTATTCTTTGGTTGCCAATATACTCGTAGCATTAACACCAACGGCTAAAATTACAGCAACAGCAAATGTTCCAATGATTTTTGGCAAAGATTTTAAATCCTTTTCCTGTATAAGCTGGTATATAAAGAAGAAACTCATCACTATCAAAAGCATCAACAAATAGTAAGTCATTTGAAAGTGATTGGCTGTGATTTCAAGCGCAACGGCAAGCATTGTTAGGATTCCGCCATGCAAATATCGTTTCCTGAAAACCAGTATAAAACCTGCAACAACAAAAGGCATATAGCCAATAGCATGTGCTTTGGCATTGTGTCCGACGCCAATAATGACAATCAGATACGTTGATAATCCAAATGCAAGTGCTCCAAAAAATGCTTTCAACGGGTCGACTCTAAAAACCAGCATCAGTGCATAAAATCCTAAGAAATAAAGGAATAAATAATCGGCAGGACGAGGCAGGAAACGGATAGCATTATCCAGCATTCCGATATAATCATTCGGGTAATTTGCGCCCGACTGATAGGTTGGCATTCCACCAAAAGAGGAATTCGTCCAATAGGGTTCGGTGTGATTTTCGGCTCTGAAATCAATTTGCTCCTTTGCCATTCCTGTATATTTCGCAATATCGGATTGGTATATTTTTTTGCCCTGGATAATAGGATAGAAGTAAACTAATGAGATAATGATAAAACCAATGATGGCTAATAGATGCGGATAGAGCTTTTGAAGTTGCTTCATGTAATTTGGTTGTCGGTTGTCGGTTGATAGTTTTTGTTAAAACTTAAAACGAAGTTATTCTATTTCTTCAAAATCAACGTAGTCACCAACGATTTTTTTCTCTTTTGGTTTTTCGACAGTTTGCTTTTGAGTGGTATTTTGGTTTTGATAATTTTCTTGCTGTTGTTGAAATTGCTGTGATGCTTTTTCAACTACTTTTTTGGCAATAACAGGTAAAAACAAACGCGCTAAAAACTTCATTACGTAATAGAAAACGATAATGAATAAAAGAGTGTCCAGAATTCCCTGAAAAGATGCAGTTTCCATTGAATAAATAATTTTTGTCAAAAATACTAAATTCCACAATTTAAAAATCGCTTTGACTTCTTAAATAAATAATAAATTATACTACTTTTGAAAGACTAAGTTGTAACGCTTAAATTTCCTGACGTATGATGAATATGAAAACATTTCTTGTGGCTGCCTTTTTGCTGATTTCGGCTACTCAATATGCACAATATACAGACATTATTAATTCCAACAGACCGGGCGAATCGATGTCCGCATTTTCAGTTGGTAAAACAGTAATTCAGGCGGAAGCCGGTTTGTATGGTGTTAAGGAAGAGCATAATTTAGCACGTTATGAAGCAAATGGTTTTGGAACTGAAATCGATGTAAGATATGGCGCTTTCTTTGATCAGTTTGAATTTACGTTAAACACACAATATCAATATGATTGGTATAAAGCACCCTTAATTCAGGATACGCGTGGCGGATTTAAGCAAATCACCGTTGGCGCAAAATACCTGGTTTATGATCCGTTTATCAAACAGGACAAACCAAATTTGTTGAGCTGGAAAGCCAATCACAAGTTTCACTGGAAGCAATTTATTCCAGCAGTTGCGGTTTATGCCGGAGTTAATTTTAATATTGGAACTAATCCGTTTACGTTTCCGACAGATAGAACCGTAAGCCCGAAAATAATGGTCATAACTCAGCATCATTTTGGAAGCAAATGGGTTTGGGTCAACAATATTATCGCCGATAAGTACATGACTGATTACCCGACTTTGGGGATTATTTCCACAATGACAAGAGGATTTAATATGCGTTGGTCAGGATTTTTAGAATTCCAGGGCTATAAAAGTGATTGGTATGCTGATACTGTTTTCAGGCTTGGTGCTGCTTATCTGGTTCGTGAAAACATTCAATTGGATGCTTCTTTTAGTAAAAATGTGAAAGATACACCTTCTTTGCTTTTAGCAAATGTTGGGATGGCCTGGCGTTTTGACAGCAATTATGAAACAAATTACAAAAGAGTAAAAGGCGATAATAAGAAAGATAAGAAAGACAAAAAATCTAAAAAAGATAAAGGTAAAAAACGTAAAGACGAAGTAGAATTAGAAAAGACCAAATAATGATTACCATAATTGAAGCCAATACTCCGAAACTCCTCAAAGAGTTTGTCATGTTTCCGTTTGCCTTATATAAAAACCATCGGTATTGGGTTCCGCCGTTAATCAATGACGAGTTGGATACTTTTGATAAAACTAAAAATCCGGCGTTTACTTCTGCTGAGGCAAATTTCTATTTGGCTTACCAGGATAATAAGGTTGTGGGCAGAATTGCGGCCATTATCAATTGGGATGAAGTCAATGACCAGCAAAAAATGAAAGTGCGTTTTGGCTGGTGGGATGTTATCGATGATATTGAAGTGACTAAAGCTTTGCTTGAGAAAGTATATGAATTGGGTAAAAAGAACAATTTAGAATACGTTGAAGGACCAATGGGTTTTTCAAATTTGGATAAAGTTGGAGTGCTTACCGAAGGCTTTGATGAAATTGGTTCGATGATTACGTGGTATAATTTTCCATATTATGCAGCTCATTTGGAAAAACTGGGTTATGTAAAAGAGAAAGAATATCTCGAAAACAGATTTCCTTTTTCTAATGTAAAAACCGAATTTTTTGTCAAGCCAAATGAATTGGTAAAAAGAAGGTACCAATTGAATGCGCTTAATTTTACAAAGACAAAAGATATCCTGCCTTATGTGGATAAGATGTTTGACTTGTTTAATGCATCTTATGCAGACTTATCTTCTTTTGTTGCGGTTACGGATGTTCAGAAAGAGTATTTCAAAAAGAAATATATAAGTTTTATCAATCCGGAATATATTAAGTTCGTAATGGATAAAGATGATAATATGGTTGCTTTTAGTATAGTGATGCCAAGTTTTTCGGAAGCATTGCAAAAAGCCAAAGGCAAGTTGTTTCCTTTCGGATTCTATCATCTGCTTAAAGCAAAAAAAGAAAGCAAAGAAGTGCTTTTCTATTTGATAGGTATTGACCCGGAATACCAAAGTAAAGGAGTTACGGCAATCATCTTTAATGAATACTACACAACTTTCAAAGAAAAGGGAATTCAAAACTGCATCCGAACTCCCGAATTAGAAGACAATCACGCCATTCACAACATGTGGAAACACTTTGATCCGGTTACCTTTAAAAGAAGAAGAACCTACAAAAAGGATTTAAAGTAGAGGTCTGTTTCAAGTCCAAATTTTTAACCAAATAGGTTAGCTAAATATTTTGAAAACTAAAGGATTAAATCTTGAATTTAATCTTTTTTTTATTTTTGGATATTGCAAAGTCAATGTGCTTATGATGACTATTTTAACAATAGATTATTCAAAGTTTTTAACATAATTTAGTTAATAAAAACCAATAATTACGTTAAATGTGCCTTAATTTTTATTTGGTTTTGTGCAGTTAGTCGATTAAAACGTTTTGTTCGTAGAAAACTTACGCTTTTTTTAACGTTTATTTATAATTCTATATAATTTTATCATCCCTTTTAAAATCTACTCTGATTTGATTGGTTAAATAATTTGATTTTCAAGTCTTTTAATCACCCCCAAAAATACTAACCCAACCTATTCGTGATGTGGTATTACTTTAAATACTTAACATTATGAAAAAAAGTACATTACTACAATTTCTAGGATTTCCCTGTTGTGACAGTTATGATGTCACACAAGGAGAAAGTGGTCTTAAGCTTGATTTTTCTAAATCAAACACCACAGATTGTTGTTGCCCTGATAACAGAGGCAGTATAAAAAGCAAAGGTATGATTAGCATTATTATGTTATTCGTGCTTTTTTTATTTTCTAACATTTCATCTGCACAGATTACATTGGATGGAGATCCAAGTGATTGGTTCAATACTCTAGCCCTTCCAGGAGGAATAAAGGCTAGGATAATTGATCCAACAAATCCATCTGATGATATCTGGCAAGGAGGAGGGTCAAAAGACATCAATCCTATTAGTAGTTGGGGTTGGCAAACCAATAGTTCCAATGATAAAAATAATATCGCCAATGGGGGTTATTATTTAGATGGTAATATATTGTATTTCTTTGCTGACAGATATTCCAATAATGGGGATTCAGCTATCGGGTTTTGGCTTCTTCAAGGTAGCGTTGCGAAACTAGTAAATGGTAGCTTTAGTGGAGACCATACCGATGGAGATATTCTAATGATTAGCCATTTCGTTAATGGGGGATCTGTAGCTCAGATACAGGCTTTTAGATGGGATGGGGGTGCTAATGGAACTCTTAATCCAACACCAATTCCTTTACCTACATCAGGACTTGATGCTCGTGTAAATTCTACTGTAGTCAATTCACCACTGGCATGGGGTTATACTCCAAAAGCTGGTGCTGCTAATACTTATCCTGAGAATTCATTTTTTGAAGGTTTCATAGATTTAACAAGCATTAATTTTAATTTAAGTGTTTGTTTGGGTACTTTTATAATTGAAACAAGACAATCTCAATCATTAAATTCAACTTTAGAAGATTTTGCAGGAGGACGATTTGGCTCTGTTCCTCTTGATAAAACTTTAATAGGAGGTTCTTATTGTTCTTCTTCACCAAATACAGGTACTATCACAATGGCTAGTTCTGAGACCGGAGTTAGTTATCAGTTAGTATTGGATTCAGATAGTAGTAATGTGCAAGCAGCACAGTTAGGAACCGGAGGAACACTCACGTGGTCAGGTCTTCCCGCAGGAAGTTACCATGTCTTAGCGACAAATACGACGTCATTATGTACGGCAGTAATTGGTCTGCCTACAATTGTTACTGTAGTCAATTCTCCAACTTGTTCTATAACAGGTATTGATTCGGTTTGTCCAAGTACAACTTCAATTGGATATTCTGGTCCGGCAGGAGCTGGATTAACATATGCATGGTCTATTGTCGGAAATGGCACTATTTCAGGAGTAGCTAATCAACAAAATGTAACCGTTAATGCTGGTAGCGTTTGTGGACAAACTTTTACCCTTACTTTAATTTTAAGTAATGCGGCAAACTGTTCTTCTACTTGTACTAAAATAGTTACTGTTAATGATACAACGCCACCACAAATTACATTCTGTCCTCCAGGAGCAGCATTAGGATGTAACCCAGCGGGAGTTCCTGCGGCAGGAGTTGCAACTGCAACAGATAATTGTAGTACACCATCGATTACTTCAGCTTTAGGCGCTGTTTCTTCAGATGGATGTGGTCGTTCACAAACAAGAACGTATACAGCAACAGATGCTTGTGGTAACAGTTCAACATGTACTCAATTGTTCACATGGACAGCTGATACTACTGCACCGGAATTCACATTCTGTCCTCCGGGAGCAGCATTAGGATGTAACCCAGCGGGAGGAGTTCCTGCAGCAGGAGTTGCAATCGCAACAGATGCCTGTGGTACACCGTCAATCACTTCTGCTTTAGGTGCTGTGTCTTCTGATGGATGTGGTCGTTCACAAACAAGAACATACACTGCAACAGATGCTTGCGGTAACAGTTCAACCTGTACTCAATTATTCACATGGACAGTTGATACTACTGCACCGGAATTCACATTCTGTCCTCCGGGAGCAGCATTAGGATGTAATCCAGCAGGAGTTCCTGCGGCAGGAGTTGCAATCGCAACAGATGCCTGTGGTACACCATCAATCACTTCTGCCTTAGGCGCTGTGTCTTCTAATGGATGTTCTCGTTCACAAACAAGAACCTATACAG
>NZ_JBDSMB010000049.1:0-2047 GCF_039916025.1 Flavobacterium sp.
TTCGAAACCATTGACTTCAACTATAAATAGCTTTACTGATATGGCTATCGGTTCTTCACTCTCGCCTAAGTCGGCGGAAGTTCGCTTTTGTAATTCAGACTGCAGCGAATTTTATGGTCTGTTATTCGGAGATAGTCTGATATTCGGAAATGGCACTGTTTGGGGGGACCCAAGAATTAACGCTGCTGGGTCTACCCGGCCGATTGTTTCCCGAACTTCAGAATTAACCTGGACGATTAGTTTTCCTTCTGGAACGGTTGGAAGGCTGTGGAACCGAACACCTGATATTCCAACCTCAGCACTCTACTACTACGAAGGTAACCTAGAAATTAAGAAGCAATAATCGCAAGTGATATTTAGCCTTGTTGGCATTCCCAATAGTTGAACCTTTTATAATTACAGCTAACGTTTGTATTTACGTAATTACACGAGGCAGCGAGTTGTATGAATCGTGGAAAATCATCGGCGCACTGATTCGTTAGAATCATTGTAAGATGCGGCAATGCCACTATCATTACAAACTAACTTTTATTTAGCTTGTAAAACATATTAATTAATACGCATACCGCTGGCTTTTACCGAATGCCAGGAAATGAATTTTTGACGGCCGTTGCTTGCTGCAGGCGTCGAGGGCGAGCTTCATGGAGGTGTCTTTGTAGATTACGTCATCTACACTATCAGGATGCTTTGTTGCAGATTTTCTGATATTGCTTTTTGATGTGGTGGAATCGAGCAGGCAACGTCGTCGGCTATGCGCATGGCCTGGTGAGAGCCGTTGCCGGTAAAAAGTTAAAGGTTTATTGAGCCGCTTTTCCCCATGTAGAGGTTCGTGAGACACGAACCAGGGCGGGGGGATTTTTTTAATTTCAAAATATTTTCATCCACGCAATGTGTAAAATAAAATGGAAGCTGGTAGCATGGCGCATTGTTAGCTGCATGTGCTTCACCTCACTTGAAAATCTAATGAATAAGAAAATTTAAATTATTGTAAACCCAATGAACAGCTTCTGTAATATGATGAGTTAAAACTAAATTCTCCAAAATTCCTTTTGTAGCGGATAGCCATTTGAAAATTTTTGATTTGTCTGGCTTTTCTTCCAAAACTTCCTCTTTGACTTTGTCAAAATTTGTAATTAAGGTTTGCTTTTGGATGGTGTCTACACTTTGTTCTTGTCTGATGAGTTCAATCAAATCTGATATTTTATCAGCAGTTTCTTTTTTGCCATTAAGTGAGTCAAATATCTTAATTTCATTACCAATAATTATTTGTCCAGAATTACCGGTAATGTCGCCAACTTCAATTTTGTGTCCCATGATTATTTCGTTTTTTATATTAGGCGGTTGAGGTAAATACTGTTTTACATTCTGATAATCAAAAAGACTTTGTTTAGGTATTGAATATTTCACATTCTTACCTTTATTATCTACAAATCCTTTTACGGCATCTGCGATACTATTAACCTCTACTATTTTCGTCTCGAAACTCTCGAATTCATTTTCGGTTGTGTCTTTGAAAAAATCAAATAGGTCTTTAAAAATCTCATCTAAATTGCTAAAAACAAATTGCAAGCAAAGAAAATTACTATTTGTGTCCTTCCTAAAACGCAAATACTTCTGTTTATAAGCTATTACCTTTGGAATGTCTTCGGTTTCAAAGTTCTCTCTAAACTCATAAATTGCTGAAATATTATTATTCCAAATGCTTGTGTAAACATCATCGCCAGACCATATTTTTAGCTCTTTCAACCTATTTAAAACAGGAATATAAATGTTTTGTGTAATTGGTTGAAACTTTTCATTTATAGTCTTTTGTATTTCATCATAGTTCTGTTTATCAATGTAGTTTCCTTTGGGTTTCAACTTTGACCTTTGAATGTCTAGTTTGCTTAATTCGTCACACAACGGAAGGTATTTATCAATAAATTCTGACTTTCTTTGGTCTAAATAATCTATGAAGTCAAACAGTGCTTGTATTTTTTCAGGTATCATAATTTTAAACTTTATCTCACTGTTTTAGGGTGGTCGGTTGCATTGCATTGTTAGCCGA